>NZ_JBVHIP010000064.1:0-26171 GCF_055560495.1 Kitasatospora sp. NPDC023176 | reverse complement strand
CCCGGTGCGGTGAGAGTCGCACGCCGGGTTCGGAGAGCGGTCCGGGGAAACGGACCGGGAGCAATCCCGGCACCGCGCCCCGGGCCGACTCACCAGGCCGATCTTGGGGAGGCCGGCTTCGGCGGTGCGCTTGCGGAGCTGGTCGAGGACCCACTGCGGGCGCAGCGGCGAGCCGTCGGGACGGGCGAAGACGAGGCCTTCGAGCCGGCCGTCGGGGTGGGCGCCCATCTGGATCGCGGCCTGGCGGTGGAAGGCGGCCATCACTCTGGGGGAGAGGCTGATCCAGGCGCGGCTGGCCTCGGTCTTGGGCTCGCCGAAGTGGATCCCGTTGTTGTTGACGGCGGCGAGGGTCCAGCGGACGTAGAGCTTGCGGTCCATGAGGTGGACGTCGGACCAGTGCAGGGCGAGGATCTCGCCGCGGCGCATGCCGGTGCCGAGCATGACCTCGAAGAGGTCGGTGAGCCGGTCGGCGTAGTGCTCGGCGCCGTGGCGCAGGAACGTTGCGGCTTCGTCGGGGGTCCAGCAGGTGCGCTCGGCGGCTCGGGGCCGGGCGGGGACGGAGTGCTTGGCAGGGTTGCACCGCAGCCGCCACGAGCGCACCGCGTGGTTCAGGGCGTTGCGCAGCGTGGAAACGACCCGATAGACGGTGACCCGGCCGCGGCCGGCCTTCTGCTGGGCGGTGACCCAGGCGTCGATCTGCTTGGGGCGCAGGTCGGGGAGCCGGTAGTGGCCGAAGGCGGGGATCAGGTCCCGCTCGACGCAGTCCGCGTAGCCGGCGTAGGTGTTCGGCGCGAGCACCTCCTTCTTCGCCGCCAGCCACTCCCGCAGGAAGCTCGCCACGGTGGTGCGGCGGTCCTCATAGACCCCGCACAGCTCACCGTCCAGCACCGCCTTCATCTCCCGCACCGCCTCCGCCCGGGAGGCGAAACCGCCCCGACGGCGAGTCCGGCGCTTCCCGTCCTCCCTGGCCAGGTCGACGCAGTACGTCCACCTCCCGTGATCCGACTCCTCCAACAACCGCACACACCACGGACCCAACTGCTTCCCGTGCCCGTCCGAGCAGCCACACCGCCGGTAAACCCGGCCACGCTGCGCATGCTGTCCCATGAGCTTCCCTCTCTCGGATTGGGTGATCCCGGGACCAAGAGTTGCTGCCCTGTCGGGCGTGGCGGCAGAGCGCGCTGGGCGGTGCGCGAGGCACGTCAGAACCAATCGGCGATGACACGCTCAAGACGACACACCGCCTGGAAGATCACCATCCGTAGCCGATGGGTAGTCGACCTTGATTCGCCCTCTGCGAGCCCGCCGGCCAGCGGCGCTGCTCGTGGATCGTGAGGTGCTTCAACCCGCGGTTGCTGAATGCCTGCCAGATTGGTGTCACTCGCCGTGACCGGATCCCTGGGGACCGCTTGGGGACCACTTTGGGACCACGCGCGATGAGCGCCAATGAGCGCCCATGGGCGGTAACGGACGCTTGTGTACGAAGTGAACGCTGACGGTGCCTCACTCCGTACGATCCCATTCGATCGGTCGAGCATGTCTGAGACCTCCAACGCCCATTGAGAGCAAGGCAGTTGAGAAGCAGAGAAGCCAGGACCTTGAGGTCCTGGCTGGCGACACTACTTGAAGCACTTGACTGGGGGTCAAGGGGTCGCAGGTTCAAATCCTGTCGTCCCGACGTATGTGACCAGCGGGTCTGTCAGAAATGACAGGCCCGCTGTTCTCGTTCGGGTGAACGGTGATGGCGACGTGATGGCAGGGGCCGCAGTTACGGCGACGCCCGGCCGGCTATGCGGCGTCCGAAACGGCTGATGCTCCACTATCGGGGATGGCTGACGGCGGCGAGGAGTCGTCCAGCGCCTGGCACAGCGCGGTGACCGCATCACGGGCGGTGTGCGGGAGCAGGTGCCCGTAGATGTTGACTGTGGTCGACAGCGTCGAGTGCCGCAGCGTCTTCGACACGACGGCCAGCGGGACCTTCGAGCTGATCATGATGCTGGCGGCGGTGTGCCGCAGATCGTGCACGCCGATCCGGGGGAGACCGATCTCCGCCGACCTGCGCCGAAGCGTGACCAGGAGCTGTTGCGGGCGTAGCGGTGCGCCGTCCGGCTGGCAGAACACGAGTCCTTCGAGCGGGGCACCCTCCGGCAGGGCCGCCCGCGCGGCTGCCGCGAGTCGTTCCAGCGCGGCGACGACCCGAGCGGACAGGCTGATCCAGTTGCGGCTCGCCTTGGTCTTGGGGTGCCCGAGGTGGAGGTGGTTGTTGTCGACGGCGGTGAGGTTCCACCGCACCAGCAGCACCTGCTCGGCCAGGTGCACCTCGGGCCAGTGCAGGCCCAGGAGCTCCCCGCGGCGCATCCCGGTGCCCAGCAGTACCTCGAAGGCATCCGCCAGCTGGTCGCCGTAGGCGTCGTGGTTGTGCCGCAGGAACGCCGCAGCCTGCGACGGAGTCCAGCAGATCCGCTCGGGAGCGGCAGGGCGGGGCATGACGGTGTAGCGCGCCGGATTGTCGGCCAGTCGCCGCGTGCGGACCGCGGTGTTCAGGGCACTGGAGAGGGTGGCGCCGGCCCGGTAGACGCTGGTGCGCCCCCGGCCGCGGGCCAGTTCGGCTTCGGTCCAGACGGTGATGTGCCGCTCGCGGAGGTCGGACAGCTTGAGTCGGCCGAAAGCCGGGATGAGGTCGTTGTGGACGTGGTCGCGGTAGCGGGCGTAGGTGGTGGGCTTGAGCACGTCCTCCTTGGTCCGCAGCCAGCCGGTCAGATACCCGGCCACCGTCAGGTCGCCGTCGAGATTCAGCCCGGTGCGCTCGCACTCGCGAGCGCGCGCCAACGCCTCGCGCGCGGCCAGGCGGGTACGGAAACCGCTGCGGCACCGCTGCCGACGACGCCCGCCGGTCGAAGGCACGTCGAAGGCGTAGGCCCAGGAGCCATGGCGCGTTGAGTGGTTGAGGCTCGGGCACCGCGCACCGAACTGTTTTCCGCTGGCATCGCGACAGCCACAGCGCCGGTAGATCCGACCACGGTCAGGGTGGGCAGCCAAGTGGTTACCTCCATCCAGGAGAGCCTGACCCCACGATGACTGCCGGCGTTCGGAGATGGCAGCTGGCGGAGCATGGCGTTTGAGCTGCCATCACTCCGCCATCACCCGCCACCGTGCGCTGCCGTGAACAAGGCGTTCCCCTTGGTGGTGTGGTTAGTGAGCGGCGCCACATCGACTTGCGATGAGGTCGAACTTCCAGTAGTCACCTGTTAGAAGGTCTTGCGTCAGCGCTGTCGCGGGATGGGCAGGGACTCGTGGTGGTGCCAGATCAGTGATCGATTCTCGCGGTGGAGTTCCGCGGATCCCCATTCGAGGTGGACCACGCCGTCGGCCAGGGAGAGGCGTAGGCGACGAGGACGAGCATGGCGTCCGGCGAGAGGCGCGCGAGATCCGCATGGGGGCTCCTCCTCGTCCGGCAGGTCGATGCCGAGGTCCAGCTATTCCTGGCGCGGGTCGGGGCCATGCCTGCGGATGAGGTCAGCGCGAAGCCCTGACGCACTGCGGAGTCTGGCTGCAGTCACGGGCACGTCCTTCTTCGCGTACCGGTAGGGGTAGACGACACGGTCGGCGACCACTGCGACGGTACCGCCTGGAGGCGCACCAGCTCGATGCTGGGAAGCTGAGAAAGGCCGGCTGACAGTTCCTCGTACTGTGCGGCGCAGAGCCCGTGTCCGTACGCTTCGAGCGTCTGCGTGTGAACGCCTTCGTGGCCGCCTTGGGCACGTTCGTGGGCTCGGACAAGGCATGCGGGCACGGTTGTCGTGATCTCGGAGGCGAGGGGGCCGACGACCGTGCGCGCCCACGGACTGGCGGAGTTTGCGTCCGACATGAGAATCCCCCCGATCGATCGTCCTATGACCAACCTCAGGGCCTGACAGTCCGCTGATCGGCACGGTGGATCAAGGGCGCATTGGGGGATCGCAGGGCGTACGGAGCGGGGAGTGCTTCGTGGTGCGTTCCGTCCTGGATCCGGCGCGCAAGCAGGCCCACTCGCGTGACCGTCCGGTACGCAACTCTTGCTCCTCCCTCCCCATGCGCCCGCGCAGGGGTGCGGTAGCGGCCGTACAGAGGGCTGCTGACAGCAAACCTGTACGGGCGGCTGCCGGTGGAACCATTGAGGCCCCAGATGACGTCAGTCGGCGATACTCATCGGGATGCCTATGGAGGCGAGTGGTTGCTTTCGCGCGCTGAACGCATTGCACGTTCCTCTCTTCGCAAAAGCGATGAGCTCACGCAAACCAGACAATCTAGGCGGGTCTCGCATGGCGGCGGTACTTACCGAAGCAAGGGTGAACTTTCACAAGCATCTCATCGACAGGAACACCCTGTCTCTCTCGCGTGACGGCGTGGCTTCCAATGCTGATGGGAGTCAAAATACCAGTAGGGCTATCGCGTTCAATATTGCGCGAGACCTTGGCGCCGAGACTATTCAGGAGAAACTCAAGGGTCAGCGAGCCGGCAAGCAATTCGAAGAGGCCGTGGAAGCTTTCCTGGTGGAGGCCTTCCCGATGTTCCAGTCCCTCCGCCCGGGTGGCTGGATTGTCGAGAATGTTGGAGGATCGCGCGCCGAATATCAGATCTCGAAATATGAGCCGTTTGCTCACCTGGCTGCTCTTGCAATTGCTATTGAGCAAGACCGGAATCTCGCCTCGGTTCTGGGAAATTCTTATGAGATTAGTCCAGATATTCTGGTGTTGCGGAAGCCTGAGTCGGATGCGACGATCAACCAGGAGCGCGAACTCGTAGATGAAGAATCTGGCCGATATGCTGTCATTAGGAGCGCCAACCAGGAGCGTTCCATTGTCCATGCGATAGTATCGTGCAAGTGGACCTTGCGTAGCGATCGCGCCCAGAATGCGCGATCAGAGGCGTTGAACGTTATCCGGAATCGCAAGGGACGCACGCCGCACATCGCGGTCGTCACAGGGGAACCATCACCCGCCAGGCTCGCATCTCTCGCCCTGGGAACTGGCGACATCGATACGGTGTATCATTTTGCCCTCCCAGAACTGATCCGGGCAGTAGAGAAAACGTGCAACGACGAGGCAAGCGTCATGCTGCACACTTTGATCGCAGGAAACCGCCTTCGTGATATCAGTGACCTTCCGCTAGACCTGGCGGTCTAGCAGCGCTGCGGAAAAGTCGGGTGCATCGCTATGAACTTGAAAGGCGAAGTTGGCGAATTTGACGGGCAATTGGGCAGCCGTGTGCCGCAAGGGTTTTGCTGTTGTGCCCCGATTGGCCGGGCGTCTGCCGCTGCGACGGCCTGGTGATATCGCCTCGTGTCGGGCTCGATCCGACCGCGGCAGCTGGATTCCATCGGAGCTGCCGCTGCAGGCCCTCACGGCGCAGTGCCCGTCTCAGCAGAGGGTTCGGTGGTCTGCGCCTGTATGGTCGTGTGGGCGGGTCGGCTGCTGTCTGCGTCCGTCGGGCAGGGCGCAGTGCGCTGTCCCTAGCCCAGCCACGTTCACTGTTCCATCTGTCCCGGAGGCCTGATGCCTGCGCCCGTCGCTCCTGACACCCTGGACCTGTTCGCCGGGCCCGGCGGCTGGTCTGAGGGCTTGCGCAGATATCACGGAATCACTGACATCGGGATCGAATGGGACGCTGCGGCCTGCCGGACGCGGGCTGCTGCCGGGCACCCAACTGTCCGTGCAGACGTCGCCCAGATCGCCACGGTGCCTATGGTCGGCCGTATCCGCCGCTTCATCGCGTCTCCGCCGTGTCAGGCCTGGTCCAGGGCGGGCAAGCAGCTAGGGCTCCGGGACCAGCCCCTGGTCCACCAGGCGATCGATGACCTTGCCAGAGACCGGGACACCCGGCCGCAGCTCCTGGCTGCGTGCCAGGACTCCCGCTCCCTACTCGCCGCCGAGCCCATGCGGTACCTCTACGCCCTGCGGCCAGAGGACGCTCTCATGGAAGAGGTCCCCGATGCGCTCCCGCTGTTCCGCCACTACGCCGAGGTGCTTCGGGGCTGGGGCTACAGCACCTGGTGCGGCAACCTGAACGCCGCAGACTTCGGCGTTCCACAGAGCCGACGCCGCGCGATCCTCATCGCCTCGCGCATGCGCACCGCCCAGCCTCCCGAGCCCACGCACACCGAGTACGGCGAAGAGGGCAACCTCTTCGGGGAGTCCCGGGCCTGTTGGGTCTCCATGGCGGAGGGCATCGGCTGGGGCGCCACCGACCGGCCCGCGCCCACCGTCACCGCCGGCGGCGGCAAGACCGGCGGTGCCGAGCCCTTCCCAACTCAGGCCCGCCGTGCTCTTGCCGAGTCCCGCGACCGCGGATGCTGGAAGAGCCGCAGCGCCGCCTCCGACACAGCGCGCATCACGGTCCACGAGGCGGGCCTGCTGCAGTCCTTCCCCGGGGACTACCCGTGGCAGGGTACACAGACGAAGCAGTATGAGCAGGCCGGCAACGCCGTGCCGCCACTGCTGGCCGCACACGTGGCTGCGGCGGCATTCGGCCTGCCCCAGCCACGGACCGTGCCAGTGGTAACGGCGTCCTGATGTGACGGTCCGCATAGACCGGAATGCTGAGTCCGCGGAAAGCCGGGATCGGGACATCGTGTATGTCGTTGCGGCAAGGGGCGTAGGTGGCGGGCCCAAGCTTTGCGGGTAGGCCCAGACCCCCGCAGAGAGCGGCTCCAGGCCACCGCGCATCAGGTCAGCGCTCGGGCTGGTCTCCAGTGGCCCGGGTCAGTGCGAGGAGGACGGTACGCGTGTCCTCGTTCACATCGGCGCGTTGTGCAGGGGCGGGCAGGACTCGGGTCGCATCGGTCGGCATGTCAGAGCTCGCGACTACGCTGGCCGCTTAACAGAGATTGTTTGTCCCCGGCGCGCCCTGTAGGTGAGGCTTGGGCGGGGAGATGGAGCGGCAAGGTGCATCCGAAGGGAGGTGGCTAGTTTGTTCGATATCATGACTATTTTCAGCTCGCTGCCTGGCGCCTCCCATCCCGCAGGCTCGACGTGTGTTGTACGGAGGAAGAATGTCTGCCCTTGAGGTTGTCGAGATCTGCGCAGGAGCAGGGGGGCAGGCCCTCGGCCTCGAAGGGGCAGGATTCGAACACCAGCTCGCAGTCGAGCTCGACCCGAACGCCTGCGACACCCTCAGGCTGAACCGGCCGGCGTGGAAGGTTGCGGAGGGTGATGTCGCGGACGAGTCGGTCTGGAACCCCGAGGAGTACGAAGGGGTCTCGCTGCTGGCAGGAGGTGTCCCCTGCCCGCCGTTCACCATCGCCGGCAAGCAGCTCGGTGCCACCGACGAGCGTGACCTGTTTGCCTGGGCAGTCCAGCTGGCAGGCCGCATCAAGCCCAAGGCGCTCATGCTGGAGAACGTGCGAGGACTCAGTGCCAACCGCTTCTCGGCCTACCGGCAGCACGTCCTGGACACGCTCCGCGACTTCGGCTACGTGGGCGAGTGGAGGCTCCTCCAGGCATCCCAGTTCGGGGTGCCGCAGCTCCGGCCGAGGTTCGTGCTGGTGGCACTCCAGGACGAATACGCAGAGTACTTCCACTGGCCCGAGCCCCTCCCCGGCCCTGCGCCCACTGTCGGTGAGACGCTGAAGGACCTCATGGCAGCCAACGGCTGGGGCGGCGTCGAGGCATGGGCCGCCAAGGCCGACGGCATCGCGCCTACGATCGTTGGCGGCTCCAAGAAGCACGGAGGGGCAGACCTCGGTCCCTCCCGAGCCAAGGCAGCCTGGGAGGCTATGGGCGTCAACGCCTGGGGCATTGCCAACGAGGCGCCGAAGCCGGACTTCAAGCCGGCAGTGAGCAAGAAGGGCGAAGTCAGGGGTGGTCCGAAGCTGACCAGCCGCATGGCTGCGCGGATCCAGGGGTTCAGTGACGACTGGCAGTTTGCGGGAGGGAAGACCACCGGATACCGCCAGATCGGCAATGCCTTCCCGCCGCCGGTCGCCAAGGCTGTCGGGCTCTCCATCGCAAGGGCGCTCCGGAAGGAAGGCACCCCCCGGGAGCGGATCGAGACCACTCACGACCCGGTTTACCGGCTGCTCCGCGGCAAGAGCGAACCGATGACCGCAGAGCAGATCGTTACCGCGCTGGACAAGACCGGTGTCGTCATGGGCATGCACGACGTCGAGCGACGCCTCTCCCACCTCGGCCGGGACTTCCACATCGAAGAGACCGAGGCCGGCCAGGACGGTGCCATGGCTTATCTGCTCCGCGACTTCAAGGCCTTCGTCGGGCAGGAAGACCACGACCGGCACGAACTCTTCAAGGCGAACAAGGCCAAGATCAGCTGAGTCTGATCGACCTGCCGCCCGCAGGCGTCAGCCTGCGGGCGGTCCTGCACCTGGACACTCCTGCTTGCCCTCCAGACGTCGCCGCTTTCGCTCGGCGAGCTCCCCCCGCCGCGCTACTACGGCGGCTACCACTGTGTCCGCGCACTCCTCAGGGGACTGGTGCGCCCAGAACCGCAGCACGAGCCACCCTTCGTCAGCGAGGCGTTCGTCGGTATCCCGGTCACGGGTGACGTTTCCGCTGATCTTCGACTCCCAATACGAGGGATTGGTCTTCGGCGGAACGAAGTGCTCTGGGCACCCGTGCCAGAAGCACCCGTCGACGAAGACGGCTACCCGTGTGGGACGGAACAGGAGATCAGCCGTCCGCCGCATACCGGGCAGCGGCTTTGCCGCCACCCGGTACCGAAGCCCCTCGGCGTGGACAAGGGAGCGCAGCGCGAGCTCGGGGGACGTGTCCCGGCTCCTGATCGCCTGCATATTGCGGCGCCTGGCAGCTGAAGAGGCCCATGATCCTGCCGGGGCAACCCATGCGGCAGCATCCGCGCCTACCGCTCCGGCAGCAGCGGTGCCTCGACGACCGGGTCGCTTTCCCGCGCTACCACCCACCTGATGCCCTCCAGTTCCACCCACGGTGCGTCCGCATGCTCCAGAGTCCAGGGTGCCAGGCGGACGCTCACGGACTCACCAGCACCTGGCAGCGGCAGGCCGAGGCCCTGGGCTACCACCTGGTGATTCCCGTACTGCCCGAGAATCACGATTCCCTCCGGCCGGAGCGCCGAGCGGGAGCCACCGTTGTACCTGACGCGCTTCATGAAGTCGTCCTGCTGTGCGACCGTGGCGACCACGCCGCGGGAGACGACACGGCCCTGCGTGCGCCGGAACAGTTCATGTACCCGCTGGGTGCCATACCGTGACGCGAAGATCGCGGCGATGTCCTTCTCAGGCAAGCGCAGCAGGATGTTCTCGGGGAGCGGCGCATCCTCGAAGAGCCAGTGAACGGCGGTCTTCCGGGCAGCGGCGGTGAGAGACCGCTTGCCGTCCCGGTTTCCTTCCTTCCTGGTAAGCAGTTCCTCGGTGACCCGGAACAGCCCCGCTGACCAGAGCCCAGCGTCATCACTGGCCCACACCCCAAGACACAGATGCCCCATCGCCTCAGGAGGGATCATCCAGCGGCCCAGGTCCTGGGAGTACTTGCAGTCCACATCGATGCCGTCGATCGAGTAGTCCATCTTGTTGCCGTCAGCAAAGTTGAAGGCGCGCTGGAGGTTGATCTCCACGAGGGTGCCGGCATGCGTCTTCTCGGTCTTGTGGAGCTCCTCCCAGCGAAAACGGCCCGTGTGCTGTCCGTCGAGCAGCATGTCGAAGGTACGGCGCAGGGCTGCAGCGAAGATCTCGCCGCACGGATCCGCCGCCAGGATTCTGGCATGGACGCGGGCCAGTTCCGGATCAGGGGGCGCGACGGCGGAAACGGGGAATAAGGTATCGGCTGACGTCATATCAACTCAACTCTTTGAACGGAAGTTGTAGGGATCCCGGGAGTTTGTCTCCGGTGCGTGGGCCGGGTCAGTCGGACTCGGGTGCGGCGCGCTCAGCGGCTTTGCGCTCCTTGCGCCTTCGCTCGTAATCGGCAACCGCGGCGGCTGCACCCTCCGCAGGCCATGGCTGGGAGCTGATCAGTTCGTAGGTCACCTCAGTGACGCCGTCCGTCTTCCTGCGGTGCGCGACGATGTCCCAGCCGAGGACGAAACGGATTTCGCGCAGCCGCTTCTCCGGGTCGCCCTTGTGGGTGTCCTGTGCGACTAGTTCGATGAGCTCGACCGGCGTCGGCTTCCTCATCTCCTGGAAGGCGAGGAGCAGTTCGCCGATGCGCTCCCATGGATTCGTGCGGGGGAGCGCTCGCCCAATAGCCGGGCCGAACGCGTCGAGCGAGGCGAAGAATGCCTGCTTCCCGTGGTTGTGTTCCTCGCACAGCGGCTCCAGGTTCGAGTACACCGTCTTGCCGCCCCACGACTCGGGCACGATGTGGTCGATCTGCAACCGGATACCGTTCTGGGGGCCGCGCCCGCACATCTGGCAGAAGCGGCCCTTCTTGCTGAAGACCTCCGCCTGCAGCCGGGGCGAGATCTTCACGGACGCGGAAGCCGCCTTCTTCCAGCCGAGTAGCTGGTAGATCCACTCTCCGTCACTGGTGCGGCGCCGGCTCTGCACCGCGAAGTGGCTCCGGACCTCGCGCAGCCGGCGTTGACTGTGCACGTTTGACTTGCCGAAAACCTGCTGCGATCGAGCCAGCCACTCCGCCATTGTCGGAGGGCTGTCCTGCCGCATGAGGAGGAACCGACAGGCTTCTGCGGTCTCCTGGCTGCTGAAGAGATCGTCGAGGGACGGATCAGTGGGGTCGGGCAGCGGGCGCTCGCTATCCACCTCTGCGTGTGTCATTTCTTCCTCCCGCTGAACACGGCGGATCCGAGGGCTCCTTTCCATCCGTACGGCACCCTAGGCCCGCGACGGCCCTGGGTCCCGGGCCTCACCCCCGTGGTTGCCCGTCGAGCGAAGCCGGGGGCTCGAGGTGGCGCAGGAGCTCCCGGATGTCCGCCATGTCCAGGCCGGGGCTGCCGACGGGCTCTTCGACGAGATCTGCGAGCTGGCGCACCTCCGGGTCGTCCAGGATGCTGCCCATGAATTGCAGCTTTGCCTCAAGACGAAGCTGGACCACCTCGTCGATGGTGCCTTCCGCGACAAGGACGGTAACTCTCGTATCCGTTCCGGGGGCCAGGCCCAAGCGGTGGATGCGGTCGAGGCTCTGCAGGAACCGGCCAGCCATGAAGTCGCGGTCGACGTAGACCGCGTCGTGGCAGACCTGGTGCAGGCTGATGCCCTCGCCCAGGGTAGCCGGGTTGGAGAGCAGCACCATGCAGTCGGGGTCCTCGCGGAACCGCCGGATCTCCTCGTCCCGGTCGGCCGTGCCGCCGTGGACGACGGCTGGGGAGTAGGGGGAGAGGAGCTTGGCCAGGGTGGTGATGTTGCGTACGAAGGTGGTCCACACGATCGTCTTGCGGCCCGCTGCCGCGTTCGCGGCGACGATCCGGACGGCCTCCTGGAATTTGGGGGAGAGCTCGTAACTGGGTAGGTCACGCAGAAGCGCATGAAGGGACTCACCGGGGGCGGCCTCCAGCGCCGGCACCCGGTAGGCGAGCGGCTCGTACGGGCTGCTGCCCTCGACTAGGAGCGCCGGGCTGGTTGCGGCCATGAGCAGGCGCAGTGCTGCCCGCCCGAGGGCTTCGATGTCGTTGCGGGACGCCTCGGCCCGTGGGGAGAAGTTGCCCTTAAGCGCCTCGTACACCTCCCGGTGGATCGGCGGGAGGCTGACGTACCGGACCTTTGGTTCGAACGGGGGCAAGCCAAGCTCGCGCTTGGTGGTGCGGGTGAACAGCGGCCGCAGCACCGTGCTGGCGTAGGCGAGGTCTCCGCCGCGTACAGCGTCGGAGACGACGCGCTTGCCGCGGCCGGGCCAGACGAACGACAGCAGGTTCTCCAGGTCCCGGGCCCCGTTGGGAGCCGGAGTACCGGTGAGGATGAGCCGCCGGGTCGCGGTGGGCCCGAGCGCGAGGCAGGCAGAGCCGTATGTCCCGTTGGCACCGAGCTTCATACGGTGGGCCTCGTCGAGCACCAGCATCGACGGCGCCGTGCCCAACCAGGACGCGAGCCCGGGTACAGCCCGGGACAGGCGCTCGTAGTTGACCAACAGCACTTCGGCGCCGTAGTCGGGGGTGCGGCCCATGACCGCGATGCGCGGCGGTGTGCGGAAGCAGATCCGGCTCTCGGTCTGCCATGCCTCGTAAGCGGACTTGGGCCCGACGACCAGGAGCCGCTTGGCCAGGCCCTGTTCACGCATGGCGGCGTAGACGGCGAGTGAGACGCGGGTCTTGCCGGCTCCGGGGACGCTGAAGTTCGCGCCGTGCCCGAGTGAGAGCAGCTGGGCTGCATCGCGGAGCTGGAAGGGGGTGAGGTCTCCGGTCCAGCCGTCGCCTAGGAGACCCGGCACGTCGCCCGGCGCGACTGCGCTCTGGCTGGCGTCCGCGCCACTGCGGAGGGTCCGCTCGGCCCGCTCGGCGTCGTCGAGGACGCCGGTGACGAGCTGGACCAGCGCCTCCTCCCACTCGACGCCGTCGTGGCGCCAGGAGCCAAGCTCGATGATGCGGTCGAGGAAGTCATCGAGGTCGAACTCTCCTACCAGCGGCCCGCGCTGGCCACCGGGGGCGATGCGCGCGGCGAGGTCCGCGAAGTCCTGTTCGTGCCCGGGCGTCGTGCGCAGGACAACGCGGGTCCGCGACACGTCGAATGCGATCCGCAGCGATGGCTCCGTCTGGGTATCCGTCACTGCTGCTTCCCTACAGCAGTGTTGAGCCAGGTCAGGCCCTCGCCGGGGAGCGGAATGCTCTTGCCGGCCTCGACGGCAACGCGCCCCATGATGGTGCGCAGCTGCAGCAGGGCGTCGTCGAACGCCCCTTCGTCCAGGCTCCCGTTGCCGCGGGCGAGGACGAGGTCGGTGACGCACTGCTCCAAGTCCTTGCAGGCGTCGGCGACGCGGTCGGGGGCGGCGAGGCGCTTCTTCCGGAGCCGGAAGTCCTTGCCGGCGAACTCCAGTGCCTCGTTGAAGACGTCCCGGGTGCGCTCGAGGACCTCGGCTGCCGCCGTCTGCTCCTCGGTGGTTGCGGCCGCGCCGGCTGCCTTGACGGCCTTGGCCTGCAGGAGGGAGTCGGTGAGCGCTTTGGCCGCGGCGACGCTCGCGCCGGCGGCCTGGACAGTGCGGCCAAGACCGGGGATGGCCACCGCCGGGGCCGCGTGGGCAGGGACGGGCCTGAGGTCTGCGGGCAGCCGCTGGTCCAGGAAGCGCTCCTGGAAGTCGGGCTGGATGAACCGGACGTCCGTCTTGGCGAACTCCAGCACGATGGCCGCGAGCCGGCCCTCCTTCAGCAGGTCGCCACGCTCCCGGTTGCGCGCGGACTCGGTGTTGTAGGCGCGGTAGAGCTCGAAGAACCGCTCCTTGGCTTCTTCGAAGTCCATGAGCCGCAGCGAGGAGGTTCCGGTGGCGCTACGGCTGATGAGGTCCCGGAGCTGGGCCAGGATCCACAAGTCGCGGTCGCAGGCCGGCGTCGTGGTGTGGAAGTTCCGGGCGATCTCCGGCAGCGGCTTGCCAAGCGCCACCTGCTCCTCCAGAGCTAGCAGATGGTTGATGTAGGAGTAGTCCCGCCGGGTGTCCGGGCGCAGCTGGAGGGAGAGCTCAACAGCATGGATGTCGCTCCACTCGCAGCTCTCCGGCAGAACGCCGACCCGCATGCTGGTCCGCCCGAGCTCCTTGAGGGCAGCGCGGCGGGTGTTGCCGTTCACGAGGATGCCCTCGTGGGTGATCAGCCCGGGTTCGTTCTGCTGGTACTCGCGCAGGCTCTCCGTCAGGTCCTCGAAGGCCTTGTCGGTCCTCGAGGGGTCGGCCGGCAGCGCCTTCAGCAGGTGGTGGAGGTAATCCTGGCTCTCCGGGCTCCAGGGGTCCTCGGTCAGCGCCCGGTCCCGGGCCGGGTCGTAGGCGCGCTGGGCGCGGATGCGGTGTGTGCCGGGGTTGTAGCGCAGGACCTCGACCGGCATGTCGATGACCTCGATATGGGCGGGCTTCCCGCGCCACTCGACGGTCAGCGTTTCCGGGACGCCGTTTCCGTTGCGCAGCTCCTTCAGCCGGTGCGCCACGAGCTCGCGGTTGCCGGCTGCTTCGTGGGGCCGGCCGAAGTCGATCAACACGGATGTGCTCCTTTGTGCGTGTGAAAGCGATGCCGATACTGCCAGGGCCGGGAACGGGGCGGCACCGGGGGTTCCGCTGCCGCCCCGGCGGGGGACTACAGGAGCATGTCGCGGGCACCGGCGCGCGCCGCCGCAGGCAGGGTGCGGTAGATACCCCAGAGCTTCTCAACCTCGTTGAAGCCGCGGGCGTCCTGCTCCATCCAGGACGACAGCATCTTGCGCTCGTACGTCGACAGCTGTGCCACCGCCGCCGCGAAGGCGCCCAGGTCGGCGCCGGCGTCGCGCCCGCCGACACGGCACCGGTTGCACTCGGTGACCAGCTGCACCTCCGTGCCGCCGCCGGGCAGGGTGACCTGGCGCCGTGCGATGTCCAGGTGGGAGGTGGCGCCGTGGCCGTCGGCGTATGCCTCGCCGTTGCCGATGCCGCAGGTCCGGCACAGGTAGTTGTCATTCAGGAGCACAGCGCGGCGCTGCACCGCTCCCACGGACTCGGCCGCCTTGCGGCTTCCCTTGCCAGGCTGCCATACCGGAACACCCTCACACACGAACCGGTGCTCACTGGGGTCGAGGGCCGGGTCCTCCCTGTTGGTATCGATCTGCCACTCGTGGACGCGGAGCTCCCTCATGCGGCGGTCGACCTGGCTGACCCCCTCGAACGCGGTCCGCAGCTGCTCCTTGGTGAACACGCTGCCGACTCCGACCTCCTGTACGAGCCACAGCGCGACGCGCTTCATAGTGCCGAGTCCCTCGTCCGTCCAGGACGGAATTGCCACCATGCTCTCCGGATCCTCTCGTGCACAGCGCAGTGACGACCCTGGTGGGTTGTCAGCGGGCCAGTCCCGCCTGCTCTTCAAGCGAAGCGCATGCCCCGGAGGCAGGGGAAGGCTTCGTTGTCCCCCGGTGTCCCGCTTCTCCCGGTGTCCCGGAGTGTCCCTCCTGCACCGATGCCCGTTCAGCTGTCGTAGGCGTTTGCCAAGATGGGATGACACTTCGCCGACCCCTACCTCTAGGGAGTTTCGTTGCCTCCACGCGGACAGATGAAGGCTCTTCCGTCCTCCGTTCCTCCGGCGCGCCGCGAACTCGCCGAGGCAGTGCGGGCCATGCTGCGGGCTACTGGCGGATCGCTGCGCGGCGTCGCAGGTCAGATCCACAGTTCCCGCTCGGTCCTCAACCGGCTCGCGTTGGGGAAGGTCCTGTTCCCCGACACGGACACGGTTCTGAAACTGCACCGGCTCGCTAAGAGCAAGGGCGGTGTTGAAGTGATGACCGAGGATGACCTGCGGGCACTCCTGCAGCGTGTTTCCGGCGAATGCGAGTCCGCTTTCGCCACAGACAACATCAGTGCCGCAGTCAACAGGCCGGCGGCGGAGGACGTTGATGAGATGCGCGGCGCATTGGAGGGCGGCACAGGCGCGCCGTTCGATGCGCCGGTCCCGCTCGCCAAGGGGGACCGGCGCATCGAACGCGCCGCCGGGCTGCAGTGGCCGGTCGACGAACTGGTGCTGCACCTGGACAGCGGCCGCTACGAGCACGCTGTCGGCATGCTGGACTATGCCGGCGACGAGGCGCCTGCGGTGGAGTCCGCCGCGGCGATTCAGACGTGCCGCAGCCGGGGTCTCACAGAGGTCGCGGATGCTCTACTGCGGAAGGTTGGCAGTCGGCCCGACCGGTTCGTCCTCGACGTGGTCGGCCACCTGATGGACGTCGGCAGCCACGCCGATGCCCGGGCCCTGATCGGCTGCAGCGCACACGCGGCGTAGGCCGTCCTGGTCCCGGTTTGCTACCCCGGGCCACACCACCGTCGAGAAGGCGCTGGCCGGTTTCGGTGAACTGGGACAAGGGGCCCTGGGCGGTCGGCCGACGGTCGTCGAGGGCGGAATCGCGGGCCAGCGCGGCGGGTGAGGTGGCCGGGAGAGCTGGAAGTGCCGCCAGCGGACGAGCTGCCCGCGGTACGTGACCTCGAGCAGGTCCGGCTTGTGCCAGGCCACGAAGGACCAGCGGCCGTCGTCGTGGCAGGCCCAGGCACCGACCGGGCCCGCCAAACCGGTGCGGCCGAGGGCGCCCAGGGCGGCTCTGCTGGGGCTGGGCCAACTGCCCCGGACAGACAGTAGGTTGGGAGCGTGTCGTCGTGCAGCGGTGTCCGTCCGGTCGTCGAGTTCCGGACGGTCTTGGCCACCGAGTCCTGGAGAAGTTGGTTGGCGAGCTCCAGGACGTGGTCCGGGTCCACCATGACGCCGAAGCGCCCGGCCAGCTCCGGTGTGACGTACCCCCCGATCCGATCCTCTGTCGCGGCCAGGAGCAGCTCGGCCAGCGCCGAGGCCAGCCGCTTGTATCGGCCGGTCTCGGCCTCGCTGACGGCCTGGTGCTCCAGTAGGCCAGCACCAATGCCGCCAGCGACGCTGCCGCTTCGGCGTCCTCCTGCGGGAGCCGGTATGGGTCGAGCCGGTCCAGCGGGGCGGTCACGTCGGCCAGCAGGGCGTACCAGGACCGGTCGTTGGCCGGCCACGCGTCCTTGGCCAGGAAGTCGAGCAGCAGCCGGACCAGCAGCAGCCTCGGGACGAGCGACAGGTCGGCCCGAGCCCGTCGTAACCGTTCGGCCATCTTCTGACGGCGGGCTTGGAGGGATTCCTCGGTGTCCTCGGGCGGCCCGTCGGCCGGGGGCTGTTTCTCGGTCTCGGCGGTGTCGTCCTCCAAACCGACTTCCTCCTCGGGGGTGAAGACCTCGAACCAGGAACTCCCGACCGGATCGGCCTCTGGTGCGTCTGACTCGGTCGCGTACTGCTCGGGCGCCCCGCCTGGGGGCCGTCGACGGCCTGCCGTCCGAGGGCGAAGAGGCTCACCGGCAGCCCGGTTCGCCCGTCCCGGGAGCCGGAAGCGGCTGGTGCCCTCGAGCGGGTCGGGGAGGCGCCGGGGGAGGGTTCGGGCCGGGCGTCGAGCAGGCTACGGACGAGTTCCTCCAGCAGCGAGCGGTGACGGAAGAGGTCTCCGGGCTGGCGAGGTCCGGGCTCGCGCTGCTAGGCCGCCGGCCGCTGGACGGTCTGCACGACATCTGTCACCGGGACGAGATCCGGGCTGCCCAGGATGCCTACCCGGCTGCCCGGTTCGGCGTCCACCGGGAAGCAGAGCTCCGTGGCCCCGGCCGGCACGGCACCCAGGACTGTCCACTCCTCGGGCGGCTGGCTGTACTGGAGATCCGCAGTTCGACGTCCCGCTCGGCGGCCCGAGCTAGCCAGACGCGCACACCGCCCTGCTCGCGGGCGGCGGCCCGCCGTGGCGGGGCGAGGGACTCGACGGTCTCCGGGGCGACCGGCTCCCCGGGAGGTGCGAGCGACTGGTCGGCGGGTGCGATCACGCCGACCTCGCAGTTGCCCCCGTCCGGTACCGAGCGCGGCAGGGCGGCGGCGGAGAGGTTCGGACTGCAGGCGAGCGCCCAGCGCTGCCCGTCGACGGCCCATTCGATCAGCTTGCCGTGCCGGTACCGGTCGTCGTACGGGCTCTTGCGGGCCTCGCGGCGCAGCTCGCCACCGTGCTGCCGCAGGAGCGCGGCCACGGCCGGTCCGTCCAGCTCGGTGTCGTGCTCCTGATAGCAGACCGTGAGCCGACGCGGCTTCAGGGGGCGACGAGCCTCTTCAGTGCCTTGGCATCGGGGTCCTGGAAGGGCGCCTAGACGGTCAGCTCCGCCACCGGACCCCGGGCAGCTGCTGAATATCGGCCGGTGCAGTGAGGAGACGAAGCGGGTCTGCGGCTCGACCGCCAGGGCGGCCGCGACGCGCTGGTCCAGCAGCTCGGCCGTGCGGTGCAGGGCGGCGGCGAGGGGTGGCATCAGCCCGCTGTGCTTCCACCTCACACCCGGCCAGGCCGGAGACGCGCCTACCTTCGAACACGTCATGGCCGCCTTGCGCGTGCCCAGGCCGGTCGGACAGCCCCGCACCCGACCCGTCGTGGTCCTGGGCGACCGGGCTACTCGTCGAGGGCTAGCCACGAGCACCTGTGCCGACGGAGCATCCGCGCGGTCATCCCGCAGCCCGCCGACCAGATCGCTAACCGTAAACGCAAGGACATCCCGTTCCTGCCCTTCAAAGAATGGCGTGTTCCATGCCAGAGTTCGGCTGCTGATCAATCTGCCGTTTCTGCGCATCTCTGCCCGCGGATATTCACCGCCCCGCTACACTCGCCACCTGACGAGGGCAAACGGCGAAATGCTGCCCAGGTATTCGGTGTGCCGACGTGTCGGCAGGTCTCGTCCCGGACCCGGATGGCAGGGCCTCCCGCAGGACGTCCCCCGGCATTCCAGTCCGTGAAAGTGCTGGAAACTGACGGGCCGCCGCTTCCTCCGCGCAGGCCCGGCTCTGCGTGTCCAAGGAGCTGCGAACGCATGTCCCCATCGGCCTCCTCCCTCCGCGCCAACTGGAAGTACGACGTGCCGACGCAGGGCAGTACGCGCCTGCCGCCGGACGCCGGGTACGCGAAGGCCTTGACCAATCAGGGCTACAGCTTCGAAGCAGCGGTCGCCGACCTTGTCGACAACTCCATCGACGCCGGCGCGGACGCGGTCGTGGTGCACTTCCTGCGCGACGCCGACCGCATAGTCTCGCTGCTGGTCCTGGACAACGGCCGGGGCATGGATGCCGCCGGACTCGACAGCGCGATGACTGTCGGCCGCCGCCGCGACTACGGCAGCAGTGCCCTCGGCATGTACGGCACCGGCCTCAAAGCCGGTTCGCTGTCGCACGCCGAGTCCCTCACGGTGATCAGCCGTACCCGGCGCAGCGCGCCCGTAGGGCGCAAGATCACCCACGAGGGCATCGAGGACGGCTTCCGCTGCGACACCGTCGACCCCCGGTTCGCCCAGCAGCAGATCGATGTCTACGACGGCCTGATCGAATGGCAGGGAACGATCGTGCGCTGGGACAACGTGCGGGCCTTCGACACCGTCGCCCCGGGGCAGAGCGAACAGTTCCTCTCCAAGGCGATATCCCAGCTTGAGACGCACCTGGGCCTCTACCTGCACCGCTTCCTCTCCCGCGGCCTCTCGCTCGACATCGCTGTCTGGGACGTGTCGACCGGGGACGAGACCGACCACATGAGCGTCGACCCCCTGGACCCCTTCAGCTACAAGGTGCCCGGCAAGCCCGGCTACCCGAAGAAGTTCTTCGCCCCGGTGAAGGGCGTCGGCGAACTCGCCCTCGAAGCCCACATCTGGCCCGCCAAGTCCGGCCACGCGGGCTTCCGCCAGATCGGGCCCCTCCAGGAGCGCCAGGGCTTCTACTTCTACCGCAACGACCGCCTCGTACAGGCCGGAGGCTGGAACAACCTGCGCGCCAGCGAGAGCCACCTGGTGCTGGCCCGCATCGCCGTGGACCTGCCCCAGGACTCGGACGGGGTACTCAGCCTCACCGTGAAGAAGGACGGAGTCGAGGTCACCCCTGCCTTCACCCACGGCGTCGAGCAGGCAGCCGACTCCGAGGACAGCCCGTTCAGCGCCTTCCTCGCCGACGCCGAGGCCGCCTACCGGGAGGGCGCCTCACGCTCGACTATCGAGAGGGCCCCGGTGATCGAGCCGGGCAAGGGTTTCGACCCCATGGTCAAGCGCGCCGTGCGGGAGGAGCTCCCCGTCAAGTCAGCAGAGGACCCGATCCGTGCGGAATGGGTCTCCCTCCCCGAGGACAAGTTCTTCGACCTGGACCGCGACAGCCACGCCATCCTCCTCAACAAGGCCTTCAGGGAAGACTTCAACGACGGCCGGCGCGGCGGCTCCAACGACGCCCCCGTGACGAAGACCCTGCTCTACCTGCTTCTCCAGGACTGCTTCGGGCTCGGCCGCTGGGAACGGAAGCGGGCAGACCGCATCGACTACTGGAACAGCATCCTGCTGGCCTCGGTGCACGCCCAGCGCGAACGCCGCCACCGCCCCAGCTCCTGACCGCTGCTGCCCGAACGAGGGACACGACGTGACCGACATACTCCTTGAGATCCACACCGCAGTCCTGAACGGGATGGCCACCAGCCCCCGCCACTTCGCGAAGACGGCAGAGCTCGCCGCCGAGGACGACTTCCCGGGCGCCGACCTCAGTGAGGAAGCCTTCCGCACCCGCCTCGCCGAGGACGGCCTGTACGGCGGAGCACTCACCGCACTGTGGTCCCGCGCACTGACCGCCTGGGACTTCTCCGAGAACCCCCGCTGGTCACCCGACACCGAGCCCCGGACCGACGAACGCCGCACCGCAGCCTACGAACGCCTCCGCCTCGACGACGACCTCCGCAAGGCCCTCGACACCGCCGTCCCCCTCGCCCGCGCCGCAGGCGCCGTCGTCATCGCCCGCGAACACACCCCCTGGTACACGCCGGAGCGCGCCGCCTCCCGCGCCTTCTACTGGCCCGCCTACGAACGCAAGCTCCGCGAGAAGGGTTGGAGCGACGCCGCCGTCGCGAGCCTGGACGAAGCGAGCCGAGCCGTCGTCGAAAGACTTACCGACCCCGAGCAGAGCGCGGCCCGCCAGGCCAAGGGCCTGGTCGTCGGCTACGTGCAGTCCGGCAAGACCGCCAACTTCACCGGCGTCACCGCGAAGGCCATCGACGCCGGATACCGCCTGGTCATCGTCCTCGGAGGAACCCTCAACCTTCTTCGCGCCCAGACCCAGCGCCGCCTCGACATGGAACTGGTCGGCCAGGAGAACATCCTCCGCGGAGCCGACCCTGAGGACGTCGACACCCTCGTCGGCATCGACTACGTCGGCGACGACGCCGACTGGGACGACTTCGTCGAGCACGGAGCCCGCCCCTCCATGCTGCGGGCCTTCGACATCGAACGCCTCACCACCCGCGACAACGACTACAAGAGCCTCGCGCAGGGCATCCGCGTCCTGGAAGTCGAGAAGCGCGACCACACCCTCCCCCTCCACGACCCGGCCAACCTGCACCACGCGGCCGCCCGCATCATGGTCGTCAAGAAGAACAAGGCCGTCCTGACCAAGCTGGTCAAGGACCTCAAGCAGATCCGCGGCATCCTCGGCGAACTGCCGACCCTCATCATCGACGACGAGTCCGACCAGGCCTCCGTCAACACCACCGACCCCAAGAAGTGGGAGAAGGGCTCCACCGAGCGCACAGCCATCAACGGGCTGATATCCGAGCTCCTCGCCCTCCTGCCGCGAGCCCAGTACGTCGGCTACACCGCAACCCCCTTCGCCAACGTCTTCATCGACCCCGGCGACACCGAGGACATCTTCCCCAGCGACTTCCTCATCTCCCTCCCCCGCCCCCACGGGTACATGGGCGTCCGGGACTTCCACGACCTCGAATCGCCGCTCGACCCCGCGGAGCGCACCACCGCCAACTCCCAGCAGCAAGCCCATGTTCGCGGCATCTGGGACCACACCGGCGACCGCCTCCAGGAAGCCATGGACAGCTTCCTCCTCACCGGAGCACTGAAGCTCTACCGCGCCGACCACGGCGTACCCGACGGCCCCTTCCGCCACCACACCATGCTCGTCCACCAGTCCGTCCGCACCGACGACCACGCCGAGCTCGCCCTGCGCATCAACACCATGTGGCACCAGGCCGGCTATGCCTCCGCAGAAGGCCACGCCCGCCTCGCAGCCCTGTGGGCCGCCGACTTCTCCCCCGTCTCCCGGACCCGCGCCGCAGACCTGCCCAATCCCGCCGCCTACGACGAACTGCGCCCCTACATCAGCCGCGCAAAGCAGCTGATCGGCAAGGGCGGCAACCCCGTCGTGGTCGTCAACGGGGACTCGGACCGCTACTTCGCGCAGCTGGACCTCGACTTCGACCGCACCCCCAACGTATGGAAGATCCTCGTGGGCGGCACCAAGCTCTCCCGCGGCTTCACCGTCGAGGGCCTCACCGTCACCTACTACCGGCGCACGACCCGCCAGGCGGACGCCCTCATGCAGATGGGCCGCTGGTTCGGGTTCCGCCCCGGCTACCGCGACCTCGTGCGCCTGTACATCGGGCGCGAGGAGCCCATGGGGAAGACCTCGACCGCGGACCTCTACGAGGCCTTCGAGGCGATCTGCCGCGACGAGGAGGTCTTCCGCGAGCAGCTCGCCCAGTACGCGGTGCTCGTCGACGGGAAGCCCCAGGTCATTCCCGCCCAGGTCCCGCCGCTCGTCGCGCAGCACCTGTCCTGGGTCAAGCCCTCGGCCCGCAACAAGATGTTCAACGCCGAGCTCGTCGAGATACGCTCCCCGGGTCGGCCCATCGAGCCTGCGGCCTACCCCCTGAGCGCGAAGGCGCTGGAGCGCAACACCGAACGGTGGCGCCCCCTGCTGCATACCCTCACCTCCCAGCCTGCCGCCTTCACCGTGCCGGGCGACGGCCACGACGACCCAGGGCGCTCCTTCTTCGCGCTGACAGCACGCGTTAGCCACTCCAGGCTGCTGGCCGTTCTCAGCAGCCTGGAGTGGGAGCACGAAGGCCACTTCCAGCCGCACCTGAACTACCTCGCACAGCTCGATGGCCGCCTGGCAACCGTCGAAGACTGGCTCCTGATCGCCCCCCAGCACTCTCAGAGCAACCGAATCGACGCATCCGTAGCGGGTTCGGTGCCGATGTCGCTCGTCCGCCGCAGCCGACAGGAGGGCAAGCCCTCCTTCAGCCGCATCGCCGGCGTCGAGCACCAGCAGCTGGCGAAGCGGCTGATCGAGGCGGCCGCTGATCCGGCCGCCGAACCGGGCGGCGGCGCGGGCCCGCGGACCGGTGTGGCACTGCTTTACCCGGTTGTTGAGGGAAAGACCGAAGCGGACGTGGCGGCCGCGGTCAGCCGAGGCGAGGCCGACCCGTCCAAGGTCGTCGTGGCATTCACCCTCATCCCGCCGAAGTCCGCCACCGACTCCACCCGGCGCCTCCTCCGCTTCCAGGCCAGGGACTCCCGCCACCGCGACAGCGCGATCGTCGAGGCACCCGCCGACTGACAGCGGGCAGCGTGGTGCCTGCCGGACGGCCCATCAGGCCGGCAGGCACCACGCGCGGCCGCCCGACGGGCACGCGCAAGCCTGCGCACAGGCCAGGTAAGACCAGACGGAAGCGCGTATCAGGCGCGAGCAGGGCGGTGAAGACCCCGTTCCCACGTGCCGTCGATCGCCCAGTTCCGCAGCCGGGTGTAGACGCCCTTCCACGAGCCGTACTCGGCGGGCAGGTGCACCCACTGCGAGCCCGTCTGGAACTTCCACGCGATCGCGTCGATCGCCTGCCGGTGATCGCGCCACCGCCCGCCCCGTTCCGGCGTCCGATCCGGCAACAACGGCTCTATCCGCGCCCACTGCGCGTCAGTCAACGGCACGATCAGACCAACGATCCGATGATCGGAAAGAAACACCCTGGGCGGCAACGAGGGCGTGCAGCGCGTAGTACCGGGTATGCGGGGTCAGCGTGGTCACCCCGGGAACCATGTGGGAGACCTGCCGCGCCTCGTACCGCTCCACCGCCAGTGGGTACTTCCCGTCGATGAGCCGCAACCCGCTCGCCGACCCGATGCGCCTGCTCCTGTACCGCCACCTCCCTGACGTGGAAACCTCTTTGTGTATGGCCGCGGTGATCCTATGTCCGGGCCGATCGACAACGAACGGCTGGGCCTGACGTAGTACGAGGGCAGGGGCCTGCAGCATGCCCTTCGGATCACGTCGAAGTGGGTGACCCGGGGGCACGTGCCTTGCTGCCTGCCAACGGGCACACGGGGCGCTCAGAGCCGTGCGCCACGCGGCCTCGCCGCCGATGTCACCGTTGTAATGGGAGCTGTAAGACATTCTCTACCTCGGCTCCGCCGTGAAGATAAATGGATGGCGGTTGCTCCCTGCCGGGGCGCAACCGGTGGGTGACAACAGATGGGCGTTTGGGTGATTTGCTTCGCTGGGATCGGAGCTAAGAGGGAAAGGTTTAGGAACCGGCCGGGGACCACGCGTCGTTCACCACTGTCTCCGAGGCGCCTTTTGGTGAACGAACAGCGCGGGCTGTCTACACTCTGACGTGCAGCGATGGCTGCGCCCGGGCGACTGGGGGTCAAGGGGTCGCAGGTTCAAATCCTGTCGTCCCGACCGCGAGTTTTCGCAGGTCGGAGGGCGCTTCCATCGGAATGATGGGAGCGCCTTTTTGTGCGTGTCGCGGGGTGGTGGTCGCATGGTGGTCGCGCCCTGACTGGCCTGGGAACGCCGCCTGATGGCGGGCGGTGCTGGACAACTCGCCGCAGTCAGGCTGGAGTTGAGGTCGGATGGTCAAGCGTGGTGCCTCGTGGTCGGAGGAGCTCAGCTCTCCTGAATGGGTGACCTGTCGCCGTCGAGGCACCATGCGTGATCTTCCCCGTCGGCGACTGATCCGTGCAGATTTGTCCGGATTTCTGGGCCTGAATCCTCGCTCGCAGTCCGGTCGAGTGATCGTTCTGATGCGACCACCACGCGATCACCAGGGGCTGGGCGTGCTCGCTGAGCTGCTGCCACCCCTTGAAAGTGCGACAAAGGAATCTCTTCGTCCGTCCGTGCTCCGAGAGGCGTTGCTAAGCGTTCGGGTCGCGTTGGCTGAGCAACTCGCTCTTCGTCTTTGTGTTGTTGGGTTGAGGCCGCGATGCTGAGCCCGGAAATGCGTCGGCTTCGGTTGGGTCAGATCTTCGCGGCCGATGTTCCGCTGGGGTTGTTCCAGGATCTGCCGCTGTCGTGTTTCCGGCCGTTGCCCGGTCTGGGAAGGCTTCATGGTGGAGCGGATTGCGGGCAACTGCGATCCGCGCCGGCGGTTCACCGTCTGGAAGTGCCGCTGCTGCTCGCGGTCGGGGAGTTGTGCACGCATTGCGTGTGGCCGGTTCCGGGTGGACATCCGCTCGTCGCCTTCGCTGAAGCGGTGTCATCTCTGACGCCGTTGAGGGCGTGGGCGGAGTTCCAGGCGGGCCTGGTCACGGAGGGGTCGGGACGGGCGGATTCGCGTGCTGCGTGTGAGGGACAGCGCCGAAGGTGGCGGCGCCTGCAGGCGCAGTTGCTGGAGAGCCACACGGTCGCGGCGGCGTACCCGTGGCTTGCGTCGTGGGTCGAGCCGATGCAGGCCCCTCTCGCCGAGGCCGTCGACCACGCACGTCGGAACATGGCCTCGCTGCTGAACGAGGCTGTTCTGCTCGATGCGGCCTGCGCCGCGGCCCTGCCGGCTCCAGCGCTCGGCGAGGGCGGGTCGGCTCTGGTCGGTCCGGGCCCCAGTGGTTCGTGGCTGGTGCAGGAGGCGTGGGCCTGCTGGCAGCAGGAGTGCGCTACAGGCTGGGACGGGCTGGAGGCGGGCAGGAGCGCGGCGATGGCGGTGGTCTATGAGGCGTTCGGGTCCCGCCGGCGAGGTCGCGCGGAGGCTCTCGACGCGCTGGATCGCCTTGTCGACGACTGGGACGCCCGGGCGCGCGCCTTGGCCGGCCAGCACGCGGTGGCTCCCCGCCGCTCGCTCACGGTTGAGTTCCCCTCGCTCGTCCGCACCCACGGCCAAGAGGGGGAGGACCGGCTCACCAGATGGGAGGCCGGTGTCCTCGCCGTGTATCAGGTGGCCGTGCACTGGTCGGCCGGGAGTATCGACCTGCTGGTGCCCGGGCCCGTCGCCGATCAACTCCTTCGCAGCAGTTCGCTTGCCGCGGTGGCGGAGGGCCGTGACCATCCGGGCTCGTGATCACCGGTTCGCGAATCCGCGAGCGGTACATGCCCGGGCTTGGAGCCGGCCGTGTCCGGTCCGGGTCCAAGCCCAGTACGAGTAAACCGATGGCGCCCGGAAGCCGGGATCTCCGTTGCTAGGCGGCGCGTCCGAAGCGGTCGGGGCGGCCCGATTCGAGGTCGGCCTCGGCGTGCGCGAGGGCGTCGGCCAGGGCGTGGACCGCTTCGTCCGCGGCGTACTTGAGCAGGTGCCCGTAGATGTTGATGGTCGTGGCCAGGGTGGAGTGCCGCAAGGTCTTGGAAACCACCGCCATGGGCACACCGGAGGTGATCATGATGGTGGCCGCAGTGTGCCGCAGGTCGTGCGTGCGCCGTGAGGCGCTGTGGTTCGAGTGGAGGTGAGAGACCTTCGCCGCTGACCCTGTCGCAGCAGGGCGGTGGAGCTGGGG
>NZ_JBVHIP010000063.1:0-26418 GCF_055560495.1 Kitasatospora sp. NPDC023176 | reverse complement strand
TCGCGGGCCATCTTGCGGATCACGGGCTTCGGGTCGGCAGTGCGGTACATCTCCACCGCACGCCGTCGCAACTCGGGCGGGTACTTCATCGGTGCAGCCATGGCAGAGGCTCCCTTCTCATGGCCCATCAGGCCATCTCCGGCAACCTTCCGCACGTCGGGGGAACCTCAGATCGTGGCTGACCTGTCTGGCTGCCTGATGCATCAAGTCGCGCAGAGCGTGGTGGACCAGGAGGAAGGCGAAGATCTCCTGCTCGACGCCGCGAGGGTGCTGGGATCGCAGGACCAGGCGGGGCCCGCCCTGGTGGGTCTTGATCTCGTCGAGCGTGGTCTCGATCTCCCACCGCTGGGCATAGAGCGCGGCGAGTTCCGCGGCCGGCGCGGCCTGCGGATCGAGAATGCTCGTGACCAACCGGTAGACAGCGGCGTCAGCGCCCCGGCCGAGGGTGTACTCGATGACGCGGACCCGAGTCGGGTCGGCGCGGCGGTTCTTGTCCCGGGCCGCGAAGATCTGCGAGAGGTAGGAGCCGTCCTCCAGCGCGGTCAGGACCGGCAGGACGGCATCGCTCTTGGCACGCCACAGAAGGTCGGCGCCGGTCTCGGTCGCCGCCCGCCACAGGTCGAAGCCTCGGAAGCCGCGGTCGCCCAGCAGGAGCATTCCGGGCGTCAGTGAGACGAACAACTCCTCGGCGAGCGCGCTCTCGTGAACGGTGAGCGGTGCGACCTGGGCCGCGAACACGGCGTGGGTGCCGCACTCGACCAGCGCGGCGACCCTCGCCTGCGGATACGCACTGCGCCCCTGCCCCCGGCAGGTTCCCGGCCGGCCGAAGAACTCCGCGTTCGCCGAGGGGTCGGGAAGGTCAAACGTGGTGCCGTCCACGGCGATCAGTCGCCACTCACGAAACCAGGACCCGTCCGTCTCCAAAGTCGCCACCGGCTGGCAGACCCGGGCGAACAGGGCTCTCAGCGGTTCCGGGCCCAGCCGCAGACGAGCCCGGCCGACCGCGGCCGTCGTCGGCACCCGCCAGGAGTCCTGCCAGCGGCGCTCCCTCTCCAATCCGTGGGTGAGCAGGCGCGCGACCTCTTCGTAACCCTGGCCCGAGAACAGGCACATGGCGAGGACGAAGTACACGACCACCCTGGCCGGCAGGAGCCGACGACGCTGTTCGCCCCGGCCGCAGTCGGCGATCACCTCATCGACCAACTCCGGCGGGAACGCACGGGTCAACACCCCCAACGCGATCCGATCCGAGAACCGCTCACCCACCGACAACTTCACCTGACCGGGCCTTGGCACAACCCGTCCAACGACCAAAGCCCACCAAAGTCACCGGTATTGCATCTAGATGATTGATGCCAAGGGCTCGTTGGCGCGCATGATATGAAGCGAGGGAGTCCAACGGTCGGTTGTGACGCCTGCCCTCCCTCGCGACCGCACTCTACGTGAAGACCGACGACCTGCTGAAGGAATCGCCGCATCTGGCGCCGTGGCGGCCCGAGATCGGCATCGCACCCCGACTGAGCGACGCCGAAAAAACACCAAAAAACGCCAAGCTGGCCTCACGCAGGTCACACCCCAGGCGGGGGCGCGCAGCAGTGGACGAGCGGCAACCGGAACGCCGATAGGCTGGCGGGTGATCATGTCCACGGCCGTCGAACAGGTCGTCCACGAAGCCGAACACCAACTCACGGACGGGACGTGGGACCTCGCAGCCAACGAATCAGCCCTGGCTCGTCAGACCGCTACCGCCCTGGACAACGCCGTCGGTCCCGCCGACAGCCACCAGGCGCTACTGACATTCCCCTCGTAGCGTGGAGTCTTGACCAGAGGGGAAGTTGAGGGTCATGGCGGGGAAGAGGCGCTCTTACGACGCGGAGTTCCGCGCGGGTGCGGTGCGCATAGTGACGGAGACCGGGAAGTCGGCCGCGGAGGTCGCGCGGGACCTGGGCGTGCAGCCGAGCACGCTGCAGAACTGGGTCCACCGCGCCCGGACCCGGGCGGACGCGGAGGCGGCGGGAGGCTTGAGCGAGTCCGAGCGCGATGAGCTGCGCCGGCTGCGGGATGAGAACGCCCGGCAGCGCAAGGAGATCGCCGAGCTCGGGATGGAGCGCGATGTCCTCAAGCGATCGGTGGTCCTGTGGGTGAAGGAGGCGACGAAGTGACGGTTGCGGGCTTCATCGCTGACCAGAGGACCGAGCACGGCGTCCCGCACACGACCGCCTGCCGGGCCCTTGGAGTGTCCGCGTCCTGGTTCTACAAGTGGCGCCGGCGCCCGGCTGAGCCGACGGCCCGCGAGGTCCGGCGGGCTGAACTGACCGACCGGATAAGGTACTTCTTCGCCGCGTCCGGCAGTACCTACGGCTCGCCCAGGATCACCCTGGACCTGTGGGCGGAGGGCTGGCAGGTCTCGGAGAACACCGTCGCCAAGATCATGGCCGAGCTCGCGCTCCAGGGCCGCAAGCCCCCGCGCCGACGCCGGTCACTGACTCGCCAGGGCAGACGCAAAGCGGCCCGCGACCTGGTCAATCGACACTTCGACGCGGTGGCGCCGAACGTTCTGTGGGTGGGCGACATGACCGAGATCGACACCGGCGAGGGCAAGCTCTACCTGGCCACGGTGATCGACCTGTTCTCGCGTCGGCTCCTCGGCTACGCGATGGGTGCCCACCACGACGCCGCCCTGGTCGGCGCCTCGCTCACGATGGCAGCGGCCACCCGTGGTGGCCGGGTGGACGGCGTGATCTTCCACTCGGATCGCGGCAGCGAGTACAGCAGCCAGGCCTACAACGAGCTGTGCGACCGCCTCGGCGTGGTCCAGTCGATGGGCCGGGTCGGGTCGGCGCTGGACAACGCCGCCGCCGAGAGCTTCCACTCCACGATCAAGGTCGAATACATCCACCGGCAGCGCTTCGCCATCCGCGCAGAGGCCCGCTTGAAGATCGCGACCTGGATCGCCGACTTCTACAACACCCGTCGCCGACACAGCGCGGCCGGCGGACTACCGCCCGTGGAGTTCGAACGGATCATCAGCAAGGCGCGAACCGAGGCTCATCAGGAGGCCCAGGCCGCTTAGCCAGGACTCCACGATTACCGGGGATTGACAACGGTGACCTCCACCGGATACGACGTGTCCGGGCCGAGCTCGCCCATCGCCGCGAAGATCGGGGCCTTGTCGAACAGCGACCAACGCCGCCCTGCCGCCCGCATCAGTGAACTGAACCTCGACCACCCCGGGCCACGGCTCATCGTCCACCCAGCGGACCGCCTCACATCGCAACTCAAGCACGAACGCCCCGACAGCCGACCAAGGTCATCACCGAGCGCCAGTATGCCGCGAGACGCCAGGCCCCGGTTACGGGACAACCTTTAGCTGTTGCTCAATCGAGCGTGGTGATCGTGAGTTCGAGTCTGCGGCCTCGGTTGGGCGATCCTCTGGTCGGCTGGGCATGAAAGTGGGACCTCCCGCACAGCCCAGGCGCCAGCCGTCGCGGAAGCTCTCGACCTGCTCGGTGTTCCTGGGCAGTCGCGAGGCGACCACCGCCGCCAGCGCGGCTTGCTCGACGGCGGCGATCCACAGGTGCCCGGCTCGGGTACCGACACCGAGGTGGTTGCCGACGAGCTTCGCGAGGGCCTCGCGCCGGTCGTCGGGCACCTCGTCGAACCCGGAGAGCAGGAGCCCGGCGAGGGCCGTCTCGGTGGTGTACATGTAGGTCAGGCGCACGGAGTTCTGGAGGTTGCCCAGCAGGAAGTAGCCGTTGCCGGCCATCGTCCCGAAGGCCCGCCAGAACTCGAGGTCGTCCTCCGGGGTGGGCAGCGCGGCGAAGAGGGCCAGCAGCCGCTGGTTGGCCGCGTGGACAGTGGGCTGGGCGGCGGTGACGGCGACGAGCTGGAGGGCGTGGTCGACCGTCAGGTTCGCCAGTTCGAGGTCCTCGGGGCAGTTGAGCCTCCCTGCCCACCTCGTCGTCCTTGGACTTCCAGTATTGGTTTGCCTGCCACCGCGAGCGCTTCGTCACCGAACCGAACTGCTCACCAGGGGATGTGGGCGCCCGCCAGACCGGCGTGCAGTGTGCTCAGGAAGGTGTAGACGGCCAGGAACGGTACGGGGACGGCGGCTCCGAGCCCCGTCGAGAACCAGAGGCGGTCGGTCCGCCGTGACGCCAGCCAGGACCAGCCCGCCCCGACGGCGGCCCCGGCGGCCGTCACGCCGACGATGATCAGCGCCTCCCTCCAGAGTCCGGGCTGGTGGGAGGTGGAGTGGACGTGTGCCAGGTACCCGAGCATCGCCAGCAGCGCGAGCGGCACGAGCACGGTCAGGACCACCGAACACCCGCTCACCTGCCGGCGGTATGGATCGTCGTCGTTCATGTCTCCCCACGGGTCGAAGCCGGGGCCCGAACTGTCGTCCGGGCCCCGGCGATTGTGTCAGCCGACGGTCACTGTCCGCTCGTCGGAGGCCCGTTCAGGGCGTTCTGGAGCGCGATGGCGTAGCGCTGGACGCCGGTGTTGTTGGGGTGGAAGCTCTCCATGCTCGGGCACACCACGCTGCCGGGGCACGAGTAGTCTCCACCGCCCGTTGTGGAGGGGCCGGCCACCAGGTCGTTGATTCCCGGACTGTCGTCGCAGATCTTGTAGCCGAGGAACTCGACCCCGGGGTAGTAGAACATGACCGGCACCGGGTCGAGCCGCGCCTTGGCGGCGGTCGCCGCCGCGTCCTGCATGTCGCGCATGCGGTCGGAGAACCCGTTGACGGTGGCCACCCGCGAGGGCAGCACGACGCTACAGCCGGGACTCATCTTGCTGATGTCGCCGAACAGTTGCGGGTATCCCAGGAGGATGATCTGGGCCTTGGGCGCCTTGTCGTGGATCGCGGCGAGCAGGTCGGTGAGGGGCTGCTTGACGTTGTCGATCCGCGTGTTCTGCTCGGTCACGTCCGGGCACTGGGAGGTCGGGTCTCCGCAGCCCGCCATGGCCTGGCCGAAGCCGGCGTCGTTGCCGCCCGCGGTCAGCGCGACGACGGTCGTATCCGCATTGATGAAGCCCGACTTGAGCTGCGGGATCTCGTGGTGCTGGCCCATCACGCCCCACTGCTGGTTGGCGATCATGTTGCCCACGAACGCCCCGGAACAGGCCACCGTGTGGTAGTCGAGGCTGGTGTCCAGGCCGTCCGCCAGCGCGCCGACGTTCTGGCTGTCACCGGGGAGCACGGTCTGGCGGATCCACGAGTTCTTGCTACGGCGGCAGGCGTTCCAGGAGCGGCCGGGCGAGGTGTCAGTTTTCTGGTCGGCGTAGGGGCCGACGTCGGTGCCCATTAGGTAGGGCTTGGCTCCCTCACCGGACGAGTAGGAGTCTCCCATCTGCACGACGATGTCCTTCGGCTTGCCCGGCAGCGGCTGGAATGCCACGGCGTCCCAGGCGATGTCCTCGGAGGCGTCGCCGTCCGGCGTCCAGTTGCTCAGCGAGACACCTTGGAAGTCGCTCCCGGGCTGGAAGTTGAACACGCCCAGGCTGACCCAGCTGTTGGTGTTCGCGTAGGCGTTGATCGCCCGGTTGCGGGTCGTGCCGTCGCCGAGGTGGATGGTGTAGATCGCTTGCTGGGTCTGCGATCCGGTGTCGGGCAGGTGGACGATGACGCGCTGCCAGCCGGAGACCTGCTGTCCCAGCTGCCAGGAACCGGTGATCGCCATGGGGCCGGTGGCGTTCACCGGCTGCGTCACGTCGTTGCCCGGGTTGCTGACCGACGCGTTGTCGCTGCGCGTGTGGGCGTACCAGAAATGGGCGCCGTAGCCGCCGCCGATCTGGTGGAGGTCGGCCTTGGCCTCGTAGTGGTTGGCCTGGTCCGGAGCGAAGCCGAAGCTGAGCGTGCCAGCGTTGTTCCAGGTGCGGGTGCAGCCGTCGCGCATGGGCGGGACCTGGCCGGAGACCGAGTCGATGACGAGTGCTCCGGCGGGCGGTGCGCCGCAGTCCGGGGCGCCGGTGTTGCCGTTGCCCGGTTCGGTGCGCAGGGTCTTGTACGTCATGTACTCGTGGCCGCAGGCTGCGGTTTTGCAGTTCTTCCACGAGGCCGTGGCGTGGTACCAGTACGGCGGGTCGCAGGAGGGGCCCATGTGGTCGACCTCGCAGCGCGGAGGGCTCTTGGGGTCGCAGTTGTTGCTGGCGTTGCAGAACGTGTCCACGGGGGGTTTCACGCCCGACTTCTGGATGTTGCTGGTCCACCAGGCGGCGGAGTAGCCGGCGGTGTTGCCCTTGTTGAGGTTGCCGTTGTCGTCGTAGGAGCGGCCGGTGTCGATCGGCCAGGCTGCCCAGCCGAGGACCTTCTCCTGGTAGGGCCAGTACTGGGGATGGGCGGCGTCCGCGTAGTGGTTGGCGTCGAGGAAGGGTTTGCGGTCGGGCTGGTAGAGGGGGTTGATCGGGTTGTTGAGGTAGCCGAGGCCCCACTGGGTGAAGGGTGCGGCCGGGTTGTACTTGTTGAGGCCGGAGTTGTAGGACCAGGCGGCGGTGAACCAGTTCTCGACGCTGGTCGGGTCGTCGTCGTTGAGCGTCAGCGGGTTGGGCAGGGCCAGGTCGTGGAGTTCGTTCCACTTGTCGGCGAGGGTCTTGGCCGCGGCGGCGATGTTGGAGGCGTAGTCGAGGGCGACGGCCTTCTGCTTGTCATAGGGCCACACGACGTCGCCGGTGCGCAGTCCGGTGGGGCCGTGCATGCCGTCGGTCTGCTGGCCGATGCCGTAGCCGCAGTCGACCTTGTCCCAGTTGATCTGCCAGACGTCCTGTGGATGGGCGGGGTCGGCCTTTGGGTGGCCGTAGTAGCCGCCGGTGAGCGGGTTGCCGGTCTGGCCGGGCAGGGCGCCGCCCTCGGCCTGCCAGAGGTTGGACTCCTGGGCGAGGACGCCGAGCAGGACCTGCGGCGGGATGTGGGCGTTGGGCGCGCCGGTCAGACTGGGGAGCGGGAACATGGCCTGCGGGTCGACGGTGCCCAGGCCGTCCTGGGTGCGCCAGCCGCCCTGGCGTATCCACTGGGCGGTCAGCTGGCCGCGTACGGCCATGTCGACGGCCCATTCGACCTGGTTGGGGGTGGGCTGGTAGGCCTGCTGGGTGGGGTCGTTGCGGGGGACGGAGCAGGTCCGGTCCTCGTCGGCGGTGTCGCTGCCGTTGCCGCTGCCCGTGTCGGGTGCGCCGTCGGCCGGGGCGAGTTCCTTAGCCCGCGGGGTGGCGGATCCGTGGGCGGCGGGGCGGCTGAGAGCCGGTGAGCCGTTGGCGCCCTGCGCGTGGTCGGTGTCCGTGTCAGGGGCGACGGAGAACGCCAGCTTCTTGCCGGTGGTCGGGACTTCGGCCTTGACCTCGACCCGGGCGCCGGCCTCCTGCGCGGGGGCCGTGAGCGGGTGGGCGGCGAGGCTGCGGGCGCTCGTGGACACGGACTCGTCGACGGCGAGGGCGCCCTTGGTGGACACCACGGCATCGACGGGCACGGCCAGCGCCTGGACCGTGCCGGGCAGGGGTGCGACCTGCTCGGGTTTGCCGGTGACGAACAACTTGCCGCCCGCGCCCGGCTGGAGGGCGATCTCGCCGGTGGGAGCCTGGGCGAGCGTCGCGACCTGGCCGTCGGCCAGCCGCTTCACGGTGGCCCGGCCGTCGGCGTGGTCGATGAAGGCGATGCCGCCGTCGGTGTCCGGGTGGACGTTGCTCGCCGCGCCCGAGGTGGTCGCGATTTCGGTCGCGTGCCCAGCGTCGTCGATCTTGCTGAGCCGTGCGCCGAGGGCGCCCACCAGACCGCTGCGGGTGGGCACCGCCGAGGTGACCTGCCCCTGCACGGTGACCGTCCGCGTGATCCGCCCGGCTTCGGTGTCGACGGTCAGCAGCCGGGTCTGCCCGAGGTCGGTGTCCCCGTTCTGGGTGAGCACCGCCGTCTCGTCCGCGCCGCAGCCCGGGTCGAAGTAGGCGAGCGAGACCGTCTCGGACAGCTTGGTCACCGCACCGGAGGTCAGGTCCACGACCGCGGCGAAGGCGCCGCGCTGAAGCAGTTCGGGCCGGTTGACGAACTGCCGCGGCGCGTAGACCACGACGGCCCGCCGGCCCGAGCCGGTGACGCACGAGTTTCCGACCCACAGGTCCGTACTGAACCCCGGCTCGGACAGGGTGGTGACCGTGCGCCACTGGTAGGCCTGGCCGCTCTCGGCGGCCAGCACGTGCAGACCGCTGCCGTCACCGGCCAGCGTCACCGCCCGGTCCTGCGAGCTGCGCCAGTCCTTGGGCAGCGATGTGTCAGGGTCGGTTACCTTGGACGGCACCGGCGGCTGGTCGGGCTGGGTGCCAGGGGCGGGCGTGGACAGCGCGGTGGACGGCGCGGGCGGATCGGCGGCGGCGGGTAACGCGACCGCCAAGGCGGGCAGTAGTGCGAACGCGCCGGCCAGGATGGCCGAGCGTGGTCGGAAGGACATGGAACCCCCTGATTCTCGATTCGTGGAGAACGTGGAACAGCCGGTCGGCTGCGGACACAGACTGGGCGCCGGGACCGCCGAAGTCGGCCACGGGAAATTCGGTCGCCGGATACGCGGTCATCGAGGCAAGGCCGCCTGATACCCGGTCGCCAGGAACTTCCGCCGGGAATTCGGCATGCGCCCGAACCCGGGCCCCTCTACCGCCGAAGCGCCTCCACGGGCTGGACCCGGGCGGCGCGCCAAGCGGGATAGAGGCCGGCGAGGAGGCCGGTGGCGAGGCCAATGAGCGGAGCCGCCACGACGGTGACCGGCGCGATGACCGGGGTCCAGTCGTGGACGAGCACCACGCCGAGCACAGTGAGTACGCCGAGCGAAGTGCCGATGAGTCCGCCCAGCAGGCCGAGGCCGGCCGATTCGGCGAGGAACTGGGCAGTGATGTGCCGACCGCGGGCGCCGAGCGCGCGCCGGAGTCCGATTTCCCCGGTGCGTTCGAGCACCGCGACCAGCGTGGTATTCGCAATGCCGATGGCCCCGATCACCAGGCAGATGGCGGCGAGCAGCAGGAACAGCTGGTCGAGGTCGGATGTGACAGTGCTGCGCAGGCTTCGCGGATCCGGTGGCGGAACGGCCCGGAAGTTCTCCGGGCGGACCGGATCGAGCGCGAGTGCAGCCTCGCCGGCGACCTGCCGGGCGGCACCGATCCGGGTGGCGATGATCATCTTGGCCCGGTCACCGGACGGCGCCCCCCACAGCCTCGTCGCCGTCTCCCGGGGAACGGTGACGGAGGAGAGGAGGTCTGCCTTGCGCCGGACGTCGTCCACGATCCCGATGACGGTGAACGGCTGCCCGGCGATGAAGACTGCAGGCTGGACGTCGAGCGTGGAGATTCCTAATCGGGCGGCGACGCCTGCGCCGAGCACGGCCACCGGCTGCGCGGTGCTGTCGTGCCAGGAGTCGAACGTCCGGCCCTGGAGGAGGTGCGGCTCCGCGGCGGCCAGGACACCCGCCGAGGCCGCCACGACCTGGGCCCGCTCGCCACCTGCCGCGCCGCCGACCGGCGCCGACCGCACGGCGTCATCGGCCAGCCGGACGTTCCAGTAGACGCCGGCCGCTGTGACCCCATGGAGGCGTTGTACCCGGGCGTCGGCGTCGGTGGGGAACGACAGGGCTGGGAGTTCCGCCGTGCCGCCGATGTCCTCGACGGACACTTCGGTGGCGGTCAGGACGTTGAAGTGCGAGTCGACCTGGGACGAGGTCGTCGCGGCCAGCCCAAGAACGGCCACGAACGTCCCGACCCCGAGGACGGTGCCCAGCCCGGTCAGCGCCGAGCGCGCGGGGCGCTGCAGGATTCCGGTCAGTGCCTCGGAGAGCAGGTCCCGGCCCGACAGCCTGGACGGTTCGCCCGCCCGGGGCGGGCAGTCGGGCCGAACGCGCTCACGACGCCGGAGAGTTATGCGGATGCTCACCGGGTCACCAGTTCCGTCAGTCCGCCGTCGCGGATCGACAGCGTGCGCCCACCGCGTGCGGCCACCCCGGGGTCGTGCGAGATCAACACGATCGTGATGCCGCCGGCGTGCAGGTCGTCGAGGAGCGCGAGGACGGATTCGGCCGTCGCAGTGTCCAGGTTGCCGGTGGGTTCGTCACACAGCAGCAGCGAGGGACGGCCCACCAGGGCGCGGGCGATGGCCACGCGCTGGCGCTCCCCACCGGACAGCCGGGTGGGCATGGCATCGAGCCGGTGGCCCAGCCCGACTCGATCGAGCGCGGCGCGAGCCCGTTCGTGCCGGACGGCGTGGCCGAGGTGGCCGTGCTGCCGGGTGTACAGCATGGCCAGGGCGACGTTCTCGGTGGCGGAGCGGTGCGGCAGCAGGTGAAAAGACTGGAACACGAAGCCGATCCGGCTCCCGCGTAGGGCCGCCCGGTCGCCGTCCGGGAGCGCCGCCGTGTCGATGCCGTCCAACAGGTACCGCCCCATGGTCGGGGTGTCCAGGAGGCCCGTGATGTTCAGGAAGGTGGACTTGCCGGAGCCGGACGGGCCGGTGACGGTGACGTACTCGCCCTGCTCGATGACGAGGTCGCACGGCTTGAAGGCCTCGACCGGCGGAGGACCGGCGTAGGTGAGTCCGACCCCGCGGAACTCGACGACGGCGGGGCTCACTTGGCACCCGCCCCGGCGGCGGGACTCTTGACGCCGACGATGACCTGGTCGCCCTCGTGCAGTGAACCGTCGGTCGTCGGCCGCACCTCCACGCTGCCAGCGCCGGTCGTCCCCGGGGTCACCTCCACCCGCCGCCGCTGCCCGGCCTCGGCCACCGTGACCACGGTCTTCCCGTCCGCCGTGGCGGAGAGCGCGGAGAGCGGCGCCGTCAGCACCGGGCCAGGGGAGGAGGCGGCCACGATCGTCAGACGAACATCCTGGTTGGCCAGCGAGACGTCCAGCGGGCCGTCGGGCTGGACCAGCAACTGGTACCCGGCGCCGCTGCCCGGGCCCGCCGTCTTGGGCTTCCCCGCGCCGCCGTCCTGGGCCTGCGGGGCGGCCACGGCATCGGCCACCGAGGCGACCGTGGCGGACGCCTTCGTTCCGGTCAGCTCGGAGAAGACCTCCACCTTCTGCCCGGGCCGTACGAGACCGCGCTCTGCGGCCGTCAGGTTCCCCCGGACCACGAGGGCACCTGCGGAGAGGGAAAGCACCTTGCCGTTGACGGTGCTCCCGACCTGACCGGCGACGCTGTCGACCCGGGCCGGGAAGGACGGCAGGAACACCAGCTCGGCGGCCGGCACCATCGGGCCCCGGGCAGCCTTCGCCTCGGCCAGCTTGCCGCGCAGGCGTTCCAGGTCCTCGGCGGCGCGTGCGACCTGCTTCTTGGCTGCCGCAGGGCCGGACGCTGATGGATTGCTGCTCCGGCCAGATGCGCTGGGGGCCGGTGAAGCGGGACCGGCACCGCCGGAGGCCTCCGGCTGAAGCTGATCCCGGGCATCGGCCAAGGCTCGCTCTCCGTTCGTCACGGCGTCCTGAGCCGCAGAGACGCGCTGCTCCCCGTCCTGGGCGGCGGGCAACGGGTCGTACCCGTGCGCCGCGTAGAAGCCGGCGACGGCCGCCTTCGTCGCCTCCCCAAAAATGCCGGGCTCGTCCCCGGTAACCGGGAACCCGGCGCCGGCCAGGGCGTCCTGGAACTGCTTCACGTCCGCCCCCTTCGTGCCCGGCCTGAGGTCCCGGTAGACCGGCAGCTCACCCGGCAGCGCGAAGACTGGCCGGCCCGCGACCTCCAGTACCGAAGACGCCGACTTCACCTCGTCGCCGGCCTTGAGCGGCAGCTGGGTCACAACCGGCAGGGCGCCGCCGTTGCCGGCGTTCCCGGCCGGCGTCACGTCGACGGTCCGCCCGGCAGTCACCTGACCGCGCGTCACCACCGTCGATGTCAGCACGCGCCGCTCCACCGGAGCCATCAGGACGTCGGGCGGCGGCGGCCCGGTCTCGGCCGCCGCCTGGGCCGGCGACTTGATCAGCAGCGACGCCCCGGCACCCGCGCCGGACAGGGCGATCGAGACCAATGCGGTGGCAATCAGCACCGATCGTCGGCGCGCGGCGGCTGGCATCTTCAGTTCCCCCCGAAGTAAAGCCGAATGATCCGGCGAAGGCCGTGGAAGCTCCGCCCACGGGCGGGCCAAAGCCCTCGGTAGCCATGCGAACACAGACCCTAGGCATGCTGACGGAACGTTAGCAACGCCGTTTTCGGCTGTCTGCGTGAACCTGCAAGGGTGTTCCGCATCACACTTGACGATTCGTCGGGTCGACGTGACGATGGACGGCGGCTACCCGGGGGGGTGGCAATTCTTCCGCTCGGATCGCGTGCACTGCTTGCACGTTCCGTCGAGCGTTTCCAGGTGCGTTTCCTGTGCGTACTTCCGCATGCCCCCAGGTGCATCTACGTGCATTTCGTCCCTGTGTTTAACGCCTCCGAAGGAGTGGAAATGAAGCGCAGAATGGCCGCCCTGCTCACCACCGCCGGCGCCGCCCTGGCCACCTTCGCGTCCGTCGTCCCGGCTCACGCGTTCGACTACGTCTCCGACACCTGCGGCTACCAGGACAAGTCGTACTGCTTCGGGATCTTCTACAACTCCGCGAGCAACGGCGTGTCCACCAGTCCGTGCTTCCTGTCGAGCCAGAGCATCGACGACCACTACGGCGTCAATTCGCCGAACGGCAACATCATCAGCCTCTATCAGTTCGGCTGGTCCGACCAGTATCTCCGGACCAACCTCGGCGGTTCGCACTGCGAGGCCAACTCCGAGGGCAGTGGCTATGCGCTCAAGAACGATGCGGCCTCCGTCGTCAACGGCGACGCCTGGGCGAGCTACACCGTCTTCTACAACTCCAACTTTAACGGGACGGCGCAGACGTTCGACCCGAACTCGAACGGGAACCTCATCTCCCGGTTGCACAACAACAACGCGTCCCACCGGCGCAACGGCTGATGCGGCCGGCAACGTTCCAAGGACCACGCCCTGCCGGCCGCACCGCGGCCTGGCTGACACTGGCCGTGCTGGCCGCCGGTTCGGCGGGCTGCACGGCGGCCACGCCGAGACCCTCGGCGACGGGTGGCGCGAAGGCGCCCGCCGCGACGGCGGCGGGCCCGGCGGGCGACGCGAAGGCGCCCGGCGCGACGGTGGACAGCGGGCTGGTCAAGGGCATGGTGCTGCCGCTCCAGGCGTACATGACGGGCTACCCGAGCCGACTGGCGGTCGAACAGGCGAAGCGGCGGATCCAGCGCGAGTGCATGAAGGGGCTGGGGTTCGACTACGACCCGCCGCAGCCGGGAAGCTACCCGCCTTCGAACTTCGACGGTGCCAACATGGCGCGCCGCTACGGGATCAGCGTCCCGGAGGAGGCTGAGAAGTTCGGCTACCACCTGGCCGGCAACCCCGCAGACCCGCCGCTGTACGAGCCCGGCAAGGCAGCCGGCGTGGCGCTCACGGGCAAGGACGAGAAAGGGATAAAGGCCACTGACCCCCACATTCCCGACGGCGGTTGCCTAGGGGAGTCCGACCAGAAGATCGGCCGGATCAACGAGTCGCTGGTCAACCAGCTGAACGGGGACAGCTTCGAACGCTCCCAATCAGACCCGACAGTCGTCCAGGTGATCTCCGCGTGGAGCACGTGTATGAAGGCCAAGGGCTACTCAGCCACCAGTCCGCTGACCGCCACCGACCAGCTGCAGAACCGCGGTTCGGGAGAGGTCATCCCGGCCGAGATCGCCTCGGCGACCGCGGACATCGCCTGCAAGCGGGAGACGGACCTGCCCCGGATGTGGTTCGAGGACGAAGTGCGGATCCAGAACGAGCTGATCGCGGCGAACCAACTCGCCCTGACCGAGGAGCGCGACAAGAACACAGCGGTGGTCAAGCGGGCCTCCTCCCTGGGCTGAATAGCATCTGGTGGAAGTAAGGCGGCTGGAAACCCTGGGGATGGTGTCGGGTCAGCTGGACGCAGCGTGGGAGGAGAACCTGGCCGCGTGCCGGGAGTACTTCGAGCACCACGGCACCCTCGCCGCCCCCCCGTACGGCCACCGCGCTGGACAAGCCGGTGGGGCAGTGGCTGTCCAATCAGCGCCGGCCCGGCGTGCTCGCCGGCCGCCCGGCCTGGGTGGAGGCCCTCGCGGAGATCGACCCGGACTGGAACCCCGCGTGGCCGCTGGACTGGCAGCGCCACTACGCCGCCGTCGCCGACTGCCTGGACGGCGGGGCGCAGCTGGCGGATCTGCTGCCGGGGGGTTGCGCTCGGCGTCGAACCGCTGGCGGCCCCGGCCGAGGAGGCGACGCCGAAGAAGAAGGCCGGCGCCGGGAAGCCGAGCGCCTTCGACCGGGGCGTGGCCGCGCTCGCCCAGTACCGGGAGCGCACCGGTTCGGTGACCGTGCCGCGCCAGCACGTGGAGAAGATCGAGGACGGTGACGGCGGCACGGTAGAGGTGAAGCTCGGGGTGTGGATCTCCAACACCAAGAGCCGCCGGGCGAAGCTGACCGCCGAGCAGTTGGAGCGGCTCGCCGCGCTCGAGCTCGACTGGCGCTGAGACCGGCGGGCCCGGCGCCCGCCGAGAAGCGCTCCAGGCCGTCTCTGCCCGCCTGCGCCCGCCGTGTCCGAGGAACACGGCGGGCGCAGGCGGGGCCGCGCCGGGGCGAGGGCGGCGTAGTGGTGGGCGGGGCTCGTTAGTCCTTCGGGCGCTTCCACGGCCAGTGGGAGGGGCCGTGCTCGGTCAGCGCCGAGCAGACGGCCTTGACCAGTGACTGCGGGTTCACTGAGTTCGCGGCCTTGTGCTCGGTCCACTCCAGCGCGTAGACGAACAGGTCCCGTACGTGCTCGGCCGCAGCATCGTCGCCGGCCGCCACGGTGAACAGCGCCTCGAAGGAGTCGGGGTCTTTCGAGGACCAGGCAGACATCAGCCGCAGGGTGTGCGCGCGGGCGGGCGGCACCCGCTCGTCCAGGCTCTCGGTCTGCTCGTCGGTCTTGGAGACGAGCTTGCCGGTGGCCCACTCGTTGCCGGTCACCATGGTGATCGAGTCGAGGAAGGCGGCCGTCGCGCGGGCCATCGACAGCAGGTCGAAGCCGCGAAGGGCAAGTACCGTGTCCAGGCGCCGGCAGGCGGGATCGAACTCTCCGAGAGCGGCTTGGGCCACGGCGGCCTGCAGGTGGACCTGGGCGAGCTGGTGGTCGTCGGCGGCGTACGTCACGCCGTCTCCTCTCGTGGATGGGTTCTCGGCCGATGCCCCGCTTCGAGTTGAGCGGGCGGCAGCTGGCGGCCTGGCAGGCGGGGGCTCTCAGGCGCGGCTGGCGTAGGCGATCTCGTAGGGGGTCTGGTCGGCGATGATGTGGATGCCGCTGAGCAGTGCGGCCCATGGGGGGGGTCGCAGCCCTCGACGGCGACGATGGACAGCTGGGAGGCGGCCGCCGTCGGCCGGTCGAGTCGTTCCTCGATCATGTCGTCGGTGAGAATCTCGTACGCCACCTCGATGCCATCGAGCAGTCGCTGACGACGCTCGTTCGCTCGGGTGATCGCGTCGGCGTCGCGGGCGCCCAGTAGCCGGTCGACCGGGATCCTGAGCAGCGCTTCCAGTTCGGCCAGGGTCGGTTCCTCGCTCAGCCGCTTGAGGCTCTCCTGGTCCAGCGGAGGCTTCCCGGTGACCACGCGGTCCAGCACGGTGATGCCCAGGGCCGCGCCTGCGCTGGCGTAGCGCCACAGCAGGGCCTCGATGCCCCGCCCGTACACGAACGCGTGGTGGTAGAACCCGCTCAGCGCCTGCGCGTGGGAGTCGAACGACGCCCCGTCGAGCCGGCGCTCGGCGCTGTCGCCCAGCGAGCGGGCCCGGCGCTCGACCGCGATTGCCGAATGCCACTCGTGTGCGAGGTCGCCGACCGCCTCGTTCAGCGCGGCCAGGGCCTCCAGCTCCGGCTTGCTCAGCACGCTGAGCTGGTCCCGGCCCGGAAACTCGGACATGAAATCCCCCTGCTCTTGCGATGGCGGGAGGGCGGCATCGACGGCCCGCGTCCTCCTGGTGAACTGCCGGCCCGGGACCGGGCCCGGTCGGGGATGGCGTCCGGCCCGCCGGACGGTCCCGGCGGGCCGGTCATGAAGCTCGGCTTGCCGGCTCCGTGGGCCGCAACCGGGCCGGGCCGACGGCTGCCGGCTGGTCGCCGGTGGCAGGCTCGAGCACCGTGGTGACCTGGTGGTGCACGACGCCGAGCTCGCGGAACAGCCGGGCCGGGAACGGCACGGTGTCGTGCCCGCCCCTGCCTTCCGTGTTCGGCCGGTACAGGAAGGCGAGCGGTCCGCGGATCTCCCGCAGCTTCCCGCGCAAATCCGGGTCGGCGACGGCGTCGAGCATGTGCTCGGCCACCGGGTTCGGCTCGTGCGGGGAGTCCTCCCGGACCATGGCCCACAGGCCCGCGCGGCTGACCTGCAGCTCGTTGGCCGGCAGCCGCCGGACTCCATGCTCTCCAGGTCACCGGCAACATGGACGGAGGCGATCATGTGGTTGGCGCCGTCGTACGCGGACATCGAATGCTTCACGAACACCACGTCCCCACTGGGCCTCACCACCACGGCAAGGTAGGGATCCACGCGGTCCGCCCCAGCCCGCTCCCCTGCCTCAACGGACCGAGCAGCCGCGCGCAGCCGGCGTCGGTGCGCGGCCGGGTCGCTCGCGCCGACCGCTTCGTCGAGTTCGGCGACCGCGTCGAGCAGGTCCTGTCGGCCCGGTCCTTCGCGACCCCGGCGGCGAACTCCCCGACCACCGCCGCCAGCCGCCCGATCTTGAGCACGTCCTCCGGCCGCACGTCCTGCTCAGCCCACTTCCGGGCGAGGGCCGCGAACTCGTCCAGGTGGACGGCGCCTTCGAGTACCTGATCGTCTTCCATGGCGCCGAGGCTACCGATCTGCGAACAGGTCGTCAGCAGCACACCGAACAGACCCTTCGTGGAGACCTGACACCGCACGGTTTAGGGCTGGGTCAGCGCGAACGCCTTCTCCGTGACCAGCAGCGGGGCGTCTGCAGGGCCCTTGATGTAGGGGCCGCGCCAGATAATCTTGTGGATGCCCTGGCTCGGATACCACTGGCGGACCTTGTGCATGCGCACCGGAAACCGGTGCCGGTACGCCCTGGCCGCGCCACCATCATCATCGCTGCCACCAGCCGGCCGAGCCGCGAGCTGCACGACCCGCACATCGCGCGGCGGCCTGCCCAGCGCGAGCAGCCTTCCCGACTCCCAGCTGGCCCCCTCCCGATGCAAGGACACCTGGGTCGACTTCTGCGAGGCCAGCCGCCAGAACGCGAACATGTACCGCCGCACGAAATCCTGCGTCACGTCCTCGACCACCTCACCGCTGGACCACTCACCGACCTCCTGGACCTGGCGGCGCGCCTGCGCGTGATGCCGCAGCGCGTGCTGGACCTCCTGGATCCTCGCGGACTGCTCGTGCAACTCCTCGGTCGACAGCTGCGCGAACCTCCCGTCGCCCACCATGCCCTCCATCCCGTCCGGCACGAGCATCGGCATCGGCGTCCCCGCCGAGCGCGCCACAGAGACCGCCAGACGCCACTCCTCAGGCTGCACCGGTTCGTCCCGGTCCATGAACAGCGTCACCCGCACCCCCGGCAACCCGCCCTCGACCGGCGGCCACCCGTTGAACATCCGGATCGGCGTCCAGCCGAACGCCGCAATGTCCGACAGCACACCCACCCTGTTCGCCAGCACCACCGGCTCCGGCAACACGAGCAACCCCGCCGGCACCGGCAGATCCGCCTCACGGTCCAAGGTCGCAGTGTCCGCGATCTCCAACGTCGCAGCCGCCGCCATCACCGCCGCGTGCGCCGCCGGGGAAATCACGAACACCTCCGCCGAACGAAGCAGACCCAGATGCTGCGAGACGGCCCAGTCTGCGTACTTGTCGAGGTCATCGTTGTGCGGCGGCGCGACTCCGACCGCACCGACAGTGATCGACATCGCGTACGCGCGGGCCTGCGATTCGCTCAGCCCGCCGGTCAGGACCCCCGTGCGGTAGCTGTCCGTGAAGCCGTGCTGGAAGTTCCGCGCGATCATGGCCCGGATGAACGGGCTGTCGAGCGTCTCGACACTGTGACGGACCATCTCATGGGCCCGCCGAGCCGCCCCGGTGGCCGTCCACTCCCCCGCCTGGTCCCGGGAGCGTTGACGCTTTCCCCTACTGGCCCTTCCCATCGGACCCCTCTCCGACGCGCTGACACGGCCGGAAGACTGCCCAACCGTCGCAGTCTTCAAGCCGCTGTCCGACGCTCGCGACACAACCGCATAGCGGGCGACCGGGAGCAGGGGGACAGCGCTGGCGGGGGTCGCCCTCCGGCCCGGCGTTTCGGGGCGAAGGGCGGGACCAGCAGCTGGCGATGACCTCGGTCAGCGGCAGAGTTCCATGATGGTGCCGTCGAAGTCGGGGAACTCCTGGGCGGCCGGCTCGACCACAGCTGCACCTGACCGGCGCCGGCCCGGTGCGAACCGTTCCGGATGGTCGTCCGCTTCCGGTCGGGACGGCGGAGCCGGTCGGGCGAGCACGGGGTGGCTGCCTCCCAGGGGTCGAGGCCATAGGCCAGCAACCACAGCACGTCGCCCAGGTCTCGCGCGACCACCCCGGCCACCCCCTTCGGGCATCCTCGGCGTCCGCGTCCGACCCGAGCTGGAGGTAGGCCCACTCCAGGTAACGGGCGCGCACCCTGCGGTGGAACGCCCAGTAGCTGGTCTGCCAGCCCTCCGGCCACGCCTCGTAGGGCAGGTCCTGTGTGCTCCCGGCCACGGTGAAATCGATCGCTCCGTCCTCCGGATCGGCGGCGTCGGCCCAGGTCACCGCTCCTCCCCCGGTGCCGCCGGTACCGTCTTCGTCGCCCGCGCCGGACGGTGTGCGCCGGTGCGGGCGACCAGGTCGTCGATCCCGATCCGCACCCCGGCCGACAGCAGCCGCCGGGCCAGCCGGACGCCGTCGCGGCCGAACACTCTCGCCGCTACGGCCGCCGTGACCAGGCGCGCCGTACTGTCGTGGTCCACGTTCCCTCCCCAAAGAGAGCAGATGTGAGGAGGCGCCGACGCCCTTCGCGGCGCCGGAGGCACGCGCCTCCACCTATGAAGCGAACGGCAACCGTAAAACGTGCAGAAAATCTTTCACGCAAAGTGTTTAGTCATACTCGGACAGTTGCGGTCAGATGCGGTCCGGCCGGGACGTGACCGAAGACTCTGCCGGAAGCCGGGACCATCGTGCGCAACACCGGTCAGATCCCGTGGGGCCTCCAGAACCTCATCACCACCGCGCGCGTGACCATCGCTGGCGAACGCGCAGCCTCCCAGCTGCCCGGGACCCCTTTCGTCGCCCGTGAGACCAGTGGGCGGCCGTACTGCGGTGCGGAAACGGTGGGTGGTGCCTTCGTCGACCCTTGACGGCCTCGGTCTCCTGTCCCATACCCGGGTGCAAAGCAGGTGTCTCAGCTCTCGGCGGGGGCGGCGGGCTGGTCTGCTTGCCGGGAATCGGATCGCCATCAACGGGGTTGGTGGGGGATCAGCCGTTATTGGAGGGGTCATGCGAGCGATTCAGGTGTACGAAGTGGGCGGTCCCGAGGTGCTGCAGGAGACCACGGTGGACCAGCCGCGGCCGGGCCCGGGCGAGGCGATCGTGGAGGTCGCCGCATCCGGGGTCAACTTCCTCGACGTCTACCACCGCGAAGGCCGGTACAGCCTCCCGCTGCCCTTCACCCCGGGCGCTGAGGGCGCCGGCACGGTCGTCGAAGTTGGACCCGGCGTCGCTGACGTCGCAGTCGGGGACCGGGTCGGTTGGGTGGAGATTCCCGGCACGTATGCCGAGCAAGCCGTCGTGGACTCCTCCCGGCTGGTGCCGCTGCCCGACGATATCGGCTTCGAGGCAGCCGCCGCCGTGCTCCTCCAGGGCATGACCGCGCACTATCTCGTCAAGGACGCCTACCCGGTTCAGGGGGGCGACACGGTGCTCGTGCATGCGGCTGCTGGTGGCATGGGGCTGCTTTTGACCCAGCTCATCACCCACCTCGGCGGCAGGGTGATCGGCACGACGTCGACCACGGCGAAGGCCGAACTGGCGAAGCGTGCCGGGGCCGCTGAGGTGATCCTCTCCTCCGAAGTCGACGATCTCGCAGCCGAGGTGAGGCGACTCAACGGCGGTCAGGGACTGCCGGTTGTCTTCGACGGCGTCGGCGCGCACACCTTCGACGCGAGCCTCGCCAGCCTGCGAACCCGCGGCCATCTCGTGCTCTTCGGCGCGGCAAGTGGTGCCGTGCCTCCGTTTGATCCGATTCGGCTCGCCCACGGCGGTTCGCTGACCCTGACCCGGCCCAGCCTCGGGGACTTCATCGCCGATCGGTCCGAACTGCTCCGACGGGCCGCCGATGTGTTCGAGTGGGTGCGCTCCAAGGCGCTTGAGGTCACCGTAACGGGCCGCTACGCATTGTCCGAGGCCGCCCAGGCCCACAGCGATCTGGAGGCTCGGCGTACCACCGGCAAGCTGCTCGTCGTACCCGATGCGGCCGCTATTGGACGCCGCGAGGAGACGCAGAGCTGATCGCGGGTGACGAGGTCGGAAGTTCCGCCCAGGTGCAGAAGAAAACCGGCGACTCGCTGCGTTCGTGGAAGAACGGGACAGACGTAGTTCTGGCCGTCGGAACCCCTGAAGCAATCCACCAGGCCCCGACGTCCGGATGACCACGGCCCCGCACAGAGGGCGCACTCCCACGGGAGTGCGCCCTCTTGCCGTTAGGTGCGACCCTCAGACGCGGACGGTTGGGAGGGCTGGCGGTGCGAAGCCGGGCGCAGGCCTTGCTGAGGGACATGGTTCGGTCCGGCCCTGGCCGCCGATCGGCACGGGAGTCCACAGCCCCGGGGCCGGTATCAGCCGATCCGGCCGAGGTGAATCACGATGATGGTGACCGTTGTGTCTGCGATCTCGTACAGGACCCGGTAGCGGCCGACGTGCATCCGGCGCAGGGTCCGCGCAGCCGTACTCCGCGCTTCCCGGCGGGCGCGGGGAGTCCGCGAGCAGGTCGACGGCGTCCATGAGCTGCCGCAGCCCGTCGGCGTCGCGGGCGGCCGCGTTGATAGCCGGTGCATCCCAGATGATCGTGTAGCTCAAGCGACCGGCCCCAGGCCGAGCTGCGCGCGGACCTGCTCGTGCGGCACGCCCGTGGTTTCGCCGACGGACCGCCTCGCCCGGCACTGATGACGCTGCCTGAATCTCCCCGGCCGGTGCTGGTGGGTTGGTCAAACCTGCTGGAGTTGTCTCCCCAACCCTCGGGCGGGGAGACCGGGGTGGAAGCCGGCCCTGGGGTCGGGTCAGGCGGGGCGGGTGGCGAGGACGGCGAGAAGATCCTCGGTCGTGGTGTTCTGCCCCAGGCGCGGGAAGATGCGGGTGACGCTGTGGTCGTGGGCGGTCGCGTCGAAGCTGGTCATCGCGTCGGTCACCAGCACGACGTGATAGCCGAGCTCGTAGGCGGTGCGTGTTGGTCTCCACGCCGATCTGCGTGTTGATGCCGGCGAGCACCACCTGCGTGTCGCCCCGCTCCTGGAGCTGGGCGTGCAGGGTGGAGTTGGTGAAGGCGCCCCAGTTGGTCTTGGTCACCCGCAGATCACTCGGCTGGGCGCCCAGCTCGGGCAGGAGCTCGACCCAGTTTCTTACCCCGGTCAGCTGGCTCCCCCGAACCTAAGGGGATCCGGTGCGACGTAGCGGGAAGGCGCCCGCACGATACACACGGGCGACGCCGAGTCAGCGGTACCGGAACAGCTGCTGAAGCCGGAGGATCTCTGTCTGCCAGTGCGTACGGGCTGCCGTGTCGCCAGGAGGGAGGTTCCGTCCCTGTCGCGCGGCCAGGTCGCGGTACAAGGTCAGAGACCCGGCGCCGTCCGCAGCCAGCAGCGAGGACAGCAACGGCTCGTCAGCCGCAGTGTCCTTCTCCACTTCCAGCAACACCTTCAACCGGTCGTCAGGATGGAGAGCAGGCAGGGCCCCGCCGAGCTGGCGGCGCAACCGTGACCAGGAGGTGAGGGAGCCTTCACGGGCGGCCTTCTTCAACGCCCCGCGTACCGCAGCGGCCACGTCGGACAGCTGACCCGCCGACAGGCGCACCGGACCGTTCGACGCGTCCGTCGCTTCGACCTTGTCTGACCGGGCGGGAGCTGTCGTACGCAGCTGGTCAGCCGATGCTGCCGCCCGGGCCTCGCCGCGCTGACGCGGGCCTGGACCCGCAGGCATCTCCTTGGAACGGGCTGCGGCCCGGGTCCGTACGCGGCCTGCCCGGGTGCGCCACCGATCGACGTCTCCACGCTCAGCGGCTGTGACGGAGGTTCCTGCCGCCCTCACGAGCGTGTCGAGAGAGCCCACCATGAGCAGCAGGGTGTTGTTCGAGATCCGATCCCCCAGGCGGTTCAGATCGCTGAGAACGCCTCGCATGCGGCGATGCGCGGTCCGCTCCGCGGCCGACACGCGGTCCCGCGGCGGTGGGACTGTTCGATAGACCCGCGGGCGCCGTGCCGCGGCCTCGCGGGCGGCCTGTTCAGCGTCCCGGTGCGGCCACCGGGCATGGCGTTTCTGATCCTCCAGGAACATCGCCGCACTCCGGGCGACGTCGTCCTCCTCCCTGCTGCGATCGGTGCTGGCGACCGCGTCCGCCCGGGCGAGCAGTGTCCGCACCGAGCTCGCCTTGCGCTGCCCCACGGCCTCCTTCAACTGCCCGAACACCTCGCTGCGCAGCGAGGCCTGTTCGGCCAGCCAGGCGCGCGCCTGGCCGAGTGCGGTGGCGAGTTCTTCGACTTCTTGTCCTTGCAGGAGCCCGGAGGCCTCGTACTCGTCACACAGGGACGCCACCGTGCGAACGGAGCCAGCACCTATGGCAGCGGTCAGGCGCCGTACGGGGTCCGGCTTCCGCACGACCGCGGGCGCCTGCTCCTGCGGGCGCGGAGCGAGGAACCGGGGCCGAGCGACACGTGCGCTGGTGATCCGTTCTACCGCCGGGGTCCGCAACCCCCGCTCCGTCATCTCGCACTCGTCGAAGCCGAACCACTCGGTGGGGCGGGCAAACGTCTCCGTGCCGATTCGCACCTGCCGCTCCGTGCCCGCGCTATCAAGGCGCACCCGGTGCACGTACCGCCGGCTAACCAGGACCTCGGCGGTGACCGGGACCGATACGCCGAGAACCGGCTCAACGCCCTCCTCATCCCACGACGGCGGCACCACCGTGTCGAGGTGAACGCGCAAGGTCGCGGCAGGGTCCTCGAAGACAATGTCGACGAGCGAACCGACCGGGACGCCGTCCGGCCGGGCAAAGTAAAAGGCGGCCTGCTGGCCTCGGGCATGTAGCCAGGCCTGCGCGGCGGACTTCACGTACAGGTGGTCGGCGCTGGACACATCCCGGGCCCGCCGATCGCACACATGCATCCCAGTGGGGTCGGGGAAGTGCGCGAAATGGCACACCCGGTCCGTGTACAGCTTCGTCGTCAGCTGCGCGCCACAGCCGCCGAGCAGCAGCCCGCACCAGAACGTGTCCTCGGCATGGCGATGACGGAAGGCGTCCAGCTCGATCGCTTCCAGTGGCAGGATCAGCGGATCATCCGACACCGCGCTGCCCAACACCGCCGTCTGAATGCGCCGCTTGTCACCCGCCAACAACACCCTCCTAACCGACCAGCGCCCGCGGACGCGGTCAGCCCTCGCGTACCCGGGCCGTTGGGCCAGCGCCTGAGTCACAGAGCACCCGAGGGAAGTCGAAGCCCCTCGGCTCGTTCAGGTAGAGCTTGGCGGTAGCGACCTTAGACCTCGACGTACACCGCGATCACGATGCTTTTCAGGGCGGTCGCGACATAGATGACGCGGACACCCTCAACCTCGTCTCGATAATCGCGGATCGGCACGTCGGCTCTCAGCACCCCAATATCGGGGCGTACCGAGACAGCGACGAGCGCGCGATCGAGGCGATGCGTTTCGTCGGCGGTCAGCTTCTCGATCTGCTGGGAAGCCGGGGGGTGGAACAAAACCCGGGCCCGGCGGGGAGCATGGCTAGGCGACACGCTGCCCAGTCTGCCCGCTGGCGAGCTCGGCGAGGTGCTGATCGCGCAATTCCTCCCAGGGAACGCACTTCTCGACGTCGGGCAGGCCGTTGACGGCAATATCTTCGATCACTTGTGCGAGCATCTCGGCGTCATGTCGCTCGCGGTCGGCCCAGGAACGCAACGCATTAGCCTCAGCCTGGCTGACAGGCTTCCGGCTAGCGTCATCGTGCTCGGTCATACTTCTTCTCCCGGACGAACGAGTGACGGGCTGACACACGCCCGTGGGTGTGTGTCACCACGCTATCCAAGCGGAGGGTCTCGGGGGAGCACCTACGAGATTTCGTAGGTGCTCCCAGCCCGGAAGCCGTCCATGCCGTGGAACCAGCGACCGAATTCGGTCGGTGGTCCACACTTCCGTCGCGACCACCTACCAGATCTGGTAGGTGGTCGAAGATCGCCCCACTGCCAGTAGTGCTCCGCCGGGGCGAAACGGGATCCGGGACTGACGGTTCGATGGGCTGGTCGGTCACCGGTCGCCGCTGCCGGAGCGCAGCCGGGCGAAGACGTCGGCGGCCAGGGTCCACTTCGGCCCGCTGATCGGGGAGGCCAGGGAGGCCATCGCCTGCTCGTCGGTGCGCAGGACCAGGCGTGGCAGCAGGCGGCGATGACCTTGGTACAACGTAGGTTCGAGGAAGGAAGCACCACCGGACCGCGCTCTGCCTGCCAGCTGGGCCGGGTCGGGCGCAGCGGGATCGCCCTGGTCCGGGTGGCGAGGGCGACGGCGAGGGCGGCGCAGTGGCGCTCGCGCTGTTGGCGGGCGTGCTCGTTGGCGTCCGTGGTCGGGGTGTCCTCGACCGCGCTCCTGGAGGCACCCCATTGCTCGATGTGATCGCGCCGCCGACGGTAGTTGACAGATCACGTTCGAGGAAGGGTTCGGTGAGAGTGACGTCCTACTGCGCCTTCGGTGGCAGGACGTTCTCAACGTAGTACGTCTGCCCGGAGCCGTTCGGCACACCGTCGATGATGATGTTGCCCCGCGGCGTGAACTCGCACACGACGTACGTCTCCAACATGTCGTGGGTGTCGGCCACGCCTGGCCCGGCCGCCTCGGCGCAGCCCACGGACGTGGTGGACTTCCACACGAGCTGTGTGAAGGTGCCCGTCCTGTCGTGGTAGCCGGGGGTGTTGAAGTCGTAGTCGTTGACCTCGCTGTACCAGCTGTTGACCGCGTCGGTGCAGGACCTGGGGACGATGTTCGGGCTGCTTGAGAGGTAGCCGTTCGATCCCCAGAACAGATTCTCGCCATACGACTCGTCCGGACCGTCGTGGCCCAGGTCGAGCTTGTGACCGGTGGACTCGTGCTGTGCCCGGCTCCTGGCGTAGTCCACCGCCTTCTGGTCGGTGGTCAGCGCGGGAACCCCATGCTTGGCCCGCGCCACGTTGATGGCACTCAAACAGTCCCGCTGGAACGCGGCGTCGGTCTTGTCCCGCAATGAAGCCCGCGGAAACCCGCCGGCCCACGCGGGCTGCGTCGCCACCATCACCACGCCCGCCACCAGGGCGGCCTTCCAGATCCGACGCTTCACCGCGTACTCCTTGCCGTAGGCGCTGATCAAGAAATCCAACGCGGCACGGGCGGCAAGGACACGGGGCGGTGTGGTCGGCGAGCGTGGCCGGGCCGCCTGCGTGGTGGGCCGATCGTCGGGGTCCTGGTCGTGGTGCACCACGGGGGGCGGGGCCGACGCGGACGTCGATGGCCCGGAGGGTGCCGGGGCGTAGCTGGTCGAGGGCGGTGAGGATGCGGCGGTGGTGGAGGCGCAGCTGGGCGGCCCAGGCTGGGGAGTCGGCGACCACGCGCAGGCGGCGGGTGGTCGGGTCGTAGCCTGCGAGGTGCCAGTGGGTGGCGGCGTCGGGGCTGACGATCGTGGGCCAGCGGTCGCGCAGGCCTCCGCCGGCGGTGCCGAGGGTCCAGCTGTGGGCGGTGACCAGGGCGACGATGAGGGTGCCGCCTTCTATCGAGGAGGACATGGATGTGCGAGTCACGCAGACCGAGTCGGGCGTCCCGTTCCTCAGTGTGGCCTTGTTTGGTGAGGTCGAAGGCGAGAGGGATGGTGTATTCGGCCTTGTAGAGGTCGGCGATGTCGAGGACGAACGAGGTCGCCAGTCCGGTGTGGACGAAGCCGAGGCCGGGGCTGGCGCCCAGGCCGGTGATGACGGCGTGGCAGATCCCGTACAGCGCCGCGTTGGCCGCCGATAGGGGCCGGTTGAGGTCGTCACCCGCGGCGTAGGCGTCGCCGGCCTTGTAGACGCGGCTGTTCCAGGGGACGCCGGTCCGGCGTGATTCGGCTTGGTAGAGCTTTCGGATACGGGCGCCTTCTCGCCCGCGCAGTTGCTGCATGGTGGCCGTGC
>NZ_JBVHIP010000062.1:0-27623 GCF_055560495.1 Kitasatospora sp. NPDC023176 | reverse complement strand
CAGTTCGCCGGGGGTGGCGTCACCGGTGGTGTAGGCGACGAGGCGTTTGTCGCCGGGTTGGTCCTCGCGGACGAGGGCGAGGGCCTGGCCGACGCCTTGGTGGGCGGTGAGGGCGGCTTCGACTTCGCCGAGTTCGATGCGGAAGCCGCGGATCTTGACCTGGTCGTCGGCGCGGCCGAGGAACTCCAGTACGCCGTCCGGGTTCCAGCGGACGATGTCGCCGGTGCGGTACATGCGTTCGCCCTTGTCGCCGTACGGGCAGGCGACGAAGCGTTCGGCGGTCAGGGCGGGGCGGTCGGCGTAGCCGCGGGCCAGGCCCGCCCCGGCGATGTACAGCTCACCGGCGACGCCCACGGGGACGGGCTGCAATCCGTCGTCCAGGACGTACGCCCGGGTGTTGGCCATCGGGCGCCCGATCGGCACCACGTCCGGCACGGACTCCGCCGTGGGCAGGGGTAGTTGGGTGGCGCAGAGGGTGATCTCGGTCGGGCCGTAGAGCACCCGGACCCCGATCCCGGGGACGGCCGCCAGCACCTTCCGGACGGCGGGCGCCGAGACCACGTCCCCGCCGGTCAGCACCTCGCGCACGCCGGCGAAGACACCGGGCTCCTCCTCCGCGATGACGCGGAACAGCCCGGCGGTGGCGTGCACATGGGTGAGCCGGTGGGCCCGGACCAGCGCGCCGATCGCGGCGGCGTCCAGGTCGCCCTGCGGGGCGACGACGATCCGGCCGCCGGAGAGCAGCGGCGCCCACAGTTCGTAGGTGGAGGCGTCGAAGGCGTGCGGGGCGTGGAAGAGCACCCGCAGCCCGTCGGGGTGCTGCCAGCACGGGTCGGAGGCGAGCTGGACGACGTCCCGGTGGGTGATGGCGATGCCCTTGGGCAGGCCGGTGGAGCCGGAGGTGAACATCACGTACGCGAGCTGTTCCGGGTGCAGCGGCGGGCGGTGGGCGCGGCGTCGGCGCGGACCGGCGAAGTCGAAGGAGTCCGGGGTGAGCGGCAGGACGGGGCAGGGGGCGTCGGTGGCCAGCGGGTGGCCGCGGTGGGCCTGGTCGACCAGGACGAGCGCCGCCCCGGTCTCGGCGGTGATCTGCCGCAGCCGCTCGGCCGGGTGCCGGTCGTCCAGCGGGACGTAGCTGCCGCCGGCCTTGAGGACGGCCAGCAGGGCGACCACCAGCTCGGCGGAGCGGTCCATCAGCAGGACCACCGGGGTGTCGGCGCCGACGCCGGCCTCGGCCAGGTGGGCGGCCACGTGCTCGGCCCGGGAGTCGAGTTCGGCGTAGCTCAGGGTCCCGGTGTCGGCGACCACGGCGGGCGCCTCCGGGGTGGCGGCGGCTCGGGCCTCGAACAGCTCGGGCAGGGTGGCGTCCGGGACGGGTACGGCGGTGTCGTTCCAGCCGGTGAGCAGTTGCTCGCGCTCGGCCGGGTCGAGGAGGTCGATGGCGCCGATCGGGGTGTCCGGGTCGGCCGCGACGGCGCGCAGCACCCGCAGCAGCCGTTCGGCGAGGGTGGTGGCGGTGGTGTGGTCGAAGAGGTCGGTCGCGTATTCGAGTGCGACCGTCAGGCCCGCCCGGGCGCCCTGCTCGGTGAAGCGGAAGGACAGGTCGAACTTGGCGACGTCCAGTTCGAAGGGGTGCTCCGCGCAGGCCAGGTCGCCGAAGGCGGCGGGCACCGCCGCGCGGCTCTCCAGGGCGACGAGGGTCTGGAAGAGCGGGTGGCGGGCGGGGGTGCGGGTGGGGTTGAGCTGTTCGACCAGGCGCTCGAAGGGGATGTCCTGGTGGTCGAAGGCGTCCAGGTCGGTGCGGCGGACGCGGTTGAGCAGTTCGCGGAAGCTGGGGTTGCCGGTGGTGTCGGTGCGCAGGACGAGGGTGTTGACGAAGAAGCCGACCAGGTCCTGGAGCGCTTCGTCGGTGCGTCCGGCGGTGGGGGTGCCGAGCGGGAGGTCGGTGCCGGCGCCGAGGCGGGTGTAGAGGGTGGCGACGGCGGCCTGGAGCACCATGAACAGGCTGGCTTGCTGGGCGGTGGCCAACTCGCTGAGAACGGCGTGGAGTTCGGCGTCGACGACGGCCTCCGTCAGGCCGCCCAGGTGGCTGGGCGCCGCCGGTCGCGGGCGGTCGTAGGGCAGTGCCAGCTCCTCCGGGGCGTCCGCCAGGGTCTGCTGCCAGTGCGCGAGTTGCTCGGTCAGCAGGGCGCTGGGCTGTTCCTGGTCACCGAGGACCTCGCGCTGCCAGAGGGTGTAGTCGGCGTACTGGACGGGCAGCGGCTGCCAGTCGGGGGCGGAGCCGGTGGTGCGGGCCCGGTAGGCGGTGGCGAGGTCGCGGAAGAGCGGGGCGACGGACCAGCCGTCACTGGCGATGTGGTGCATCAGCACCAGCAGCACGTGCTCGTCGTGCGGCAGCGAGAACAGGGTGGCGCGGACGGGCAGGTCGCGGGCGAGGTCGAAGACCCGCCCCCCGGCCTCGGCGAGCGCGGCCCGCAGCTCCGCCTCGGTGGCCACCGGCAGGGTGTGCAGCGGGAGTTCGGGGGCCTCGGTGACCAGTTGGCGGGGCTGGCCGTCGGTGGTGGGGACGAGGGTGCGCAGCACCTCGTGCCGGGCCACCACGTCCCGCAGCGCCCGCTCCAGGGCGGGGCGGTCGACCACGCCGGTCAGCCGGAGCGCGACGGGCGTGTTGTAGAGCGCGCTCGGGCCCTCGAACTGCTCGATGAACCACAGGCGTTGCTGGGCGGGGGAGAGCGGGACGAGGGCGGGCCGGTCGGCCGGTCGCAGGGCCGGGCGGGCGGCGCCGGAGGCGGGCAGGGCGGCGGCCAGCGCGGCCACGGTCGGGTGGTCGAAGAGGGTGCGGATCGGCAGCTCGGCGCCGAGGGCGGTGCGGATCCGGCTGACCAGCTTGGTGGCGAGCAGCGAGTGCCCGCCGAGGTCGAAGAAGTTGTCGTCGATGCTCGGTTCGGCCACCTGGAGGACCTCGGCGAAGAGTTCGCTCAGGGCGCGCTCGGTGCCGGTGCGCGGGGCGCGGCCCTCGGTGCCGCTGAAGTCGGGGGCGGGCAGGGCGCGGCGGTCGACCTTGCCGTTGGGGGTGACGGGCAGGGCGTCCAGGACGACGACGGCAGCCGGGACCATGTAGCCGGGCAGGCGGTCGGCGGCGAAGGCGCGCAGTTCCTCGGGGGTGGCGTCGCCCGTGACGTAGGCGACCAGGCGCTTGTCGCCGGGCCGGTCCTCGCGGACCAGGGCGGTGATCTGGCCGACGGCCGGGTGGGCGGCGAACGCGCCCTCCACCTCGCCGAGTTCGATCCGGAAGCCGCGCAGCTTCACCTGGTCATCCGCTCGACCGACGAACTCCAGTTCGCCCATGGTGGTCCAGCGGGCGAGGTCGCCGGTGCGGTACATCCGGTCGCCGGGTTCGCCGTACGGGCAGGCGACGAAGCGCTCGGCGGTCAGGGCCGGGCGGCCGGTGTAGCCCCGGGCCAGGCCGTTGCCCGCGAGGTACAGCTCACCGGCGACGCCCACGGGCACCGGGCGCAGCCCGGCGTCCAGGACGTACGCCCGGGTGTTGGGCAGGGGCCGTCCGATCGGGACGGTGTCCGGCACCTCGGCGGGGGCGCTCATGGGGTGGTGGGTGGCGAAGGTGGTGGTCTCGGTGGGGCCGTAGCCGTTCACCACGCGCAGGCCGGGGCACGCCTCCAGGACGCGTCGCATGGCGGCCTGCGAGACGATGTCTCCGCCGGTCCACACCTGGTGCAGTCCGGCGAAGGTCTGCGGGGCCTCGGCGGCCAGCACGTTGAACAGGCCGACCGTCATCCAGAGGGAGGTCACCGAACCCTGGTTGATGGTGGCCGTGAGTTCGGTGACGCCGAGGCGGCCGGGTGGGGGGAGGACGAGGCTGCCGCCGGAGAGCAGGGGGGCCCAGAGTTCGTAGGTGGAGGCGTCGAAGGCGGTGGGGGAGTGGACCAGGACGCGTGCGTGACTGTCGGTGGTGAAGGTGCCGCCGAGGGCGAGGTCGACGATGGCGCGGTGGGTGATGCCGATGCCCTTGGGTCTCCCGGTGGATCCGGAGGTGTGCATGACGTACGCCAATTGGGCTGCTTCGATGTCGAGTTCGGGGTTGTCGGCGGTCTCCTCGCCGATCGTGAGGGTGGTGAGCCCGGCCAGGGCGGGGTGGTCGGTGTCGGTGACGGCGAGGGTGGCGCCCGCGTCCGCGAGGACGGCGAGCAGGCGGTCCTGGGGCTGGGCGTCGTCCAGCGGGACGTACGTGCCACCGGCCTTGAGGATGCCCAGCAGGGTGACCACCAGTGCGGGGGAGCGCTCCAGGAGCACCGCCACCGGAGTCTCGGCGCCGCAACCCGCCTCGGTCAGCCGCAGCGCCAACCCGTTGGCGCGGGCGTTGAGTTCGGCGTAGGTCAGGGTGTCATCGCCCGCCACCAGCGCGATCGCGTCCGGCGTGGCGGCGGCCCGGGCCTCGAACAGCGAGGGCACCGTCCCCGTCGGCAGCGCGGTGACCGGGCCGTGCCGGCCGGAGAGCAGTTGGGCCCGCTCCTCCTCGGTCAACACGTCGACGGTGCCGATGAGTTCGGCCGGGTCGGCGACGATCCGGTCCAGCAGCGCGAGGAAGCGGTCCAGGACGGTGCGTGCCTCGGCGGCGGTGAAGGCGTCCGGCTGGTGGTCCAGGCGCAGCTGGAGGCCGTCGCCCGGAGTGAGAGCGAGCAGCAGCGGGTAGTGGGCGCTGTCGACGTCCTCGACCAGGGTGACGTGGGTGGCGCCGCTCGGGTCGGCCGCGTCCAGGGCGGACGGGTCCGGGTAGTTGCCGTACACCGTGACGGTGTCGAACAGGCTGCCCAGCTCGGCGAGTTGCTGGATCTCGGTGAGGCTGAGGTGCTGGTGGTCCAGCAGCGCGGACTGCTCGTGCTGCAGTCGCAGCAGCAGCTGCCCCCAGCTTTCGGCCGGGTCGAGGGCGACCCGCACCGGCACGGTGTTGATGAGCAGGCCCATCATCCGCTCCACACCCGGCAGGTCGTGCGGCCGGCCGGACACGGTGGTGCCGAAGAGCACGTCGGTACGCCCGGTGAGCCGGGCCAGCAGCACGCCCCAGGCGGCCTGGACGAGGGTGTTGAGGGTGACGCCGTAGCGGCGGGCGGTGCGGCCCAGCGCCTCGGTGGCCTCCGGGGTGAGGCCGGTGTGCAGGCGCAGCGGCAACCGCGGGGTGGCGGTGGTGCGGGCGGGCGCGAGCAGGGTGGGCTCGTCGGTGCCCGCGAGGGCGCGGGCCCAGGCGGTGCGGGCGGCGGCGCCGTCGCGCCGGGTGATCCAGCGCAGGTACTCGCGGTAGGGCGCGGCCGGGGGCAGCGGCTGCCGGAAGTACAGGGCCCACAGTTCCTCGGCGAACAGCGGGGTGGACCAGCCGTCCAGCAGGATGTGGTGGGCGGCGGCGATCAGCCGGTGCCGGCCGGGGGCGAGGGTGAGCAGGGTGTAGCGCAGCAGCGGCGGCCGGGCGAGGTCGAAGCGGCGGCCGTACTCGGCGGCGGCGATCCGCTCGGCCTCGGCCTCCGGGTCGGCGTGCGCCGTCAGGTCTCGCACGGTGAAGGGCAGTTCGACGTGGTCCGGCACGGCCTGGACGGGCGGCCCGTCGGGGCGCTGGTGGAAGCCGGCCTTGAGGTTGGGCTGGCGCAGCAGCAGGGCCTCGGCGGCGGCGCGCAGCCGGTCGGCGTCGACCGGGCCGGTGAGGTCGAAGGTGCAGACGGAGGTGTAGACGTCGGCGCCGTCGGTGTCGTACGCGGCGTGGAAGGCCATGCCCTGCTGGAGCGGGGAGGTGGGCCAGACGTCCACCAGGGCGGCGGGGGCGTGGAGTTCGGCGAGCCGGTCGACGTCGTCCTGGCCGAGGGTGACCAGCGGGAAGTCGGAGGGGGTGTGCCCGCCGGCGCCCGGCCGGTCGGCGTGCTCGGCGAGCGCGCGCAGGGCGGTGAACCAGGCCTCGGCGAGCGCCCGGACCCGCTCCCCGTCGAGCAGTTCGGCGGCCCAGGACCACTGGGCGACCAGCAGCGGGCCCTGCGGGGTGTCGACGGTGGTGGCGTCCAGGCCCAGCACCCGGCCGAGCGCGAGGTCGGGGGCGGCGCCCTCGGTCATCGCCTCGGCTCCGGCGTGCACGTCCTCGGCGGTGACGCCCTCGGGCTGGAAGCGGCCCAGGTAGTTGAACTCGACCTGGGGGTCGGTGAATGCGGCCAGGAGCGGGGCGGTGGCCGGGTTGAGGTACCGCAGCAGGCCGTAGCCGATGCCGTTGTCCGGGACGGCGCGCAGTTGCTCCTTCACCCGGCCGAGGGCGCGGCCGAGTGCGGGGCCGGCGGCGGTGACCTCGGCCCAGGACAGCGCCCCGGGGGCGAGCCGGACGGGGTAGACGGAGGTGAACCAGCCGGCGGTGCGGTGCAGGTCGACGCCCTCGACCACCTCCTCGCGGCCGTGGCCCTCGACATTCAGCAGCACCGCGCCGTCCGGCCCGGCCGGGGAGCCGCGCCAGTGGGTCAGGGCGAGGGCCAGCGCGGTCAGCAGCACGTCGTTGACCTGGGCGTGGTATGCGGCGGTGACGCCGGTCAGCAGCGCCCGGGTGGTGTCGGCGGGCAGCACCACGCGCAGGGTGCCGCCGGTGGCGTAGGTGTCCTTGGCCGGGTCCAGGGCCCGTTCGCCGAGCAGCGGGTCGGGGGTGGCCAGGGCGGCTTGCCAGAGCGGGAGTTCGGCGGCCCGGCGGTCGGTGCGGGCCTCGGCGGTGAGCCGCTGGGCCCAGCGGCGGAAGGAGGTGGGCACCGGCGGCAGCGCGGGTTCGCGGCCCTCGCGGGCGGCGGCCAGCGCGGCGAGCAGGTCCTCCTCGACGATGCGCCAGGTGACGCCGTCCACCGCCAGGTGGTGGATCACCAGCAGCAGCTGGGCGGGCAGGTCCGGGCCGGCGTCGAAGCGGACGGCCTGGAGCATCCGGCCGTCCTCGGGCGAGAGCCGTTCGCGGGCGGCCTCGGTGGCGGCGCGCAGGGTGGACTCGGTGGCCGGGCCCGGGAGGCCGCGCAGCACGGTGGCGGCGGGGACGGCGCCGGGCGCGGGGACGTGCAGCGTCCAGGGGCGAGCGGCGCCGTCGAGGCGGGCCCGGAGGACGTCGTGGTGGTCCAGCACCGCCTGCAGGGCCGTGACCAGCTGCGCCGGCCCGGTCCCGGAGGGGAGGGTGAGCAGGGTGGACTGGTAGAAGCTCGCCACGGCGCCGCGCTGCTCGGACAGCCAGTGCACGATCGGCGTCGCCGGCACCTCGCCGAGGCCGGCGCCGGGCGGCTCGACGGCGACCGGCCCCTCCAGCGGGCGGGCGACCAGCGCCAGCGCCTCGACGCTCGGGGCCTCGAAGACCGCGCGGGGGGTGAGCTGCAGCCCGGCCTGCCGGGCCCGGGAGACGAGCTGGATGGCCACGATGGAGTCGCCGCCGAGCTCGAAGAAGGACTCGCCGACCCCGACCCGGGGCAGCCCGAGCACCTCGGCGAACAGCCGGGCCAGGGTGTGCTCCAGCTCCCCGGCGGGGGCCCGGCCGCCCGCCTCGACGGCGCCGAAGGCCGGCGCGGGCAGGGCGCGCTTGTCCACCTTGCCGTTGGGCGTGAGCGGCAGCCGGTCGAGGACGACGACGGTGGGCACCATGTGCTCGGGCAGCCGCTCGGCGCAGTGGGCGCGCAGCTCGTCCGGGTCGGCGGCGCCGACGGTGTAGCCGACCAGCCGGCGCTCGCCCGGGCGGTCCTCGCGGACCAGCACCACGGCCTGGCGGACCCCGGGGTGGGCGGAGAGGGTCTGCTCGATCTCGCCGGGTTCGATGCGGAAGCCGCGGATCTTCACCTGGTCGTCGGCCCGGCCGAGGAAGTCCAGCTGGCCGTCGGGGCGGTGGCGGCCGAGGTCGCCGGTGCGGTACATCCGGCTCCCGGGCTCGCCGAAGGGGCAGGCCACGAAGCGGTCGGCGGTCAGGCCGGGGCGGCCCAGGTAGCCGCGGGCCAGGTGCGGGCCGGAGACGTACAGTTCGCCGACCGTGCCCGGCTCCACTGGGCGCAGCCGCTCGTCCAGCACGTGGATCCGCACGTCCCGGCAGGGGTGGCCGATCGGGGGCTGCTCGGTTCCGGTGAGCGGCTCGCTCATGGTGACGATGACGGTGGTCTCGGTCGGCCCGTAGCTGTTGAGCATCAGCCGGTCGCGGCCGAGCCGGGCGGCCAGTTCGCGCGGGATGGCCTCGCCGCCGCCGATCAGGGTGCGCAGGGTCGGCAGCGGGACGTCCGGCAGGGTGGCGGCCATCGCGGTGGCGACGTCGGCGTGGGTGACGCCGTACCGGTCGATCAGCGCGGCCAGCGCGTCGCCGACCAGCTCGCTCTGCTCGCGGGGGAGGACGAGCGCGGCGCCGGTGGTGAGCGCCACGGCCAGGTCGGAGACGGAGACGTCGAAGCTGAGCGAGGCGGCCTGGAGCACCCGGCTGCCGGGGCCGACCCCGGTGGCGGCGACCTGGGTGGCGACCATGCTGGGCAGCCCGGTGTGGGTGACGGCCACGCCCTTGGGCAGGCCGGTGGAGCCGGAGGTGTAGATGACGTACGCGGTGTGGTCGGCGCTCAGCGGCCGGACCCGCTCGTCGGCGGTGAACGGGGTGCCGGGCCGCTCGGCGAGGTCGGCGAGGTGCGCGGGGGAGTCGAGCAGCAGCCGGGGGGCGCCGGTGTCGGGCAGCCGCTCGGCGGTGCCGGTGGTGGTGAGCACCAGGGCGGCGCGGGAGTCGGTGAGCATGTGGCGCAGCCGTTCGGCCGGGTAGGCCGGGTCGGCGGGCAGCCAGGCGGCCCCGGTCTTGGCCACGGCGAGGATCGCGGCGACGGCGTCGGGGGACTTCGGCAGGGCGAGCGCGACGACGTCCTCGGTGCCCAGGCCGCGGGCGGCGAGCACCCGGGCCAGCCGGTTGGCGCGGGCGTCCAGTTCGGCGTAGCTGAGGGTGGCGTCCTGGGCGTACAGCGCGGGGGCCTGCGGAGTGCGAGCCACCTGGGCGTCGACCAGCGCGCTGAGGGTGGGGCGCGGGGCGTCGTCACCGGGGGTGGCGAGCCGGGTGGCCAGGCCGGCCGGGGTGGGGGCGTCCAGCAGCAGCGGCAGCGGTACCCGGAAGCCGAGTTCGGCGCGCACCCGGGCCAGCAGCCGGACGGCGGCGGGCCGGTCACCGCCGAGTTCGAAGAAGCCCGCCGCGGGGTCGACGGACTCCTGGCCGAGCACCTCCGCGAACAGTCGACACAGCACCTCGGCCGGTCCCGGCCGTGGGTCGGTTCTGTGCGTCTGCTGGTCCCCGGACATGTGACTGTCTCCCTCGTTGCTGCGTGACCGGTGGAGCGTGCGGTGGTGCGGTGTGGCGCGGTGGAGCGTGCTGCCGCGGTCAGCGGCCGGCCAGGTGGGCGATCAGGCTCTTCGGCCGCAGGTCCTGCCAGTGCTGCTCGACGTAGTCGACGCAGTCCTGGCGTCCGGCCGCGCCGAAGACCTGCTGCCAGCCGTCGGGCACCGGGCTGAAGACCGGCCACAGCGAGTGCTGGCCCTCGTCGTTGACCAGGACGAGGTAGTCGGCCTCGGGGTCCTCGAACGGGTTCGCCATCGTCGGTTTCCTCTCTGTTGGGAGAATTACGAGGAGGGGGGAATTTCGTCGCCGCGCGGTGAACGGACTACGTCGACATACGGTTCGGCGACTTCGGGCGCAGTACGGTCACGGACCCCAGCCGGAGTCGTCGCCGTGCATCGCGGAGGGCCCGGCGACGACCGTGGACGGGTAGGCTGCGGCATGGGTCTGGAGGCCGATGACGGCGACCAGCAGAACGGTGAGAATCCCCAGCATCTTGTGAATGCGAGCGGCAAGATTCGTCATGGCGAATTCCTCTTCCTGAGGCGGGCGGTGTGTGCGCTCCTCGCTGTGAATGAATCCTGCCGAGGCTCAAACTGGCGTGGAAGCTCTGGCCGTTATCGGGATCACGCAATGCGGGAACCGGAAGCGTGAACAGACTGTGTCAAAAACGGGCAGATCTGATGCAATGAGCACCTGGTTCTGTCAGATCAGTGGTGGGAGGACGGGCATGCGGAAGCCCCGTCCCCTGGCTGAAACCGTGTCCCGGTGGCCGGAACCCATCGACTCGACGGTCGAACGGCCCCCGGAGTCAGTGGAACAACTCCCGCATCAGTAGCGGAACTTGACGTTCGACATCGGCCTCAGTGCCCGGAGCCCCGGCGCAGTTCCTCCCGGACGGCCGGCCAGTCCCCCGCCCACGGCCGCCGGGCCCCGGCCGGTGACTCCAGGGCCAGGGTCGCCAGATAGACGCGTTTGAGCGCGGCCCGCTCGTCCCGCACCCGCCCCGCGGCCTGCTCGATCCGGCGCAGCCGCGCGTGCAGCCGCTCCAGCGCGCCCCCGCCCGCGAGCAGCCGCCGCGCCTCCGGACCGAACCGGAAGCCGGGCGCCAGCAGCGGCCAGGCCGCCCGCCACGCCCGGAACACCTCCCGGTGGCTCGGCCCCCACTCCCGCTCGGCCCGGCCCAGCCGCTCCAGCGCCGCGGACTCGGTGGGCGCCGTACAGATCTCGTGCAGGGCCCGGGCCAGCGCGCCCCAGTCCTCGCCCGGCGCGTGCCGCAGCGCGGCGGGCAGCAGATGGGCCACCGAGGTGTGCACCACGGTGCGCGGCCACCGCGCGGCCGCCGCCTCGGCCAGGCCCGCGCCGACGTCACCGACCAGCACCCAGACCTCGCGCACCCCGCGCTCGGCGAGTCCGGCCAGCACCTGCGGCCAGTGCTCCCCGTCCGTGGCCGGCCACAGGCCCAGCACCTCGCGCAGCCCGTCGGTGGACACCCCCAGCGCCAGGTGCACCAGCGGGCCGCCGGAACGCCCGCTGCGCACCGAGTCGAGGAACACCACCGGATAGACCGGGTCCAGCGGGCGCCCGCGCCGGTCGGCGAGTTCGTCCAGCACCTGGTCGGTGATCACCGAGACGGTCTCCCGGCTGAGTTCCACCCCGTACACCTCGGACAGGTGCGCCACCAACTCGCCCGAGCTGAGGCCGCGCGCGGTCAGCGAGACCACCAGCCGGTCGAGGCCGGGCAGCCGCCGCGCCCGGGGGCGGACCGTCCGGGGGGCGAAGCTGCCGTTCCGGTCGCGCGGCACCCGCACCTCGACCGGGCCGATCTCGGTGAGGAGCCGTCTGGCCCGGGCGCCGTTGGGGCCGTTGGGACTGTGAGGACTGCCGGGGCTGCCAGGGCCACCAGGGCTGCCAGGGCTGCCGGGGTTCCCAGGGCTGCCGGGGCTCCCAGGGCTGCCGGGGCTCCCAGGGCCACCGGGGCTCCCAGGGCCGCCGCGACCGTTGACGCCGGCCGGGTTGGTGCCGCCGGGCCCCGCGCCGCGCAGGTGCTCCTGCAGCTCGATCTCCAGCGCGCGCTCGATCAACTGCTTGGCCAGTGCCTGCAGCAGCCCGCCGTCACCGAGCAGGTGCACGGCGCCGGAGCCGACCTGCGCGGCCGCGGCCTCCGCGAGCTGCCGCACCAGCCGCTGGTCCACCAGCCCGGCCGGGTCCACGGGGGGAGGCGGATCGGGATCAGCTCGCAACAAGGGTGCCCTCCGTCCGTCGGCCGGCCCTCCGCCGACCGTTCGCTCCGGCCGCCCGGACGCGGCGACACGCGCAATGCGGCGGCCATCCGCCCGTTACCGCCGCCGGGTACGGTCGTCCTCGCCGTCAGCACCGCCGGACGCCGTTGTCGGGCATGCCCGGTTTCACCGTGAACCGCTGATTTCCGCGTCTTCAGCGCGTACACTCGCGGCTGTCGTGGCCCGGGGGGGATGCGTCCGAACGGCAGGCGAGCACCATCCTGCCCCTTCGGGTGCCTGGCTGTTGCCGGTGCGGGCATTCGTGAAAGCGCAATGCCGAAGCCGGAAGGATGCCCAGATGTGCGTATCCCAGGACACCAGCACGGAAAAGGGGACACCCCAACTGTGCGACCGCGGTGTGGAGTTCTACCGCACCGCCCTCGCCGAGGGCGGCGCCACCGCCGGACAGGCCCCCGAATGCCTGCTCAGCATGGGTCTGCTGCGCGCCCTGCCCGGCGTCGGGCAGCGGCTGGCCCCCGTCCCGCCCGACCTCGCGGTCACCGGCCTGACCAGGCCGCTCGAACTCGCCGTGCTCGCCCACCAGGAACAGCTCGCCGAGCTGCGCACCGCCTTCACCGCCGCCGAGCACGCCTACCAGGACGTGATGAGACAGGCCCAGCTCCCGATCCGCCTGCTGGCCGGCGAGGAGATCAACCCCGCCCTGGAGAAGGCCGTCGCCGCCTGCACCGAGGAACTGCGCACCGCCCAGCCCGGCGGCGGCCGCGGCGCCGACCAGCTCGCCGACGCCCTCCCGCGCGACCTCGCCCTCGCCGAACGCGGCGTCCGCCAACGCACCCTCTACCAGCACACCGTGCGCTCGCACGGCCCGACGCTCGCCTACATCGAACAGGTCAGCGCCCGGGGCGCCCAGGTGCGCACCCTCAACGAGGTCTTCGACCGGGTCATCATCTGCGACCGCTCCACCGCCTTCGTCCCGGCCGGCGCCGACCGCGAGGCCGCCGCGATGCTCATCCAGTTCCCGCCGCTGGTCGAGTACCTGCTCAAGATCTACCAACTGATGTGGGAACGCGCCGAGCCCGTCACCTACCTGGAGGGCCACCACCGGCCCCAGCTGCTCACCGACCGCACCCGGCAGAACGTCCTGCGGCTGATGGTCAACGGCTTCACCGACGAGGCCATCGCCTCCCGCCTCGGCATGAGCACCCGTACCGTCTCCAGCCACATCCAGAAGGCCAGCGAACTCCTCGGCAGCCGCAGCCGCGGCCACCTCGGCTACATCATCGCGCGCGAGGGCGTGCTGGACGAGCCGCTCGACGACCTCTGACGGCCGCTGGGCTCAACAGGTGCTCCCGGTCGAAGGCTTCGGGCAGCGCGCAGCCCCGCCGTGCGGGCACCGGAGAGGACCCGTCAGCGGGGGAGCGCCATGCCCTCCTGCGCCGCGGATCACCGCACCGCCCGCGAACCCGCTCCCGGCCTCGGCGGTCGGCCCGCCGCGGTCACCGCCGGGCCGGAAGCGGGTGGGCCGGAAGCGGGTGGGCAGCAGGCGCCGGGGCCGGTCCGCCCGGGCCCCGGCACATGGCCGGTCCCGCGCGGAAATCCGTTCGCGTGACCGGGGGTTGGTCGGCGAAGCTGCCCGGATGCAGCGAGCGAACAGCCGGACCGTGACCGTCGACCTCACCCACGGGGACGAGTACTTCGGGCAGTTGGGCCCGTTCGAGGCCGCCGTCGGGTGGTGGTCCTCGGTGGACGGGGTCGTCGCCCGGGCGACCGAACTGGCCGGCGTGCCGGTGCTGGTGGTCCGGCTGATGGACGGCCACAGCGACGACCCCGGCCACGGCGGCCGGGTCCGCTACCACGCCGAGGCGCTCCGCCGGCCGACCGCCCTCCCATCCCGCCCGCTGGAGGGCGAGCTGGGTACCGACGACGCCCGGCGCGCCGCCTGGGCCACCCCCGAGGGCCTGCGCGCGGCGCTGACCTGGGCCGAGGAAGAGCTCACCGCTCTCGGCCGTCCCGTCGGCGCCGCCGCGCGGCAGATCCGGACCTGGAACCTCTCGGGTCTATTCCGCCTCCCCACCGCCACCGGCCCCGACGCCTGGCTGAAGACCACCAGCCCGCGCTTCAACGCCCCCGAGGGGGAGGTCATCGCGCTGCTCGGCGGCGTCGACCCCTCGCTCGTACCGACCGTCCTCGCCGCCGACCCGGCCGCCGGGCGGCTGCTGCTCGACCACATCCCCGGCGAGGACTGCTGGAGCCCGAGCGAGGAGACCGTCGCCGACGTCGTCCCGCGCTTCGTCGCCGCCCAGGCCGCCCTCGCCCAGCACCCCGGCGCCCTCGCCGGCTTGCGCGACCGCACACCCGCCGCCCTGCGCAGCCGGCTGTCGGCCCTGCTGGACCGGCTCCCCGCCGAGACCGACCTGACGGTGGAGGAACGCGACCGGCTACGGGAGTTCGCCGCCGGCCTGCCCACGCTGCTGCACGAACTGGCCGCCTGCGGACTCCCCACGACACTGCTGCACGGCGACTTCCACCCCGGCAACTGGCGCACCGGTGACGGCAGCCCGGTCGTCGTCGACTACGCCGACGCCTGCCTCGGCCACCCCGCCCAGGACGGCCTGCGCCCTCGCGCCTACCTCACCCCGGCGGCCTGGCAGCACTACACCGAGGTCTGGACGGCCGCCTGGCGCCGGCACGCCCCCGGCTCGGACCCGCAGCGCGCCCTCGAACTCGCCGAACCGCTCCACCACCTGTTCTACGCGCTGCGCTACCAGGAGTTCCTGGACCACATCGAACCCAGCGAACGTCCCTACCACGAGGGCGATCCGGCCGCCGAACTGCGCGCCGCCCTCGGCTGCGGCCGTCCGGCCGAAGGGCCCGGAGGCGTACCGGCCGCCGCCCCCGTCGGGCCCTAGACTGCCCTGGTGGAACGTACGCCCCCGAACCCGGCGCCCTCGGTGCTGCCGGAGTTGCCGTTGCAGGAGCTGGAGTGCTTCGCCGTGCTGGTGCACCAGTTGCACTTCGGGCGGACGGCGGAGCTGCTCGGTGTCTCGCAGGGGCGGGTGTCGCAGCTGATCAAGCGGCTGGAGGGCCGGGTCGGTGCGCCGGTGTTCGAACGGACCAGCCGACGGGTGGAGTTGACCGACCTGGGCCGCACGCTGGCCGAGCGGGTTGTGCCCGCCTTCGCCCGGCTGCGGGAGGGGTACGAGGACGCCCGGGCGCGGGCAGCGGCCGCCGGCCGGTCGCTGCGGCTCGGGTTCCAGTGCGCGGTGTACGAGCCGGTGGCGCGGGCCGTCGGGGGGCTGCCGGAGGGCGCGACGCAGTTGGTGGAACTGCCCTGGGGGGATCCGTTCTCGCAGCTCACCGGGGGCGGGGTCGACCTGGCGATCGTGCTGGGGCCGTGCCGGGAGCCGGAGTTGGAGGTGCTGCTGGAGTTCTCCCGGCAGCCGGTGTTCGTGGCGGTGGCCGCCGCGGCGCGGCCGGCCGGGGCGGACGCCGTCTCGGCGGAGGAGCTGGCCGCGCTGCCGCTGATCGAGCCGCGCGGCCCGGCACCCGAGTACTGGCGGTCGGCCAATGCTCCGCGCCGGACGCCGAGCGGCCGGGAGCTGGCCTACCCGGCGGGCGCCGCCACCATGCAGGAGGGGCTCTCGATGGTGGCCAGCACCCGCCGGGGGATGCTGTTGTGCGAGGCCAGCACCCGCTACGTCCCCCGGCCGGAAATCCGCTACCTGCCGGTGCCGGAGCTGGCACCGAGCACGCTGCAGGTGGTGCAGCACGGGCGGCGGCCGCACCGGCTGGCCGGCCGGCTGGTGGAGCTGCTGCGGGCGAAGGTCAGCTGACGGCGTCGCCGCGCGGGCGGGTGAGGACAGCGGTCAGCAGTCCGGCGGCGGTCAGTGCGGCCGCGGTGTACAGCACGGCGTGGTTCCCGGCCCGGTCGACCACCACCCCGCCGGCCAGCGACCCGAGCGCGATGCTCGCGTTGAACACGCCCGCCCAGACGGCCGCCGAGGCCTCGATCCGGTCCGGGTCGGCGGTGCGGAACCAGGTCTGGGTGGAGACCGACACCCCGCCGTACGAGGCGCCCCAGACGACCAGGGCGAGCAGCACGGTGGTGACGCGGCCGGTGGCGGACGGCAGCAGGGCGGCGGCCAGGGAGACGCCGGAGAGGGCGAGGGTGACGGCGGCCCTGGGGCGGCGGCCGGCCAGCGGGCCGAGGGTGAAGTTCCCGGCGACGCCCGCCAGTCCGTACACCAGCAGGCAGCTCGCGAGGACGCCGCTGCTGAGGCCGGCGTCGGTTTCGAGGACCGGGCGGACGTAGGTGTAGCCGGCGAAGTGGCCGAGGACGACGAACGCGGTGATGGCGGTGCCGGCGGCGACGCCCCGGTTGCGCAGGGCGTCGGTGAGGCCGCCCAGCCGGCCGCGTTCGGCGACCGGCAGAGCGGGGAGGGCGGCGGCGAGCACGGCGGCGGAGAGGGCTCCGAGCAGGGCGAGCGCCCAGAACGCGGCGCGCCAGTCGAGCAGCGCGGCGAGGTAGGTGCCGAGCGGGACGCCGAGCACCGAGGCGATCGAGACGCCGGAGAAGATCAGCGTCATGGCGAGCGCAAGGCGTGGCCCGTCGGCGAGGCGCGGTCCGAGGCTCGCGGCGAGGCCCCAGACGATGCCCATGGCGGCGCCGAGCAGGACCCGGCCGAGGGCCAGGACGAGGAAGTCCGGTGCGAGGGCGCTGATCGCGTTGGCCAGGCCGAGCAGCAGCATGAAGGCGATCAGGACGCTCCTGCGGTCGCGGCGCCCGACGAGTACCGGGGTGAAGGGGGAGAGGGCGGCGGCGATCAGGCCGGTGACGGTGAGGGAGAGGCCGGTGGTGCCGTCGGAGACGCCGAGGCTGCGGGACATCGGGGTGAGCAGGCCGACCGGCATCATCTCCGAGGACACCAGGGTGAAGGTGGCCAGGGCGACGGCGAGGACCGGTGTCCAGCGGTGGGCGGTGGGTGGGGCGGGCGTCGGGGGTGCGAGGGCTTCCGCGTTCGTCATACGGCCAGCTCACCAGCCGGCGGAAGGGCCCGACAAGATCGAATAGCTCATCGACCGATTAGCCCGGCTCATTGATCGGTGTGGTTCGTCGAGACCGCCCCGGTGTCGTCCCCCCCGCGACTGCGGGGGTGGACGGCACCGGGGCGGACCGTCACTCCGCCGGAGCGATCCGGTACCCGCCGCGCGCCGAGTGGAGGACCAGCGCCTCGACCGGGCAGAACTCCACGGCCTCGGCCAGTCCGTCCGTCAACTCCGCACCGCCGTCTACGTATTCGGCCACCGGCTGGGCCAGCCCGTCGGCGCCGAGGGTCAGCGATTCGGGGGCGCTGAGGGCGCACATCCCGGAGCCGATGCAGCGGTCCCGGTCGACCCGGACCACCACCGCATCGGCGGTGTCGGCGCCCGCCCCGGCGGTGTCGGTCCCCGCCTCGGCGGAGCCCGTGAGACCGGCGGGGCCGGGCGAGCCGGTGGCCTCCGAGGAGCCCGTCACCAGCTGACCCGCAGCGTGTCGGGGCTGCGGGTCAGCAGCCCGCGCCGCCAGTCGATGTCCGCGACCGGTTCGGCCATCCGCAGCGAGGGCAGCCGCCGGGCCAGCCGGTGCAGGGCGAGCTCCAGCTCCATCCGGGCCAGCCAGGCGCCCAGGCAGTGGTGCGGTCCGGCGCCGAAGGTGAGCATCGGCGCGGCCAGCGGGGAGAACAGCTCAGTGCGCAGGTCCCCGGTGAAGACCTCCGGGTCATGGTTGGCGGAGCCGGTGTCGGCGGCGACGACGCTGCCGGCCGGGATGACCACCCCGCCGATCTCCACGTCCTCCACCGTGCGGCGCAGCAGTCCGGGCATGTGGTCGGCGGCGTCGCCGAGCGGTACCGCGCGCAGGATCTGCTCGGTCGCGGCGGCGGCGCTGGCCTCGTCGGAGGCGAGCCGCTGCCAGGCGTCCTGGCCGTCCTGGAGCAGGTAGACCAGGGCGTTGCCGAGGCTGGTCATGGTGGTCTCGTGGCCGGCCACCACCAGGCCGATGACCAGGGCGATCAGCTGCCCCTCGGTGATCGAGCCGTCCTCGTCGGCGGCCGCGAGCAGGCTGCTGACCAGGTCCTCGCCCGGTTCGGCGCGGCGCTCGGCGATCACCTCGGCGCCGAAGGCGGCGAACTCGGTCATCGCGGTGACGATCGCCTCGGCGCTGTAGGCGGTGGTGGAGAGCGCGTGGTCGCTCCAGTGCGCGAGCCGCTTGCCGTCCAGGTTGTCCAGGCCCATCAGACGGCTGATCACCGCGACCGGCAGCGGCCGGGTGTAGCCGGCGACGATGTCGACGGGGGAGCCCCGGTCGATCAGCTCGTCGATCAGCGACTCGATCACCGAGGCCACCCAGGGCTTCCAGCGGGCGATCGCGCGCGGGGTGAACGCCCGCTGCACCGTGCGGCGCAGCCGCTGGTGTTCGGTGCCGTCGATGTTCAGCATGCTCTGCGGGTCGTCCAGGATGTTCGGCGTGACCATCAGCGGCGGCGCGTCCGGCGCGTAGAGCGGGGCACGGCCCAGGCGCGGGTCGGTCAGCACCTGCCGGACGTCGGCGTGCCGGCTGACCAGCCAGACGGGGGTGCCGGTGGGCAGCGCGGCGAGCCGGGGCGGGCCGGGTTCGAGGTGGCGCAGGCAGTGCATCGGGGGGAGCGGGGCGGTGCCGGTGCCGGCACCGGTCGCACTGTTCTCGGTGGACATCCGTACTCCAGACTCCAGGGCGGGGACCGCGTGGTGCGGCCCGACGGGGGGTGGATCCGGGGTTGGTGCGGGGACGGGCGGTTCGGCCGGGGCGGCTCGACTCGGGGCCGGCGGTGCGGTGGTTCCGGGTGCGTGGGTGGGCCGGGGGTGCGGGTGGGACCGGGGACGCCGCCCGTGCGGGGCGCGGGCCCGTGCGCGGGACGGCGCGAAACGTGCGGGAGCGCACGGTCGGTACGCGCCCGGCACGGGCGGCGCGCGGTGGCTTGCCGTCAGGTGGGGCGGGTGTGCTGAGCGTGGTCGCGTGGACCGTCTCTGCTACGACCGTACGTGGACGGCGGGGTGCCCGTCTGCGGCACTTCCAGCCAACGGTGGCGCTTTCCGGGCAGTTCGTTGCACGCTGACGGGCGCTCAACACCACCCGAGCGCCCCCCGTACGGGACCGCGCCGGGCCAGACCCGATCCTGTCCGGGGCCGCCCCGCCCCACCCGGCCCGCGCCGCCGCTCGACCGGGCGGGCGTTACCCTTCGTAGGCACTCCTTCGGTCGTGCCTCCCGTGCCCTGGCGCCGCGGCCCCGGCAAGGATCCACGAGACAGGCCCTAGAGTTCTCCCGCAGTCGTTTGTCGCAGGTCACGCCGGTGCGAAGGCGCACCGGCCGACGGAGGTGGATCGGATGGCCCAGCAGGTCAAGGCAGTCATCGCGCGTGCCAAGGGCGCGCCCGTGGAGGTGACCACGATCGTGGTGCCGGACCCGGGGCCGGGCGAGGCGGTGGTCCGGATCCAGGCGTGCGGCGTCTGCCACACCGACCTCCACTACCGCGAGGGCGGTATCAACGACGAGTTCCCGTTCCTGCTCGGCCACGAGGCCGCGGGCATCGTGGAGTCGGTCGGCGAGGGTGTCACCGAGGTCGAGCCGGGCGACTTCGTCGTCCTCAACTGGCGCGCGGTGTGCGGTCAGTGCCGCGCCTGCAAGCGCGGCCGCGCGCAGTACTGCTTCAACACCCACAACGCCGAGCAGAAGATGACGCTGCTGGACGGCACCGAGCTGTCCCCGGCCCTGGGCATCGGCGCCTTCGCCGAGAAGACCCTGGTCGCGGCCGGCCAGTGCACCAAGGTCGACCCGGCGGCCGAGCCGGCCGTCGCCGGCCTGCTGGGCTGCGGGGTGATGGCGGGCCTCGGTGCGGCGATCAACACCGGCAACGTCGGCCGCGGTGACACCGTCGCGGTGATCGGCTGCGGCGGTGTCGGCGGGGCGGCCGTGATGGGCTCCCGGCTGGCGGGCGCGTCGAAGATCATCGCGGTGGACATCGACGACCGCAAGCTGGAGACGGCCCGTACCCTCGGCGCCACCCACACCGTCAACTCCCGCACCACCGACCCGGTCGAGGCGATCCGCGAGCTGACCGGCGGCAACGGCGCGGACGTCGTGGTGGAGGCCGTCGGCCGCCCCGAGACGTACAAGCAGGCCTTCTACGCCCGGGACCTCGCGGGCACCGTCGTCCTGGTCGGCGTGCCGACCCCGGAGATGACCCTGGAACTGCCGCTGCTGGACGTCTTCGGCCGCGGCGGCGCCCTGAAGTCCTCCTGGTACGGCGACTGCCTGCCCTCCCGGGACTTCCCGATGCTGATCGACCTCTACCTCCAGAACCGCCTGGACCTGCGGGCCTTCGTCACCGAGACGATCGAGCTCGACGCCGTCGAGCAGGCCTTCGAGCGCATGCACCACGGCGACGTCCTCCGCTCGGTGGTGATCCTGTGACCGCGCGCATCGACCGGCTGGTCACCGCCGGGACGTTCGAACTCGACGGCGGCAGCTGGGAGGTGGAGAACAACGTCTGGATCGTCGGCGACGACGAGGAGGCGGTGGTGATCGACGCCGCCCACGACGCCGAGGCCATCGAGGCCGCGCTCGGCGGGCGCCGGCTGCTGGCGATCGTCTCCACCCACGCGCACAACGACCACATCGACGCCGCCCCGGCCCTGGCCGAGCGCACCGGCGCGCCGATCCTGCTGCACCCGGACGACCTCCCATTGTGGAAGCTCACCCACCCCGAGCGGCTTCCGGACGGCGAACTCGCCGACGGGCAGCGGATCGTGGTGGCCGGCACCGAACTGACGGTGCTGCACACCCCGGGCCACGCGCCCGGCGCGGTCTGCCTGTACGCGCCCGGACTCGGCACCGTCTTCACCGGCGACACCCTGTTCCACGGCGGCCCGGGCGCGACCGGACGCTCCTTCTCGCACTTCCCGACCATCATCGAGTCGATCCGCGAGCGGCTGCTCTCCCTCCCGGCCGACACCGTGGTGCGCACCGGTCACGGCGACCCGACCACCATCGGCGCCGAGGCCCCGGCCCTGCCGGAGTGGATCGCCCGCGGCCACTGAGGCCGTGACGTCTGCTGAGGCGGTGGCAGTACGGCCCCCGGGAGTCGAACGGTCTCCGGGGGCCGTACGATCGCGATCATGGCCCATGACCCGCGCGATCTCGACGACGCCTTCCTCGCCTTCTGGCGCGAGCGGCACATCTCCACCCTGACCACCACCCGCCCCGACGGCACGCCGCACGTGGTGCCGGTCGGTGTGACCTTCGATCCGGTGACGGGCCTCGCCCGGGTGATCACCAGCCGCACCAGCCGCAAGGCCCGCAACGTGGCGGCGGCCGGACCGCAGGGACTGCGGGTCGCGGTCTGCCAGGTCGACCGGGCCCGCTGGTCCACCCTGGAGGGCGTCGCGGTGCTGCGGGACGCGCCCGAGCAGGTCGCCGACGCCGAGCGGCGCTACGCCGAGCGCTACCGCCCGCCCCGGGAGAACCCGGACCGGGTGGTCATCGAGATCACCGTCGAGCAGGTCCTCGGCCGGGCCTGAGCGCCGTCGGGCCGCTCTCGTCGTCAGTCACTCCGCCAGCGCGGGGGCGATCCGGCGCAGCACCGACGGCCATCCGCGCCCCATGCCCTGGTGGGCCTGCCGGCCCATCGGGGTGTCCAGGTCGAACCCCGCGTGCTCCAGCAGCAGCCGTGTGCCGTGCCCCTCGGGCACCAGCCGCCAGGTGACGGTGGTGTCCAGCGAGCCCGCGCCGAAGGCGTACCGCAGCAGCCGTTCGACCTCCACCTCGACCACCTCGCAGGGCTGCTGCCCCCACGGCCCCATGTCCAGGGTGAACCGGTGCCCCACCACCGCCCTCACGTCCCCGGCGGCCCACCACCGGGCGTGCAGCTCCGGATCGGTCAGCGCCGCCCACACCCGCGCGGGCGGGTGCGGCAGGAACTCGTCGCAGTGGATCGCGGCCTTCTCGGTCATGAACTCTCCTCGTCCAGGAGCTCGCGCAACGAACGCATCCGCGCCCGCCAGTAGTGCTCGAAGGGGTGCAGCCACTGCCCGACCTCGGCCAGCGGCGCGGCTTCCAGGTGGTAGTAGCGGTGCCGCCCCCTCGGCTCCTCGCGCACCAGCCGGGCGTTCCGCAGCACCGCCAGGTGCTCGGACACGGCCGGCCGGCTGAGCTCGAACTCCCCGGCCAGCTCCCCGGCCGCCCGCGGCCCCGCCCGCAGGCTCTCCAGCAGCCTCCGCCGTACGGGGTTGGCCAGCGCGCTGAACACATCGACATCCGCCATGCCCCCACCATGCGTCGGAGACTTCCGACATGTCAACGTCTTCCGACGCATGGAAGCGCGCCGGCCCCCTGCGGAAGCTCGACCGGGCGGGGGCGGTCGAACGGATCCATCGGTCTGACGTGTCGTCAACTTCTCTATGTGGCAGCTGGTTGTCCCAGGTGCAGGCCCGCGAGCCGGCCCCGCGCCCACCCCTCGGCGGCACGGGCCGGCGACGCGTCCCCGACGGTCCGGGGCGCTCACGCGTCGAGGCGAATGGTGGCGAGGGTGTCCCAGTCGAGCTGCCAGACGGGGAGCTCGGTGCCGGGGGCGGGAGCGCGCCGCCAGTGGACCTCGTTGAGGATGATGCGGCGCACGGTGAACGGGGCGTGGCCGGGGCGGACGCGGTGGATGGTCTGGGCGAGTTCGTCGGTGTCGGCGTCGGCGGTCGCGTAGCCGGCGGTGGTGTGGAGGACGCCGAGCGGGTAGTCGGTGGAGTCGGGGCCGAAGACGTGGTGGACGGCGGTGCGGACGCGCCGTTGGAGGGCGGCGAGGGCGTGGTCGGGGTGGAGGTCGAGCCGGACGCCGGTGCGGTAGGCGATCGGTGAGCCGGCCTGGAGCCGGATCGGTCCGGTGCCGGCGACGGCGGTGCGCAGCCGGTCGGCGAGGCGGCGGTGCTCGGCCGGGCCGATGGTGTCCGCCGGGGTGGAGGTGATCATGTCGAGGGTGATGTGGGTGCGGTCGTCGGGCACGGGCAGCACGGGGTAGCCGGTCAGGGCCTTGCGGAGGTCGGTGAGCAGGGTGTGCAGGGCCGAGCCGGCCGGCAGGTCGGGCAGGGCGTAGACCTGGAGGACGCGCAGGCCGTCGGGCCAGGGGGTGCGGCCGAAGGTGGGGTGGAAGGCCTTCATCTCGTCTCCTCGTCGTCGGGGGTGGCGGTGGCCTGGTGGGGGAGGTGGGGGCCGATGCCGTACTGGGCGGCCTGCAGCCGGTAGGCCTCGCGGTAGTCGGTGGGCCGGGCCATCAGTTCGGAGTGGGTGCCCTGTTCGGTGAGGCGGCCGTGGTGCAGGACGTAGATCCGGTCGGCCCGGGCGGTGGCCGCGAGGCGGTGGGTGATCAGGACGATGCTGACGCCGAGTTCGGTGAGGCCGCGGATCTTCTCGAAGGCCTGGATCTCGGCCTTGGCGTCCATCGCGCTGGTCGGCTCGTCGACCACGACCAGGTGCGGCAGCCGGCCGTCCGGCCCGGGGGTGGTGACGCGGTGGCGGAGCCGGGCGAGGGCGACCCGCTGCCACTGGCCGCCGGAGATGCCGACGCCGCCCTCGAAGCCCTTGGCGAGCAGGGTGTCCCAGCCGCGGTGGAGTTCGGCGAGCACCGGGTCCAGTTCGGCGTAGTCGGCGGCGGCCTCCAACGTGGCCTGCCCGGCCGGAACTTCGGGGCGGCCGAGGAGCAGGTTGGCGCGCAGGGTGAAGGCCCAGCGCTGGAAGTTCTGGGCCAGCAGGGCGATGCCGGCGAACAGCTGGACCCGGTCGGCGCCCGCGGTGTCGACGCCGTCCCAGCGGATGCGGCCCTGGTCGGGCCGGTAGACGCCGCACAGCAGGTGGGCGAGGGTGGACTTGCCGGAGCCGTTCTCGCCGACCAGGGCGATGACCTCGCCGCGGCGGATGGTCAGGCTGACCTTGTCGAGCGCGGGCGCGTCCCGGCCGGGGTAGGTGAAGGAGACGTCCTCGACGCTGATCTCCTCGGGGTGTTCGGGCAGCGGTGTGCCGCCGACCGGGATGCTGTGGCGGTGCCCGTCGCGGCGCAGCCGGTCCAGGTCGGCGACGAACAGGCTCTCCTCGTACAGGCTGTTGACCTGTGAGACCAGGCCGCCGATCGACGCCGAGCCGGTCCGGATGGCGACCACGGCGGTGCCGGCCACGGCCAGCGGCATCGAGCCGGAGTCGACCAGCCAGCCCAGGACGGCGAACGCCCCGGTGGTGGCGAGGCCGGCCAGCGCGGAGGCCAACAGGTCGGTGCGGGCCTTCGCCCCGGCGAGCCTGACCTGTTCGCGTTCGGCGGCGCGGGCCATCTGCTCGTAGTGCGCCAGCAGGAACGGCCCGCAGGCGTGCACCCGCACCTCGGCGGCCGACCACGGCCGGATCAGCATGTCCGCGAGCAGCCCGCTGGCCCGGTTGTGCTGGAGCATCGCCTGGGTGGACAGGTAACGGCGGCGGGCGGTGCGGACCGCGCCCCAGCCGCGCGGGGCGGTGATGAGCAGCAGCATCGGCAGCAGCGCGGGGTGCAGGACGGAGAGCACCCCGGCGGCCGAGACCAGCGCGAAGCCGGCGGTGAGGACGGCGGTGGCCTGGCCGATGATGCGCTGGAGCGAGGCGGCGCCCCAGCGGGCGGAGTCGACCTCGGCGAGGAACTCCGGGTCCTCGATCGCGGCCAGCTCGGAGCGCGAGACGATCTCCAGGAAGTCCACGGTGGCCTGGCGGAACACGGCCGGTTCGAGCCGGCCGGAGGCGCGTTCGGACCCGGCGGCGAGCACGGCCGACAGTGCGTAGACGGCGCCGACGGTCGCGATCGCCGGGAGGGCCGCGTGCAGGACGGTCGTCACCTCGCCCGGGGTGAGCAGACGCCCGAGGGCCTGGTTGGTGGCGATCAGGGCCACGGCCGCGGCGACGCCGCGCAGCAGCTCGGCCGTCACCAGGGTCACCAGCGCGGTGCGGTCGGTGGCCCAGGCCATCCGCCCGGCCAGGCGCAGGAAGTGGGGCATCTGGCGGGCGACCGTCCAGAACGTCACCTTGGTGCCGGCGAACTCGTGCCTGGCCCAGCCGAAGTCGTAGCGCATCGGGCCGCCGAAGAGGAGTCGCTCGCTCTCGGAGACCGCCCGGGCCGGGGGGCCGTCCGTCCTCGTCCTGGTGCGGGGTGGGGTCATGGGGCTCCTGCCGTCGGGGGCGGTGTCCGGCGCCGGCGCGGGCCGGCCGGACGTCACGGACGCGTCGAAGGGCAGTGTCCGTGAAGCCCGGGCGGGCCGTGCCGGTTCCGGCCGGGATCAGCCGAACGGGTGAGTCGGGGCGGGCGGCGCCGCGGCCGTCACCGGGAGCGCAGGTCGAGGACGAGGTCGCGCGGCAGCCCGTGGGTGTCGTGGAGGTAGTGGAGGTCGTCCTCGCCGAGCGGGCCGCGGAAGCGGGGGCGGGAGAGGAGCCGCCGGCCGCGGTCCAGGAGGCGGTCGAAGCGGCGCTCCTCGTCCAGCAGGACCTGACGGACCGTCTCCGTGGGCACGTCCTGGCGGAAGCGGTCCAGGGTGTGCCGGACCAGTTCGTCCGGCAGGTCGCCGAGGCCGCGCCGGGGGTCGTCGCGGCGCAGCACGGTGAGCACCCGGCGCACCAGGCGGCGGAGCACGTAGCCGCGGCCGGTGGTGGACGGGCGGACGCCGTCGCCGATGACGACCACGGACGAGCGCAGGTGGTCGCCGACCAGGCGCAGGGACGGCTCGTCCAGCCGCCACAGGGGCGGCAGCAGGCGGCGCCAGGGGTCGAAGACGTCGCACTCGAAGACCGAGGACCGGCCCTGGAGCAGTGAGGAGAGCCGTTCCAGGCCGAGCCCGGTGTCGACGTTGCGCTGGGGGAGCGGGACGAGCGAGCCGTCGTCGAGCCGCCGGTGACGCATCATCACGTGGTTCCACACCTCGACCCAGCGGTCGTCCCGGGTGGGGGTCGACTCCGGCGGGGTGTCGCCGGTCCACAGGAAGATCTCCGAGTCGGGGCCGCACGGGCCGGTCGGCCCGTTGGACCACCAGTTGTCCTCGACGGTGAGCTCGACCGGGACCCCGCGGTCCTGCCACAGCTCCAGCGAGCCGGTGTCCGGGCCGACCCGGTCGTCGCCGCCGAACACGGTGACGTGCAGCCGGCCCGGATCGACGCCGAAGCCGTCGGTGAGCAGCCCGTAGCCCCAGTCGAGGCTCTGCGGGCCCTCGTAGTCGCCGAGGGACCAGCTGCCGAGCATCTCGAAGACGGTGAGGTGGGTGCGGTCGCCGACCTCGTCCAGGTCGGTGGTGCGCAGGCAGCGCTGGAGGTTGACCAGCCGCCGGCCGAGCGGGTGCGGGCGCCCCTCCAGGTAGGGGGTGAGGGGGTGCATGCCGGAGGTGGTGAACAGCACCTGGTCCCCGGGCGGGGGCAGCAGGGTGGAGCCGGTGATCCGGCGGTGGCCGCGCTCCTCGAAGTACTCGGTGAAGACGCGGACGAGCTGGTCGGTGTCCATGGCGGTGGCTCCTCGGGGGCCGGAGGGAGGCGCCGGAGAACGGGACCGCGCGATCGTCGGGCCGAGGAGGGAACACCTCGGAGCCACCACCGGCGGACCGTTTCCGGTCGCCGGGGGGAGGGGGTACGTCAGGCGGCGGCAACCGGCGAGCTGGTCGCTCGCGCGGCTGCGGTGGTGCTTCGGTCCATGACGTCCATGCCCCCGAGGGTAACGCCGGGGGTACGGGCCGGGCCAGCCGTTTTACGGTGGCCGGCCGGGCGCCCGCCACGGAGGGGGAACCGCGGGCCGCTCTTGACCGGTCGAACAGTGGCAGGATGGCTTGACTCGGGCAGGGGGCGGCCCTACGTTCGACCCGTTCTGATTGACCGGTCAAATCCAGGAGTGTCCATGTGCCCCGCCAGGACGTCGAGTTGCCCACGGAGGGGCGCGCGGTGACCGGGACGATGACCGCCATCGCCCTCGACGTCGGCGGCACCTTCATCAAGGGCGGCGCCACGGGCGAGGACGGCGTCCTGCGGGAGAGCACCCACTGGCCCACCGGCGCCGAGCGCGGCCCGGCCGCCGTGCTGGCGGCGGTGCTGACGGCGGCCCGGGAACTGGTGCACCGGCACCGTCCGGCCGCGGCCGGGATCGCGGTGCCGGGCATCGTCGACGACTCCTCGGGCACCGTGCTCCTCGCGGCCAACCTCGGCTGGCGCGGGCTGCCCCTGCGCGAGCGGCTCACCGAGGAGCTGGGCCTCCCGGTGGCGCTCGGCCACGACGTGCGGGCCGGCGGTCTCGCCGAGGCCCGGCTCGGCGCCGGCCGCGGCAGCCGGGACTTCCTGTTCGTCCCGGTCGGCACCGGTGTCGCCGCGGCGCTGATGTCCGACGGGCGCGCGGTGACCGGCAGCCACGCCCGGGCCGGGGAGCTCGGCCACCTGGTGGTCCGGCCCGGCGGGGAGCCCTGCCCCTGCGGCGGCCTGGGCTGCCTGGAGACCGTCGCCTCCGCGGCCGCCGTCGCCCGCCGCTACGCCGCCGCCACCGGGGAGCGCGGCGCCACCGCCGAGGACGTCGGCCGGCGCGCCGCCGCCGGGGAGCGGGCCGCCGGGGCGGTCTGGGACGAGGCCGTCGCGGCGCTGGCGGACGGGCTGGCCGCCACGATCACCCTGCTCGACCCCGAGCGGATCGTGATCGGCGGCGGCCTCGCCCGGGCCGGCGAGGCCTATGTGGCGCCGCTGCGTGCGGCGGTCGCCGAACGGCTCGGCTTCCAGACACTGCCGGAGATCGTCCCGGCCGAACTCGGCCACCGGGCCGGCTGCCAGGGTGCGGCGCTGCTCGCCCACGACCTGCTGGGGTGTCCGGTCAGGCGGACTTGACGGTGGGGAACCTGTCGCCGCCGAGGACCCAGCGGCCCTGGCGCATCACGGCGACCAGGTCGTAGGTGGTGGAGTCGACCACGACCAGGTCGGCGAGCTTGCCGGTCTCCAGCGAGCCGG
>NZ_JBVHIP010000061.1:0-29697 GCF_055560495.1 Kitasatospora sp. NPDC023176 | reverse complement strand
GTCCTCCGGGAACTGCACATCCCCGCCTCCACCTACTACCGCTGGCGCCGCGAGGCCGCCGAGCCGTGCACGCGCAAGCGCCACGACGCCGAGCTGACCGAGCACATCCGCCGCATCCACGCCGACTCCGACGAGACCTACGGCTCCCCGCGCGTCCACGCCGTCCTGCGACGCGAGGGAACCCGGGTCGGCCGCAAGCGGGTCGAACGCCTGATGCGCCAGGCCGGCCTGCAGGGCGTCAGCCCGCGCCGGCCCCGCTCCTTCACCCGCCGCGACCCGTCCGCCGACGTCGCCCCGGACCTGGTCCAGCGCGATTTCACCGCCAACGTGCCAAACCGGTTGTGGGTGGCCGATATCTCGCTGATCCCGACCGGTGAGGGACCGTGGTGGCTGGCCACGATCCGCGACGCCTTCTCCCGCCGGATCGTGGGCTGGTACACCTCCGAGCGCGCGGACGCCGACCTGGTCCTCACCGCCCTGGAGTACGCGCTGCACGGCCGGCCCGTCGAGCCCGGGAAGCTGATCCATCACAGCGACCACGGGTGTCAATACACGTCCATCAAGCTCACAACTCGACTGCTGAAGGCGGGAATCGAGCCGAGCATGGGAAGCGTGGGTGACTCGTTCGACAACGCCCTCGCAGAGAATTTCTGGAGCGTGCTGAAGACCGAGTGCGTGCGCCGCACGACCTTCGAGACCCGCACCGACGCCGACCTGGCCCTGTTCGCCTACATCGACGGCTGGTACAACACCCGCCGCATCCAGAAGCGACTCGGCTGGCTCAGCCCCGACGAGTACGAGGCGAAGTTCTACGCCGACCAGGCGACGGCCGAACCAGTGGCCGTCGAACCACCCACACCCGTCCTGACCAGGTAATCAACGCCTCCCGCGCAGCGGGGGAAGCTCAACCGAGGTCGAATGTCGTCGGCCCAGCAGCGGGGGCTGCCGGGCCGACAATGTGGTCTCACGTGGGTGTTTTACTGCAGCTTCCACTGCTGGGACCAGTCGCCGTTGCAGGTCCAAACGCCCAGTGGCTTGGCGCTCTCGTCGAAGGTCAGGCAGTCCTGGTCGGTGACGCGGATCTGGACGGTGTCGCCGGCGGCCGTGGCGAGCTGCCACTTCTGGTTGTCGGCGCCGGTCCATGGGCGGGTCTCAGCCAGGTAGCCGGAGGTGTTCTCGGTGAGCACAAGGCCGGAGACGGCGCTGGTGATGCGGTAGCGGCCGTCGCCGACCGGGGTCAGCTCCCAGCCGGAGTTGCGGTCGGCGCCGTCTCCGGCGACGACCGCCGAGCCGGCCGAAGTGCCGGTGATCAGTGGGCTGTTGCCGTTCTTCACCTTCGGGTGGATGGTCTTTCCACCGTGCGCGGGGATGCCGGGCGTCCCCGACGTGCCGGGGGGTACCGGGGTACCGCCACCCTTGGGAACGCCGGGGGTGATCGGGATGCCGGGCGTCCCCGGCATGCCGGGGGGTACCGGGGTACCGCCGCCCTTGGGAACACCGGGGACGGCCCGGGAGGGGAAGTGGATGACGCGGTACGGGTAGTTGCAGGGCACCCCGTGGGCGCAGACTCCCCGGCGGGTCTTGGTCTGGTCGTCGTCCTGGCCGATGAAGGACCAGTTCATGTACCCGCCGTCGCCGTAGTTGGTGAAGGTCGAGTCGCCCGCGAACACCCAGATGCGGAAGTCGTCGTAACCGGAGGGGTCGGTCGTCCCGGGGGTGAAGTAGTGGTGGAGCCGGACGGTCGTGTCGACCAGGACCCCGTTCATCTTCGCGTCGTACGCGTTGTGGAACATGAGGGTGTCCCACATGTCGGTTCCGTCATACTTGAAGACCATCACGTTGTAGCCGGGCGCGGTGGCGGCCAGCGCGCTCGCCGTGCTCTGGGTGAAACGGGCGTTGTCCGACTTGGCGATCTCGGCCGCGTTCCCGGCGAGCCGCAAAGTGTCGAAGATCGAGCTGATCAGGGCGGTGGTGCAGTTCCCGCCGGCCGGCGTCGACTGGCCTTCGCAGTCGCTTGCCGAGGCCTGCTGCGGAGCGGCCATCAGGCCGGCCGTGGCGAGGGCCGGGAGGAGCATCGCCGCCATGGCACGTCGGCGGAGGCCCGCCTTGCCGAGAGAAGCACGCATGCTGAAGCAACCTGTCCTTGACAATGGAATGGAGCCGCGCACGACGCCGTGACATTCGTGCGCAGAGAGTGGGGACGCTATTCGACGCACGCTATTCGGCGGACCGGGTGATCGCGATCCTTGACAATCTCTTGATACCTGACGGATGTCGATCCACATTCAACGTGCCGTGCGGTTCGTTCGGTTCATTCAGGGGAGATATCGGAGCAGTCGACGCAGTTGTCGTCACGGGGCCGCAGGGCTGGTGGGTTCAGCGATTGTCCGGGCCCGAGAGGGCGTTTGAAGTCGACGGATTGCCGTTTATGTCCTTGTGGGTTCCTCGCCAGGCAGCCAGCGCCCGGACGACGACGGACCAGCAGGTCTGGACGGGCGGCCTGCGGGCGGCGGCCTCGCCCCGGACAGCGGCCGGCACACGGCACCAGGACGGGGCGGCACGACCCGGACGACGGGCCCGGACGGCGACGGAGGAGCAGCGGCAGCGAGGTGGCGGCAGGACGGCCCGGCCGAGCCCCGGCAGAAACCGAACACCGACCCCGCCAACACCCCCACCCCAGCAATTCCAACCCGAATTCACACCACCACCCGGAAGCCAATCCGCCAAAACAACCGGCCGGAATAACCAGCGGAATTCACCCCCGAAAACAACCCCACCACCCCACCGCCCCCCGACCCACCCCACCCCAACCCACGACCCCACCCCACCACCACACAAAGTCACCAACCCCCGGACGGCACCGCCCCGGCGCACCCTCCCGACAGGTCCAACCAAAGGTCCAGACAACCCGACATGAGAGGCCAAAACACGGCCCACCACAACCAACAGGTCACCCCCGACGGTCCCTCGCCGGGTAGAGCTTTGCGTGCAGTAGCCGGTCTTCCCACCAGGGGTCATCCGGGGTGGAGACCAGTGCGGCCATCTGCTCGCGTTTGGTCAAGGCGGGCAGCACCAGCGGGCCCAAGTCCTTGACGGCGCGGTCCTGTTCGCACTGTGGGCACTCCAGCCGGTCCGGGCCGGCCTTCTCCCGCAGCTCCAGCTTCGAGCCCTCCTTCCCGCCGATCGAGCCCCGGCACGTCCAGCACGGGCGCAGCGCGGCGTTGGCCGTGCGGGCTGTCTCCAGCCGTTCCTGGGCCTCCCGTTCCAGGCGCTCGGTGTGTTCCTGGTGGCAGGTCCAGCAGCGGCCGCCGGGTTGGCGGGTCCACTCCACCTGTCGTCCGTCGGGGCCGTAGTGCCAGGTGCTCTCCTCCTTGGGGACGTTGCCGCAGTCGGCGCAGGCGAGGGTGCGCATCCACTCTCGGTGGTCCTGGCGGGCCTTCTTCTCCCGGGCCTTCTGGCGCTGGTTGTAGGCGGCGCGGTTGTTCGGGTTCTCCAGGGCGTCGAGCAGGGAGTGCCGGCTGGGGCGGCCGTAGCGCCACCAGACGGGGCCGAGGGAGCCGCGGGCGGCCAGCAGCTGGTCGCCGAGGAGGTCGGGGACGGGAGCTACAGAGTCTTGAGTGAGGCCACCGCGAACTGGTGGATAAGGTCGAGCGCGAGCTGGCGGACCATCCGCATCCGCGCCTCGTTCGAGGAGACCGCGTCGGTCAAGGGGATCTCGCCGGTCACTGGGGCAACCCGTTCAAGCACGATGCTGGCGGGGGCGGGTTCCGGTGTGCTCGTCATGTAGTGCTGGTGGGTAAGGGCGAGGCGTCTAGCGGAGATTTGCCCAGGTGGGGGGACGTTTATGGTCGCGCGGATCTGCAGAACTCCGTCGGCCTGGCGGCGGTGAGCATGCAGGGCCACTACCGTCACCAGGTCCCGGATCGCACCCTCCATTCGGCTCTGAGCCAGGTAGCGAATTCCTCCGACAGGAGGCGTGTGAGCCACGTTCAAGGCGCCGGCGAAGGCGCCGTCGTGGAAGAGCTCGAGATGCCCTTTGTCGCTCAAGCCGGCGTAGGGCGAGCTGCTGCTGACCACCGCACGCCGCAGACCGACCTTCGGTATTGCGGTGCCACCGTCGAAGGCTTGGCGCAGTTCGCCGTCGTCCTGGAGGAGTTGGATCGCGTCGAGCATGCTCGGCTCGGGAGCAGTCTGGTTGACAGCTTGTTCTGTGTCGGCGATCGAGGGCATTGAGCAGGCAGCGGTGACGGTGACCCAGATTTCGTGCTCCTTCCCCCAGAGGCGGTCGTCCAGTTCCTCCGCCAGCGCTGCCAGGTGCTCTTCTGCGGCGCGTCGGCGCCGGAACCGGCCCGCATACGCGGCCTCCAGGTCGCTTTCCCCCAGCCAGTCGGTGTCGCTGTCGCGGCGCCGGGGCAGCCCCCACGACTCCTTCGATTGCGGAACCAGGTGGGGAGCCTCGGGGCTTCGTGGCACGTCGACCACGATGAGGTGCCGGCCCGGCAGCGCGGTCAGGGGCATGCTGTAGACACGCAGCGCCGGGATGAACGGCCGAACCATGCCGGCCTTCCCCCGCAGGCTCTGGACATGCGGCGGGCCCTGGTCCTCGCCCCGTGGCCCGTCGCTTTTCACCGTCTGGCCGGGCACCTCCCCCTCCTCCTCCGGTGAGGGCTCGCGCCCGGGCCCGGGCCGTGGAGCGTACTCGTCGGGGTGGAAGGAGCGGTGCGCGCTGTCGTTGCTCTGCTGCTCCTCGGCGTCGATGTCGCCCGACCAACCGTGCTGCTCGCCATCGTGGCAGCTGGCCTGGCCATCCTCCATGGACTTGTGCGCACTGGGTTTCCTGGAAGTCATGACAGAGGTCCTCACGTGTGGAAATGCCTCCCACGCGCCTGCCCGGTTCCCGGCCGGCGACACACCGCGCCGCCGACCCCGCTTAACGCCCCCCACCTCACGGGACGGCTACCCGTACCCCCGCCGAATCCGGCACGTGGAAGTCGCCCGGTGTGGACGCCAGCGGTGCCGGCGGAGGCGGCGATCAGGCCTTCGGCCGCAACTCCACGGCCCAAGATCAGCCGTTAACTTGACATACCCGGCTGGGCGGACGGGGCTGTACCGTACGTCGAGGTGTTGTGCGTGGACGCCGCAGGCGGGCGTCGGCGGCGTCCCTTGCGGGACTGCGCGACGGCCAGAGCCGACAGGGTGGCATTCGGCTCGGCGGCGCTGGTGGGATTCCGGACAAGCGGCACGCCGTCAGACCTGCGTGTTACGGAGCAGTCGGTGTTGCCGGGGCCTTCGTGAGGTGCCGGGCGAGGTAGCTGGTCCAGGTGTGGCGGAAGCTCTCCGCGAGCTGGGACTGCGGGGCGAACAGGTCGAAGGCGTGGTAGGCGCCGGGGTAGAGGTGCAGTTCGACGGGGACGCCGTGGGCGTGCAGGCGCGCGGCGTAGTCGAGGCTCTCGTCGCGGAAGACGTCTAGTTCACCGACGCCGATGAAGGTCGGGGGCAGGCCAGCGAGGTCGGTCCCCCGGGAGGCGGCGGCGTAGGGCGTGACGTCCTCGGTGCCGACGCGGCTGCCGAGGATCGCCTGCCAGGCAAGGAGGTTGGTCGAGCGGTCCCATATGCCGAGGTCGGTGATCTCCCGACTTGAGTCGGTCGTGTTGCGGTCGTCGAGCATCGGATACTGCAGCAGCTGGAACAGGGGTGTCGCTGCGCCGCGGTCGCGGATCAGAAGGGCGGTGGCGGCAGCGATGCCTCCGCCTCCGCTCTGGCCGGCCAGGCCGACCCGGGTGGGGTCGAGGCCGAGATCGGTGGCGTTGTCGCCGATCCACCGGTAGGCGGTGTATCCGTCTTCGGCGGCGCCGGGCGCGGGGGTTTCCGGGGCCAGGCGGTAGTCGACGGCAACGACGGCGCAGCCGAGTGCCGCAGACAGTTGCTTGAGCCAGGGTGCGTCCTGGGCGGCGAAGCCGAGCACTTGCCCACCGCCGTGGAACCACACGATGACTGGCAGTGGTCCGTGCGCGTTCTGCGGACGTAGCAGGAGGACTGGGACATCGGGGGCTTCTGCGCGCGGCACGTGGATCTCGTGGGCGGTGACGGTGGGCTCGTCGGGGATGGTGCGGGCGATGACTTCGGCGAGCGTGCGGACGGCCTCGCGCGTGGCGGGGATGTCGGTCAGGTCGAAGACGCCGTTGGGGCCGATCGGCATGGCCTGGAGTGCTGCTGCGAGTTCGCTGTCGATCGCGGGACGGAAGCGGGGCATGGTTTCTTCCTGGGTGGGGTCTGTGTCAAGGCATGGGAGGGGGCAGGCCGTCGGTGCGGCAAGGTGGTCGCCGCACCTCAGGTCTTCGAGCGGGCCCAGGTGGCTCGGTGACCAGCTGAGCAGGGCCGGGAGGTGACGCGGGGACCGGGTGGGATGGAGTTGGGGGTGGGCTCAGTTGGTGGGGGTTGCCGGGACGTCGAAGTAGTGGCCTTGGCCGAGGTCGTCGATGAGGCCGGGCTGGACGGGCTTCCAGCCGAGGAGGTTGCGGGTCAGCGTGTTCGAGGACGGGTTGTCGGCTGTGGCGTGGGCGCTGAGGAAGCCGAAGTAGGCGTCGGCCTGGGTCGAGGGGATGCTGACCACGGGCAGGTTCAGCCTGCGGCCGATGGCCTCGGCGATCTCCCGGAAGGGGATGCCCTGGTCGTCGACGCCGTGCAGCCGTGACCCGGCTGGCGCGGATTCCAGCGCCAGCCGGTACAGGCGTGCCGCGTCGAGGGTGTGCACGGCGGGCCAGCGGTTGGCCCCGTCGCCGACGTAGGCGGCGACGCCCTTGGACCGGGCGAGGGAGATCAGGGTTGGCATGAAGCCGTTGTGGTCCAGCGTGCTGTGCACGGTCGGAGCCAGCCGGACGACGGACGACCGGATGCCGCGTTCCGCGAGTGCGACCACTGCGTTCTCGGCATCGATCCGCGGCCCTGCGTCGATCGCGTCGGCTTCGGTGGCGGCGTCTTCCAGCCCCGCGAAGGCGAGCAGCATGGTTCCCGACGTGGTCACCAGAGGCTTGCCGGTGCCGGCGAGCGCGTTTGCGAGCGTCTCGATGGCGCGCAGATCCGCTGCCACCGCGCCCTCGAAGTCGCCGGCGAACATGGCGTCGTGCTTGAAGGCCAGGTGGATGACGCCGTCGGCCGCGGCGGCGGCCGCGGCGAGGCCGTCGAGATCGTCGAGGTCGCCTCGGTGCACCTCGGCTCCGGCAGCCGTCAGCGCGGCGGCGGACTTGTCCGAGCGGGCCAGGCCGATGACTTGGTGTCCCGCTTCGAGAAGCTCGGGAACGACGGCGGAGCCGACGTGTCCGGAGGCTCCGGTGGCGAATACGCGCATGATGCGTGCCTTCCTGCTGTGGGCTCCCCAACGGGGCGGGGAGCTTGATGTCAGTTCGTGACATCACCGTAGCAGTGACGTCAGCCTCTGCCATCACTCTGATGTCAGACCCTGTCATCGCGGGGTAGGATCGCAACATGAGCCGATGGAAACCCGACGCACGAGGCCGCCTGGAGAAAGCGGCGCTGGAGCTCTACAGCCACCAGGGCTTCGACGCCACCACCGTCGCGGAGATCGCCACCCACGCCGGGGTCACCGAACGGACCTTCTACCGGCACTTCGCCGACAAGCGGGAAGTCCTCTTCCCGGGCGACAGCCCCCTCGCCGAGATCCTTGCGAACGCCTCGGCCACCGCCCCCGCCCCGCTCCCGCCGCTCGGGGTGATCACCCACGCCCTGACCGAAGCCGCTCCCCTCTTCGAAGAACGCGCAGACCTGGCACGGCAGCGTCAGGCCGTCATCACCGCCAACCCCGAACTCCAGGAACGCGAACTGGCCAAACTCGCCGCACTCACCTCCACGCTCGCCCACGCGCTGCGCGAACGCGGCCTGGAGACCACCACCGCAGCACTCGCCGCGGGAATCGGGATCGCCACGTTCAAGGTCGCCTTCGAACGCTGGGTCAACGACCCCGACCGACACTCACTCGCCCAGCACCTTCAGGAAGCCCTGGACACCACCAGGCACCTCATCGCACCCGCCGAACACGTCGCCACCACCGACGACGTGAGCTCCACAGGCCAGGAGGGAGTGGCATGAATGCGGTGGGCACCCTCAGTAATGTCAATCCCCTGGTTTCGTAGAGGCATTCCTTATGCGGCTCTAGTACTCCAGTGCGACTTCGTGATCTATCCGGTCGCGAGTCGGCGTTGATAGTGGCTGCGGCGGGCTGTGGCCTGGTGCTCTCTGCGCCAGTTTGACCAGTTCAGCAGTCTGCTGGAGGTTGTGGTCAGCGGGTTCAGCAGTGCCCCGAGCAGGTGGCGGATCTCCGGGATAGTCAGGTCGATCGGGTCGGTGTTGCGGGCGGGCCAGTTCGGCTGTGCGGTTCTCGCTGGTGTCGCGTCGGCGGCGAGGGCGGCCAGGAAGGCCAGCGCGAGCATGGCCAGGGTGATGTGCCGGTGCCATGCGGTCCAGTGGCGGACCTGGTAGTGGTCCAGTCCGACCTGGCCTTTCGCGGCCTGGAAGCACTCCTCGACGCACCATCTGGTCCCAGCCACCCGTACCAGCTCGGACAGCGGTACTCGCCTCGGGGCCCAGCACAGGTAGAAGGCGAGTTCGCCGGTGGTCGAGTTGCGTCGGATCAGCAGGTGGCGATGGTCGTCGGTGCCGATCTCGATCCAGGCCCAGTCATAGTAGCGCGGCCCCTTGGCGCCGGGCCCGGCGCTCTGCCGGTGCCAGGCCGAGGCGGGCAGGTGGTCGGCGACGGCATCCGCGCGGGCAGCGGTTCGCCCCTGGTTGATCCGCACCCGGGTGCTGCAGGCGACGGCCAGGACGTAGCCGATCCGGCGGGACTCCAACAGTGCGCGTAGGCCGGGGTCTTGACCGTAGGCCTCGTCGCCGGTCACCCAGGAGGCGCTGATCCAGGCCTCCAGTGCTGCCGTGATCATCTGCCCGGCCAGCGTGGGCTTGGTCGCGAATTCCACGTGGTCAGGCACCCCGGCGCGGGACCGGCGCTCGACATCCTGGCACCACGAAGCGTCGGGCAAGTAGAGTCGACGGTCGATCAACGCCCGCCCCTTGCTGGAGGCGTAGGCGAGGAACACGCCGACCTGGCTATTCTCGATCCGGCCTGCGGTGCCGGTGTACTGCCGCTGCACGCCGGCCGAGGCGGCGCCCTTCTTCAGGAAGCCTGTCTCGTCGACGACCAGGACGCCGTCGTCGGTGCCGAGATGCTCGAGAACGTAGGCGCGTACGTCGTCGCGGACCGCGTCCGCGTCCCAGCGGGCGCTTCGCAGCAGTCGCTGCATCGGCCCGGGGCGGGCGTGACCGGCTTGCTCGGCGAGCCGCCAGCAGTTCTTCCGCTCGACGCCGGACAGCAGCCCGAGCACGAAGGCACGAGCGGTGGAACGCGGCTCCACCCGCTTGAACCGGCCCGCGATCCGGGCCATGACCTGGTCGAACATCGCCCGCCAGCGGGCGACTTCTATGCTGTGACCTGCGGCCACCGCACGATCTTCAGGAGTCCACATCACCCTTGATGATCACGCGGTGGCCGCTCCCGCTTTCAGCCAGGGCGACGCAAGAGCACGCAGTCACACGGGAGTACTAACGGAGATACTGCTCGATCATGTCCGCGCCGCGGGTGACTCCACCACTTCGCAGGATGGCTTGGCGCATTCCCGCAAGGTTGACGCGCACTGCCGGGTCTGAGGCAACCCTGCTGATCGCCGCCCGCAGTGCTTCGGCGCTCACCATGTCGGCGTCCAGGCGTTCACCGAGCCCGAGCTCCTCCAGGCGCGCGGCGTTAGCAGCCTGCTCGGGTGTCCGGGGGACGGCGATGAGGCCGACCCCGTAATGCAGCGCCTCCATAACGGAGTTCATACCGGCATGCGATACGAAGGCGGTGGCATGGCGGAGTACCGCCAGTTGCGGGTACCGCGAACGGACGTCCACCCGGCTCGGGACGGCGCCCAGTACGGCGGCGTCCGTATCACCCACGGTCATCGCCAACTGCCACGGCCCGTCGGCGACGGCTTCTATGCAGGCGCGGTAGAACTCCGAGCTGCCGTTGAAGACCGTTCCCAGTGAGACATACAGCAGTGGTGCGTCGGGGTCGGGCGGTGACCAGTCCTCAGCCTGCTCGCGCCTGCCCATCGAGGGGCCGATGAAGTGAAAACGTTCGTCGAAGCTGTCAGCGGCCGGCTGGAACTCTCGCGGGACGAAGACGAGGTTGAGCTCGTCCGCCATCGTCATGGTGTCGGCGATACCGAGCGGGACGCCGTACTCGGTGGAGAAGGCCGCACAGTCGGCGGCAAGCAAGGCCATCGCCGGATCGTCGGCGTCGATCCCTGCGGTCAACTGCCGGTCCAGTGAGTACGCCTCGTTCGAGGCGAGGTGAGGGAAGCACTGCACGGCGGGGATGCCCAGCGTCCTGGCGGCGATCCGGGCGGGCCAGTTCGTCGTGTCGTAACAGATTGCGTCTACCGGCTCCGAGACGCAGTACTTGTGTAACACCGGGTAGGTCGCACTCATTGCCGCGAAGTAGTGGCGCAACCAGCCGGCTACGGCCTCTGGGCCGATCTTTGATGGTGGTGTGAATGGCTCCAGCGACGGTAGTTCCAACCAGCGTGCGCCGGCACCGGTGACCGCGGCGGCGTGGTCTGCTCCGGTGGCGTAGTCCACCTGGTGTCCGCGCCGTACGAGTTCCTCGACCAACGGCAGCATCGGGTTGATGTGTCCATGCCCAGTTAGGGTCATAAAAAGTAACTTCTTCAACACGAGGGACACCCTGGCAGCACCGCCACCGCGGCGCCATCGAGATTTGCGACTCACCGCAACTACGTTCGGCGACCGCTCGTCAACCTCTCGACCGGCTAGATCACGAAGTCACACTGGAGTACTAGCCGTCTGATGGTGGTGAGCTCGTACTTTTCTGACGGTGCGCTCGAACTCGCTCAACGGCCGCCGGGGGCACCAAACTTACGTCAGCCGGTGGCCGCGCCGGGCCCGGGCGTTACGGTGAAGCGGCCGTCGGGCAGCTTGCGCAGCCAGCCCCGTCCAGCGAGCTTGGACAGCTTCCCTCGCAACGGCTCCAGCTTGCCCCGCACCGCCACCTCCAGACCCAGCACCTCGCCAGCCCGGCTGGTCGCAACCGACCCTCCCCGCCCCGCACAATCGAGCGGATTTTCTGGTAGTCCGGCGGCAGCGCATCCTCGGCCACGCCGCGCTCGCGGGGCGGGACCAGCGGCACTGCGCCGCCCGCCACCTGCGGAGCAGGCGGTGCCGCCGCAGCCATTTCCGCGGTGAGCTGTACGGCCATCCGCTGCCAGGCCCGTTCGGCGACCGCGAGTTCGTCGTACTCGGCCCGCACCTCCTCCGACTGCTTGACCAGCTGGCAAACCTGCACGTCAGCGTTGTGAACATCCTCTCAATGCGCTGGCGCCAGCCCGTGGCCTGGCTTTCACCTTTCGTGCGCCACCACGTCGACATCTCGGCTGAATCACCTTCCAGCTCCCGGAGTTGCCCGGCGGGATGCGGCCGTTGCGCGACCCGCGCACCACCGACGCGGGGTGAGACATCGAAGTTCACCGGCTGGTCGAAGTGCGTCAGGCTGCCCCGCATCCTGGCGGGCGGTGATCTTTGGCCTTGAAGAGCTGCGGGCCCCATTCCGGAGCCAGTTGCCGGGCCCCACCGCCGGCGATGACGGGCGAGGGGGCTGTGGGGCCGGGCGCAGTGCCTTGGTCAGTCTTCACCCTGGGCCGGGGTGCCACCGGCGGCGGCGACGGCGTCGAATTGGGTGGTCAGGTCGCGGGTCAGGCGGGTGAGCAGGCGGATGAGTTCGGTGCGGTCCTGGTCCGACCACTGGGCGAGCGCCGCGGTGAACCAGCCGTTGACGATGGCGGTGTACCGGTCGATGATCCGCTGCCCGGAGGGTGTCAGGGCGATCAGGCGGGCCCTTTGGTCCTCGGGATCGGGGACGCGCTTGATGATCGCCCGCTCTTCCAGGCTGTTGAGGTGGCGGGTGACGTGGGGTCCGACAACCTGCATGCGAGCGGCGATCTCACCCACCCGCAGCGGACGTTCGGCGGCGTCCAGGATAACCAGGATCGTCATGGCAGGCCGGTCCAGTGCCACTCCGGCGTCCTTGACGGCCTGCTCGTAGAGCTGCCCGCGGTTGAGCAGGGTACGCAGCTGGAGCAGGTGCGGCAGCAGCCCGGTAGTCGCGTCACTGAGCGGATCCATGTCCCACACTCCCTTGATAGATACCTAACGTAGGTATATTGTCTCTTTCGGAAGCCGACCTCGCAGGAGATCGGGCCGTCGGCAAACATGATACCTAAGGTAGGTAAGTAGTGTCATGAACGAACCCGCCCCCACCGCCGCGAACGTCACCACGACCGACGTCCTGATCATCGGCGCCGGCCCCACCGGCCTGACACTGGCCTGCGACCTGGCCCGACGCGGCGTCAGCTTCCTCCTCCTGGAGCGCTCCGCCAGACCCAGCACCGCCTCCCGCGCCAAGACCATCCAGCCCCGCACCATGGAGGTCGCCGACGACCTCGGCGTGGCCGGGCGCGTCCTGAGCGAGGGCCGAGTGAACGTCGCCACCCGCCGCTACGACCGCGCCCGGGTGGTCTCCGAGGCGGTGGAGCTCGCCGCAGGGGCGCACACCACGGATGCCCCCTATCCGCCGGTCTGGCTCTCCCAGCCGCGGTTCGAGCAGATCCTGCGCGACCGCCTGACCGAGCTCGGCGGAACCGTCCGCTGGGGTAGCGAGGTCACCGACCTGCAGCAGGACGGTGACGGCGTCGCCGCCACCGTCGCCGCCGGGCCCGACGCGGGCAGCCGCACCGTCCACGCCCGCTACGCCGTCGGCGCCGACGGCGGACGCAGCACCGTGCGCGCACTGGCCGGCATCGAACTGCACGGCACCTCCCTGACCGACCAGCGCTGGCACCTGGGCGATGTCCGCGTCACCGGCCTGTCCCGCCACTGCCAGCACCTGTGGACCAGCAAGGAAGACGGCCTGCTATCCCTGTTCCCGCTGCCCGGCACCGACCTGTGGCAGTTCCAGGCCTCCATTCCCGCCGACCAGACCGAGCCCGAGGAGCCGTCGCTGGAACTGTTCCGCCGCGTCTTCGCCGAGCGCGCCGGCGTCCCCGGCGTGGTCATCCAGGATGTCGCCTGGCTCTCCCTCTACCGGATCAACGTGCTCCTCGCCGACCACTACCGCAACGGGCGGATACTCCTGGCCGGCGACGCCGCCCACATCCACTCCCCGGCCGGCGGCCAGGGCATGAACACCGGCATCCAGGACGCCTACAACCTCGGCTGGAAACTCGACGCCCTCCTCGACGGTGCCGACCCCGCCCTGCTCGACACCTACGAGCACGAGCGCCGCCCCGTCGCCCGCAACGTCCTGGACGACAGCACCACCCGCCTCGCCAACGTAATGCGCGCGGTCGCCGAGAGCGCCGGCGCCTCCGCCCAGCAGGGACTCACCGACGACCGCACCACCGGCCTGGGCGTCGCCTACACCGACAGCCCGCTCACGCACGGCCCCGGCACGGGAGTCCGCGCCCCCGACGCACCCTGCCGCAACGCCGATACCGGCCGCCCCACCCGCCTGTTCGACCTGCTGCGCGGCCCCCACTGGACCCTCCTCTCCTTCGGGAGCACCGCCGTCCAGCAGACCCCGGACGGCCCGCGCACCATCCGCGTGACCACCGACCTGACCGCCACCGGCGCCGACACCGTCATCGACGCCGATGACCTCGCCCACCACGCCTACGGAACCACCGGCGACGAACTCGTCCTCATCCGCCCCGACGGCTACATCGCCACCCGCCGCCCCACCAACGACATGGCCACCGTCCTCGCCCTGGCGGCCACCAACGGCCTATGACGGCCGAACTGGACTCGCGACGGACAGAATTGGAAGTCAGCGGGGCCCCACGCCTCCTCGCCCGTGCCGATCCGCGCCCCGCCTCCACGTACGACTCATCGGCGAAGGCGGAGAGTGACCCGGCACCGACTCGATCACCACTGTCGTACCCGAGTGCTGTCAGTTGTCCGACCCTCCGCCAGTGTCGCGGCGACGCATGTCTCCCTGCTGGTTTGCAAGGGACTCCAATGCGCATGGGATTACTCGAGTTTATTTCGGAAACGCGCCTGCGAGCCGAGCCGTGTGGGTCATCGGCTCGGAGGCGCCGGCGGGATTTCGCACAGGCTGCAGGCCTTCAGGCCTGCGGGTTGCTACGCGGTCGCCGTTTCCGGAGCCTTCGCGAAGTGTCGGACGATGTAGTCGTTCAACGTGTGGTGGAAGCTCTTGGGACTGCGGGGCGAACAGGTCGAACGCGTGGTAGGCGCCGGGGTAGAGGTGCAGCTTCACGGGGACGCCCTGGGCGCGCAGGCGCGCCGCGTAGTCGAGGTTCTCATCGCGGAAGAGGCCCAGTTCACCGACCCCGATGAAAGTCGGGGGCAGGCCGGCGAGCTCGGTCGCCCGGGAGGCGGCGCAGTAGGACGTCACGTCGTCGGTGCCCACGCGGTCACCGAGGATCGACTTCCAGGCCAGGATGTTGGTCGCGCGGTCCCAGATGCCGATGTCGGTGATCTCGTGGCTCGAGTCGGTCGTGTTGCGGTCGTCGAGCATCGGGTACATCAGCAGGTGGGACTTGCCGGTGCCGGAGTCGCCGATCAGGCAGAGCGGCTCGCCTTTCCTGATCCACTCGCAGGTGGCCAGATTGTGGATCTCTGCCGCCAGGAGTCTCGGCGGATCTGCAGGAACAGCTCTTCCTTCGAGGACGCCACCCGGCATCGCCCCCTCACGGCGACCTGCACCGAGCGTCCCAGCCAACCGGCCGGGGTGGGGCCAACTCAAGCCGGAACAACCCCCGAACGCTCCCGTACGCCCCACCGGTGGGGCCAACTCGGACCGGAAGAGTGCGGCCAACTCGAGCCGTTAATGCCACGCAGGTCCGGGATGTGGTTGTAGAAGGGTGCCGACGGAGACGCCGAGGAGCTTGGCGATCGTCTCGATGCTGTTCTCCGGGTTGGGCAGCATGTCGCGCGCGGCGCGGATCAGCTCTTCGGTGGCGACGGTCGGCCGCCCGCCGGTACGGCCGCGGGCGCGGGCGGCGGCCAGGCCCTCGTTGGTCCGACCACGATCAGCTCGCGGATGAACTCCGCCAGGGCGGCGAAGACGTGGAAGACGAGCCGGCCGCCGGGGGTGGTGGTGTCGAGCTGCTCGTGCAGCGAGGTGAACCCGACCTCGCGGTTGCGCAGCTCGCCGACCATGTTCACCAAGTCCTTGAGCGAGCGGCCGTAGCGGTCGAGCGCGGGCACCACCAAGGTGTCGCCGCGCTGCAGGAAGGCATCGCACGCCTTCAGCTCCGGGCGCTGGTCGTTCTTCCCGGACTTGGTGTCCCGACCGGGGCGACCCGGGCGACCACCGCCGGTCGCCGCAGCAGATCGCCGGTCGCCACCGCGGCGACCTCCTCGTCCGCGGCGAGTCGGCGGGCCACGCTACACCACCGCGACCGCGCTGGTGAACGTGCGCAGGAGATAGCCGCCTGTGGTCGCCATGGTGGTCCGAACCTCCGGGAGTCTTGCTGACCTTGGGCGCTGGACCGCGGTCTGCGGCGCGTCACCTGGACCTACGACCCGCTGGTCCGCCGCAACGCCGCTCTGCCCGGCTTCACCCTTCCCGGCGACACCTCCGGCTCACACCGGTGCTTCGCAACTGACATCACTGAGCCCTTCGTCTTCGCGGGCGGAAGTGCCGCGTGTCAGTCGCCCGGTGGCAGGAGGGGACCCAGCGGTCCCAAGTCGAGATTGAGGTCCTGCAGGGTCAGTCCGTACCGGGTGCAGAGTTCGGTCATGCGGTCGTGCAGGGCCAGGAGGGTGGCGCCCAGGTCCTCCTCCTGGTCCTCGGTGAGATCGCCGGCCTCGACTCGGTGGAGGGCCTGGCGCTCCATGAGCTGCCGCAGGAGTTCGACGAGGGTGAGGACCAGCTTCATGAGGTCCCGTTCGACCGTCTCGGGGTCGGTGCTGATCCTGCGCGGGATCGGTTGCGGCGAGCCGTCGTCGGCGGGCGGGCTGTCGTGGGGGGTGGCCGGCAGGAGCCGGAACGCGCGGGCGGCGGCCTGGGCGATCTCGTCGTAGCGGCTGGGGCGGTCCGGGTGCGCGGGTCGGCCGGCGGTCATGGCGGCCCTGTTCGCCTGGTGGAGCCGGTGATGCCCCAGGGGGCGGGATTCTGTTCGCTGATCGACACGATGAGGGCGCGCAGCGAGATCCGCACGAGGTCGATGTCGGCGATGGACAGGACGAGGTCGCCGGTGACGACCACCCCGCCGCTGAGCAGCCGGTCCAGCAGGTCGATGAGGGCGACCTGCTGCTGCGGCAGGGGCGTCCTGGAGGCGGCCGGGACGCCTTCGGGGTTCACGACGAACTCCCGCCCGGGTCGGGCAGGGTGGCGAAGGAGTAGGGGGCCCAGGGGCCGGTGACGTCGACGCGGACGCCGGTGAGGCCGTCGGTGGCGCGCGTCAATTCCGCGCGGAAGGCGGGGACATGGGCGGTGGGCACGAGGTAGGCGTCGTTGCTGACGTTGGCTCCCGGTCCGGTCGCCAGCTCGCCTTCCTGGATATGGTGGCGGGCCCGTTCCACGGCGTGGTCGCGGGCGATCGTCGCGATCCGTTCGGCCGCCTGTTCGGCTGCCCGGCGGGCGTCGTCGCGCGAGTCCTGCTCGGCTCGGCGGTGGTGCAGGTAGGCGCGCCCCGGGCTGAGCGGCTGCTCGGGGTAGGGCGTCGGCGCCGCGGCTGTCTCGTGCGCGAGGTCGACGTAGAGCTTGACGCCCATCTCCACGTGGCCGGCCAGGTGCTCCAGTCTGTCCAGGAAGAGCGCCTGGCGGGCGCGGAGCATGGCGCGCACCCGGTCCTCGTCGAGATACACCGTTGCCAGGCGCAAGGGGAGGACGGTCGTGCGGGCCGCGAGTTCCTCGATGACGCTGTGGTGTGCGCGGGCGAGGGTCTCGAGCCAGCCGAGGTCCTCGAGGTGCTCGCGCAGTGCCGTTTCGTGGAAGTCGTTCTCCGGGACGGGGCTGACGGCTGCGACCAGGCCGGCGTTCTGGTCGGCGTTCTGGTCCGGTGGCACGAGACCGACGGGCGCGCCGGCGATGCCGGTGATCGCGCCCGATGCGTGCAGCAAGGCGCAGTCCCGGGCGACGGCGTAGGCGTAGGTGAGCGACCCGCTGGTCATGGGTCACCTCGGGTCCGCCGGGGACGGGTGGTGGGCCGGGGGCGACTGGTCGGTTCGGTCGTCTCGGACGGCGCGGCGGCGCTCTCCTCGCCCGTGCCCGCAGGTGGCAGGGCGGCGTCGGCGCGCAAGATCTCGATCTGCTCGCGCAGCCGCCGGTTCTCCTCTTCGATGGAGGAGGGGCTCTTGCCGGCACGGGATGACAGCGAGGGGTCGTGTTCCCACCAGTCGATGCCCATCTCCTTGGCCTTGTCCACGGAGGCGATGAGCAGGCGCAGCTTGATGGTGAGCAGTTCGATGTCGAGGAGGTTGATCTGGATGTCGCCGGCGATGATGATGCCCTTGTCCAGGACCCGTTCCAGGATGTCGGCGAGGTTGGCGGAGAAGGGTTGGTCGTAGCGCGGGGCGGACCGGGAGGGAAAGGAGCCGAGACGGTTGGCTATCGGGTCTGTCACGGTGTGCTGCCCTCCTCTGCTCGTCCCGCGGCCGTGCGGTCACGGGTTCCGGTGCTGAGCGTGGGCTCTGATCTCGTCGAGACGGTCGAGGAGTTCGTCCTCACGGCGGTCGAAGGTCTCCTCGTCGATCTGCCCGGCCAGCAGAGCCCGTTCCAGGGCGGCGAGTTCCTGTTCGACGGGTGCGGGGTCGTAGTACTCGTTCTCGGCGGTCTCGACGACGCGCTCGAGCACCCAGACGGTGCCGCGCACGGGTGCCAGCGGGAGGGTGAGGATCTGGGAGATCAGGCCCATGGTCTCACGCCTTTCAGACGAAGCTGTAGGCGGGCAGGGGGCCGTTCAGCCGGAAGTCGCAGTCGGCGCCGAGTTCGCCGGCGATGTCCTTCTCCGCGGTGAGGAACAGCTCCTGATGCGCGTGGTCCACCAGGAAGGAGATGTTCAGGAAATCCTCCCCGGTGGGTTCGGAGGCCCGCTCCTGGCGGGCGTGGGGGCGCAGCGCCTCGACGATGCCGGCGGCCAGGGCCTCCTGGCGGGCCAGGACTTCCCGGGCCACGAGTTCGCCGAGGGCGAGCGGCAGGTCAGGGCCGCCTTTGCCGGCCTTGATGTCGTCGTTGAGCTGTCGGGCCGGGGGCGATTCCTGCAGGATCTGTCGGAGCAGGACGTCCTCGTCGACGGCGGCCTTGAGGTGGTACTCGGCGCAGCCGTCCAGTTCGGCCAGGCGCTGGGTGTACTCGTCGCGGCGCTGCTCCAGGGCGGCGCGTACGGCGGCGTCGTCGGGGGCGGTGAGGCCGAAGCGCAGCGGCAGGACCGTGCCGTCGGCCATCAGGCGCTCCTGGACGGCCTGATGGGCCATCAGGTCGCGGCGTTTGGCCCGCAGCTCCTGGGGGGCGTCGCTGACGACGGCGCACAGTGGGCCAGCGCTGACGGTGCGAAGTGGGGCCGGAGCGGGCCCCACGCCCTCCAGACCGTCCAGGTTGCGGGTGTGGTCGGCCGCGGTGATGGAGTAGACGTAGACGGCCATGTCACTCCTCCCGCCGTCTGGTGGGCCGACGAGTGGGCCTGGTGCGCTTCGGCGCGGGCTCCTTCTCCGCCTGCTCCTCGTCCTCCTCGCGGTCCTCGTCCTTGTCGCGTCCGATGTAGTCGGTGACGGCTTCGACCGCGCCGGTGAGCGCGCCCTTGCTCTTGCCGTGTGCGCCGCCCTCGGTGACCTCCCCGACGATGTCGGTGAGCTGGGTCGGGGCCTTGCGTCCGGATTCCAGGTCGAGGCGGTTACATGCCTCGGCGAAGCGCAGGTACGTGTCGACGCTGGCGACCACGATACGGATGTCGATCTTGAGGATCTCAATACCGACCAGGGAGACGCGAATGAAGACGTCGATGACCAGGCCGCGGTCAAGGATCAGCTCGAGGATGTCGTAGAGATTTCCGGTGTTCCCGCTCCGGGAAACACTGGCTGCGCCTTGCGGCACCACAGTCACGGGGTGCCTCCCTTCGTCGGCCCGTCGTCGCGGTGGACGCGGACGCGCTCACTTCGTCGCGGCGGGGGGGTTTCTCAGGGGCGGCGGTCGATCTGCCCGCGGGTGTAGCGGCGCACTCGCTGGTACGACTGCAGTTCGCCCTCCTCGTCGAGCGTCACCCGATAGCTGGCCAGAACGCTGGTCGTCTCGGGAACGCGTTCCAGCTCCACCACCTCCACATCGGCTTCCCAGCCCTCCTCGGTGGGCTTGAGCGCCGAGACCGACTCGGGTACCCGGCCGAGGAGTTCAGCCAGCTGCTCGGAGGCGTTGCGCATCGCCCGCATCGCCGAGACGGGTCTGCGGGGGTGCCTCGGGGCCTCGCTCGGTTGGCGCCGAGTGGCGCCGGTGCGCGAGGTGGTCGAGTGCGCGACGGCCCTCCTGGGCCTCGCGCCCTCCTCCTTGCCTGCGGCCATGTTCCTTCTTCGGATCGAAGACGACCTGCTGTGTCCATCAGGCTCGCGCATGCCCGATATGTTCCATATTATCCGTCGGCCACTCCCGCAAAAGGGCTCCTCCGCACCTTCGGCGGGCTCTCCTGGCTGAGGGCAGCGCCGCGACGCCGTCAGCGCGCCCCGCTGCTCAGCCGGGCGTCCGGTTGAGCAGCGCCAAGCGGAATGCCCGGTGCGGGGCTCCAGGTGCGTCCGCCCGGCATGCTGCCAGACTGGAAAGGCGGGACGCCAACGCCGCCAGGGCCTGCGAAGCGGGCACAGGACTCGCCCCCGGGAGCACGCCGGCCAGAGCCCCGGACGCGGCGGGGGCTGCTGCAGCCCGATGCCTTGCCGCAGGCAGGCACCACCGGCAGGGCGTGCGCCCGCCGGCCGGACGCTCTGAGGTCGTGCGTGCGCCCGGTCACGACGTCAGAAGGGCCCCTTCGCTGGTGCCGATCCCTCCAGCAGGGGCGAGTGCCGGAAAGGGATGACCATGAAGGACACCACCAAGGTTGCCCTGGCAGCCGCCATCGCAGGTGGATACGTGCTGGGACGGGCAAAGAAGGGCCGCCTCGCGTTCGCCGCCGCCACCTACCTCGCCGGGCGCAGATTCGGACTGGACCCGCGCCAGCTCGCCACCGAGGGCCTACGCAGGCTCAACGAGGTCCCCCAGGTCGCCGAGCTGAACGAACAGGTCCGCGGCGAGCTGCTGGAAGCCGGCAAGAAGGCGATCGCCGCAGCAGCCGACCGTCGCATCGGCGACTTCGCCGACTCCCTGCGGGAGCGCACCCTCAACATCGGCAGGCCTAAGCCGGATGAGGAACAGGAGTCGGACGAGGATCAGGAAGAGGAAGACGAAGAGCCGTACGACGAGTACGAGTCGGAGGACGACGAGGAGGAACCCGAGGACGCCGGCCCCGAGGACGAGGAGCCGGAAGAAGAGGAAGAGGCCGAGGACGAACCGGAGGACGAGGAGGAGGAAGAGCCGCCCGAGGAGGAGGAGGAGGAGCGTCCGGCCAGGGCGTCCCGCCGCCGCCCCGCCACGGGCGGGCGGTCGCGGGCCTCCCGGGCAGCGGCATCCACCGAGTCCGCACCGAAGGCCGCCCGCAGGCCCGCCAAGAAGGCGGCTCCGGCGGCCAAGAAGGCGGCTCCGGCTTCGAAGAAGGCGGCTCCGGCTTCGAAGAAGGCGGCTCCGGCTGCGAAGAAGGCCCCGGCCAAGACCACGTCCGCGGCCAAGCGGACACCAGCCCGCTCGTCCGCCTCGAAGACCGCCGCCTCGCAGCCCGCGAGCAAGAAGGCAGCCGCACCTGCGAAACGCGCGCCGGCCAAGAAGGCACCGGCGACGAAGAGGACCGCAGCCAAGAAGACCTCCGCGACCAAGAGCACCGCCACCAAGCCGTCGACACGTACCCGGCGGAGGTGACCCATGGCCGCCACGGAAGAGAAGGCGACGGACAAGTCGGGCGTCGACCGGCTGCGTGAAGAGGCCGTCAACTACCTCGGCGCCCAGCTGGAGCACCTGGTCGAGAAGGCCAGCGACAAGGTATCGGACCTCACCGGCACCCTGGGCGATGTCGTCGAGAACGGCGGCGTCCTGCCCAAAGCGGGTGCCCGCGTCCTGCAAGGCGACTCACCGGCGAAGGCGTTCCTCGCGGAAAAGGCCAAAGCCGTCAAGGACAGCGCCGTCGACAAGATCAAAGAGACCTTCGGCGGTGGTGGAAAGCCCGGACGCAAGGCCGGCAAGAAGACGATGAACATCGTCGAGACCCTGGACGTCGGCGTGCCGCTGCGGACCGCTTACGACCACTGGACGCAGTACGAGGACTTCAGCGGCTTTGCCAAAGGCGTCCAGAGCGTCTCCCAGGGTGACGAGGTGACCACCGACTGGAAGGTCAAAGTGGGACCCTCGAAACGCAGCTTCAAGGCGACCGTCCAGGAGCAGATACCGGACGATCGCATCGTCTGGACCTCAGAAGGAGCCAAGGGCAGCACCCGCGGGGCCGTCAGTTTCCACGAGATCACTCCGACCCTGACCCGCATCGTCCTGGTCGTGGAGTACTACCCCAGCGGGTTCTTTGAGAAGACCGGCAACATCTGGCGTGCCCAGGGCCGGCGCCTGCGCCTGGACTTCAAGAACTTCCAGCGGCACGTCTCCCTCACCAACGACGAGGCGGAGGGCTGGCGCGGCGAAATCCGCGACGGCGAAGTCGTCCGTACCCACGACGAGGCCATGGAGGAGGAAGAAGCCGCCCAGGACAACCAGCCCGGGGACGAGGAGGACGACGAGGGGCAGTACGACGAAGGCGGCGAACCCGAGGGCGAGTACGACGACGAGGAACTCGAGTACGACGAGGACGACGAGGACGACGAGGACGACGAACCCGAGGACGAATACGCGGAAGACGACGAGGGCGGTTACGAAAGCGAATTCGAGGAAGACGCTGAAGGACCGGAAGAGGAGGAAGAGGAGGACGGCGACGACAACCGCTGACAGGGGCGGGCCGTGCTTCCCGTGATGTAGAGGGACCGCAGCTCGGCAGAGGAGGATCGCATGAGCGCGGGAAAGAAGATCAAACACACGACCGAGACCGCCAAGGGCAAGATCAAGGAAGCCACTGGCAAGGCTGTCGGGAACGAGCGCCTCGTCGCGAAGGGCAAGGCCAAGCAGGTCAAGGGCGACATGGCGCAGGCCGGCCAGAAGGCCAAGGACGCGTTGAAGCACTAGCTGTTCTGACCCGTGAGGTTGGGGACGCGGCTGGCGGGTGGCTGGCCCTTGAGCGCGGTGTGTCCGCGGCGGTGATTGTAGGTGTCCTGTTCGGTGTGGTAGGGCTGTGCGTAGGCCCATTCGTCGAGCAGGGTGCGGTTGAAGAGTTCGACTTCGCCGTGGTCTGGGGCCGGTAGGGGCGGGTGCGTTTGTGCGCGATGCCCTCGGTTGCGAGGGCATCGCGCCAGAGCCGTGAGCGGTAGCAGGAGCCGTTGTCGGTCAGGACGCGCTGGATGGTGATCCCGGCCTGGGAGCTCCTCCCGGGGAACGTCCGGTTGACCAGATACACACAGCCACGGATGACCCGGCCGCTTCGCTCCACCCCCGTTACAGGGGCCTCAGCACTACTACGAGCCGGTCCGCCAGCACCCTTCGCGACGGTACTCAGCCCCTTGCGGTTCAGCCGCTTGGGGCGCTCCTCTCGCCGCCCTCCCAGGCGGCAGTGTCGAAGCGTGCCTTCCCACGTTCTGGATGAGGTCGAACCGGCCCAGGCCGCGCAGGTACGGCTGGGGCGGCGGGCGCAGCGGCCCCACGTCCTGCTGGCGCGGCAGCGCCGGCGGTGTCTGCCGGGCCGGTTCGACGTCAGCCAAGGCGGCCGGGACGGCCGGGCCGGGCTGCTCCTGGTCGTCGTGGTCGGCGGCCGCAGTTTCGCCCCGCGAGGCGGAACCGTCACCGTCCTGGTCGGCCGGGTCGACGCTGTCGTCGCCCCACCGGGCGGCGCGCTCAAGCATGCGGCGGGTGAGCCGATCCCGTTCCCGTAGCGTCCGGCGGGCGGTTCCGGCGAAACCGAAGCCGACCCCGGCCCAGGGCTGCTAATGCGCTGACCTGCGGTGGAAAGTTTGGCGGGGCGAAACTCACCGGCCTTGCGTGACCTTGGCGCGAACATGACCTTGGTGGCGGCCGAGTCGGGCGCCGGGGACGAGGACCAGGAGCAGCGGGAGCGCGAGCGGCAGCACGCGGTGAACGAGGTGCTCGCCGAGGCGGCGGAGGCGGGCCGGCGCGCGGATGCGGGCCGACGTGGTGCCGGGCGAACCGTACCTGGCGGGGACCTGCGCGACCGCTGTCCAGGAGCCCTCGGTGGGGCTGCCGCACTGTGGCTGCTACTGCAGGATGCCGACCGCCCGCGCCACCACCAGCACCACCGTGATCAGCGACACCGCCGACTGCGTCATCATCAGCAGCTTCGCCCAGACCGACAACGGCATGGTGTCCGTCGGGCTGAAGGCGCAGGCGTTGGTGAACGCCACATACAAGTAGTCCGGGTAGGAGGGCTCCCAGCCCGGCTCCGCTATGCCCTCCTGCTGCATCTGGGGGAAGAGGAAGTCCGGGTACGACTTCACCCCCTGGGCACGGGCCGCCGGGCCGCCTCGGTCCCACTCCCAGTACCAGAGCGAAAAGGCGATGATGTTGGTCGCCCAGACCGCGCCGCCAGTACCGAGCAGCGCGAGCGCGCCCGGTGAGGCAGAAGTGTGGATCAGGTCGCGCACCAGCTTCACCGCCGACCAGCCGTTGGCCAGGCTGATCACCGCCACCAGGGCCAGACTCAGCAAGCGCAGCAACCGCGACGTCTGGTCGATGCGCTTGTGCGGGTTGAGGACCACCAGGGCCACCAACAGCGCCAGCTCCAGGGTGGGCAGCATCCAATGCGGGTGGATGGTCAGACGGGTCGGCAGGGCCAGCTGGAGGCCCACCGCGACCAGGATGGCCACCGAGACCGCCCAGCGCTGCTCACCGAGAGTGACCGAGCGCCACGCTGGGCGCTCCGGCTTCTCGGGCTCCAGGAGCCGCTCGATCCGCTCCAACCTGCGGTGCAGCACCTCGGATAGCTGCACCGAGGCATGAGGTTCGTGCTCAGTCATGGCGCACAGTGTGTCAGGCGTCCACTTTCCCGATCGCGGTGGTGCAAGGGCAAGGGAGAGGCCGCCGGGGTGCCCGCTGGGCGGGGCGGTTGCCAGGTGCCAGCCAGCGAAGAGCAACTGACCGAGTCCGCCCGGCTGGAGGAGGCCGAGCGTCAGGCCGCCCACGCGGTGTGGGCCGACGGGTATTGGGCGAAGCTGTCGGGTGAGGATCGTGTCGCTGCCCGTTCCCAGCTCAAGCACATCGACGGCCCGGTGTCGTCGGACGAGGTGGCGTAGTCGGCGGATCCTGCGGCTTGGAACATCTGCGTGCCGGTCCCTGAACCTGGGACAAGCTGCGTAGGCGTCCCACCCTGTCTCGGACGTGCCGTGGCAGCGTGGGACGCGGGGAAGTCACGCAGCGATCGCCAAGTCCGGCAGCCGGCCGGGAAGCCATCCCCGCTGTCGCAGCCCCGGGGCCCGGCGACCACACCAGCCGGTGCAGTAGCGGCGGGCGCGGCCGGTGAAGGTCGGCGGCATCGCCTGGGCACAGACCGGGCAGTGGCCCGCCGGAACGGGGGTGGCCAGGCGTTCCAGCAGGCGCTGGACTCGGTACCGCTCGTCGAGTTCGAAGGGTTCCTGGTCGGCGGTGCAGTTGATGAGGAGCTCGGCGAAGGTGGCGCGCAGTGGGGGGAGGTCGCGGCAGCGGGCGCCGAGGAGGGCAAGGTCGTCCTCGACGGGCCAGGTGGCCAGGGTGGCGGTGCGGGTGAGGTAGAAGCCGACGGTGTCGATGCGGTAGTGGTCGGGGGTGTCGAGGAGGAGGTAGCCGAGGATCTGCCAGGCACCCCCACCGCTTCGAGTAGGCCACCCCAGGAGCGGTCCATCGGCAGGTCCCGGTTGTCCAGGTCCAGGGCGTGGACGGGTCTCGGCCAGTCGCTTGAGGAGCTGTTCGCCGACGACGCCCATGCGCTCGCCGGCCTGGCGGCCGCCCATGCCCCGGCTGATGTCGATGTCCAGGTGGGTGGCCAGGTCGACGGGTTCGGCGGCGGTGAGGGCCAGGCGCAGGCGCTGGTCGATCGCGGTCCCGACTGTGCCGGCCTCGGTCCCCACCCCTTCGGGCGGCATCAGCACGGGCGCGGCGGCGTAGCGGGTGCGGAAGCTCTCCCGCAGTGGCTGGGGCCCGCGGACATCTCCCGGTCCAGGAAGCGGCGCAGCGGGGTGCGGGGCAGCTGAGGCCGGAGGTCAGGCTCATGCCGTCCACCGCCGGTGAACGGTTCTTCTGCGGGCCAGGCTCGCGGGGAGCGGCACGAAGGTGCCGGGCCGACGCGTGGTCGGGGCAGTGGTACGCAGGTGGTTCGTCATACCCGGGACGCTAGGAGCGCCCCTGACAGGTTGTAGGACGAACGGTGCAGTCGGGTCGGGCCGGGCACGTCTTCACCCGACCGGGCGAACCGGCCTCGCACACCGGCCCGGGACCTGGGACAGGAGTGGCAAGCCCCCTCTTCACAGGGTTCGCAAACGACGGCGAGGACAGGCTGTCCCGGTGACGAACCCGCGCTCGGGGCATCAACGGCTCGATCCGTTCCCACATGGCATCACTGATCACCAATCGGACAGACACATCCGATCAACAGCTCAGCCCATCAAAGAGTCACGCTCTAGTCGGCGAGCAGGACGGCCGGCAGCGGGGCCTCCAGCACCAGGGCCCGGGGGAGCGTCAGACCGAAGTGTCGCTCCAGCACCCCCAGGGTGGTCCGGTGCACCTCGCGGCTCGCTCGCTCCTCGTCCGGCAGACCTTCGGCGCTCAGCAACTCCTTGATCTTACCCGCGACTTCGGGGTCTCCGACGACCTGGCCGTTGCCCCATGAGTCGTCCAGGTGCAGATTGAACGAGCACACCGTCCGGCCGTCCCGGTGGTAGTGGAAGGTCGGCGGCACCGGCTTGCCGTTCTCCTCCTCGTACTCCACCAGGAAGACCTCGGCCCCGCCCTCGGAGATCGCCGGACCGTCCCGGAATTCCCCGAACCAGCCCCCGTACGCCACCGCGAAGGTCCACCCGCCGCTCACCCCCAGCCGCAGCCCGATCCCGTCCCAGGCGTCCCCGAACTCCTCCTCCAGCGCCTCGACCAGCCCGTCCCCGGTGAGCTCCCCGACCGGCTCCACCGTCCGCTCCGACCACTGGGCCGAGGCCGCGATCCGCGCCGCCAGCGCCTCGACCCCGAGCCCTCGGGCCAGCGTCACGCTGTAGCCGCCGAAGGCGATGCTCTGTGGCTCCGCGAGCCAGGCGATTCCGTCCGTCATACAGGAGATCCTGCCGCACCACACCGACACACCTCCGCCCCGGGCCGCCGGCCTGCTCCGACCCGGCCGCCCACCCGGCCCGATCAAGGAGACAGGCCCTACCCGCAGTCCAGACCGTGGCCACGACCCTCCTCCTCGACCAGGACCGCGACCAGGCCGCCGGGGAGTGTGTGCCGGAGCCGGTCGCCGCGACCACCGTCGCCCGCCCGCTGTGTTCCGCTCCAGGTGGAACCCGCCAGGCGTAGCCACCCACTCTGGGGAGCCCGGCCGGCTCCTTGCCCGGCCGGGCTCCGGTGTCAACGGGGCGGGTTTTAAGCGAACGCGGAAGCGAAGCGGGCGAGGGAGACGCTGCCGCCCTTGCGTGCAAAGCGGGAACCCATTTCGACTCAGTCACCGGCGTTGTCGGCCATACCCTGGGTGAAGTCGACGGCGGTGGCGGCATTCGAACCCGCAGCGTCATCGCCGGAGGCCAGGGTCACCACGGTCGGGACCTGGGTGACCAGGGCGACCGAGCCCTGGATCACCTTGCCGGCCAGCTTGCCCTGCTTGGCAGTGGCGTCGATGAACTTCGCGCCTTTCGTGCCCAAGTAGGTGGCGATCGTACCGGCCTCGGCGGCTGCCGCGCCGCCGGTCGCGGCGGGGAAGGCCCGGCCGCCGCTTCGGACGGCCACGCTCACCTTGCCGACCGACTTCATCGCGAGCTTGCCGGTCCGGGCCGCCTTCCCGACGGCGCCGATCACCGGGAGGGCGCCCAGAACGTCAGTGGCGAGACCGACGATTGTCTCGGCGTCCCAGTCGGGCTTGCCGCGTTCAGCAGTCAAATGACTGATGTGGGCCGGGTGGCGGGGCGGCGACAGTGGTGTGCGCCGGGGTGCCCGGCGGGCGGGTGCGTCGGTACGCCGCGCGCTCGGTTATGGACGCGAAGAGGAGTGACAAATGGCCATCAGTCAGCGGCCCGGCGGGAAGTGGAAGACGGTCGCGGTCGCCGCGCTCGCGGCTCTCGCCGTCACCGGTGGCATCGCCGCGCCGGCCAGCGCCACCCCCGGGGTGGCTTCGGCGGCGGACCGCCTGAACACGGGGGCCCAGGAGCTGTACGAGGCCGTGCAGACGGGGGAGCCTGCGAAGCCCCGCGACCACCCGGGCGGCCGCCCGCTACTCCCGCACCGCTGGATCAGCGTGATCGGGTACGGCGCCGTGCAGGCCCTGAACCAGAGGACCCACTACGCCTGGCAGCGTAACTACAAGGACTGGTCGGTCGCCATCGTCGGCAACACCATCCAGGGCAAGCAGGTGACCATCTACACCAAGATCACCAACCTGATCTACGGTGAAGGCGGCGTCATCGGCGCCCAGACAGCTCCGACGGGCCAGGTGGCCGTGGCGCACAACACCATCGTGGCCCAGGGGAACGTCAACATCGTGACCGAGATCGTGAACGTCCACCTCATCAGCCCCCAGTTCCAGGACGTCTACAGCGGCCAGTGCTACGCCCAGGAAGACCTCCGAAACGCGGTCAAGGCACAGCTCGCCTGCACACTGGGCTGAGCCTCAGCGGCGCGGCCCGGAGCACGCACGCTCCGGGCCGCGCCGATCACCGGCCCCTCCACATGCCGGGTCACAGACGGCGCAGGACCGCCACGACCTTGCCCAGGATGGCCACGTTGTCACCGTTGATCGGCTCGTAAGCGGGGTTGTGCGGCATCAGCCAGATCCGGCCCTCCTGGCGCTTGAGGCGCTTGACGGTGGCCTCGCCGTCGATCATCGCGGCCTTGTAGCGGTCGAGCTCCGACTCGTCGTCGCCCGCCAGGCGGGGACGACCAGTGCCGGGTCTGGCTAGCAGAGGCTCCGCCAGGTCCCATTGGGCATCTGAGAGTTCATGGCGACGTATCACCGCACCATGATCCACTACCCGAGATCACTTGCACTGCCTAGAGGCGGGGAAGGGCTTCGCCGGTGCGGGACTCACGCCCTTGCTCGAGCCAGAAGAGGTAGCCGCGCAGGTACATTTCCAGTCCGCTGTCGATGTAGGAAATGAAGTCCCGATGCCCCTGAGCAGCATCGTGATAGTGGCCGAGGTAGCGAGGGTCAGCGTTGAAGCCCCAGCGGGGATGAGCGTCCGCACCCCAGTCGGCTGCGATGGCAACCGCCCATTCCCGAACGCGGGCTCGGTCCCGCCACCAGTCGCGGACGGCTTCCACCGTCCAGTGGTCGTCACCGTCCCAGTTGTAGCCCCGGTACAACTCCATCCGGCAACCACGGATCACGGCCGTGGTCTCGTGCTCGTTCACCGGTTGGCGATAGATGAACTCGGAGCCGAACCCACCACCTAGATCATCGTCATAGGCGATGTGACCTGGAGCGTCCATACGCCCAGTGGCCATGCTGTCCGTGTCGCCGGCATAGAAGGGGCCCGGCACGTTGCGCCAGTTCCGCTGTTCCCACGCGCCCGTGAAGAGTTGCTCCGCATGCTCCCCGAGGCTCTCAACCACCAGTCGAGCCGTGGGAAGCGGATTCCAGTAGCCGATCACGGTCCTATCTTGCCCGGCCGCAATGAACGTGCTGGGGTCACCCACTTTGACGACAGCTCCTAGTAGGGCTTGGTCAGGTTCGTCTTGGTATGGCGTGTCCGTTGGCGGGTTGCGTCGTTGAGGGTGTGTGACACCTGGGGAGATGGCTGAGGTCCGGGAGGACCTGGAGGCGTTCACGGCGGAGCTGTTCGAGGCTCTCAAGTCCCCGGCGGGGACGTCGGGCGGTACCGGCTCACGGCTTCGTACGGCGGACCGGCCGGGCAGGCCGGTCACGATCGGGGTGTCACGCGGCACCGCGGGCGGGAGCCGGCTGCGGCTGGCGGGCGGTGCGCAGCGGGACGGTGTCGCCGCGGGCGAGGGCGGGGGCGACGCGGTGGCGGGCGAGGAGCACGCCGCGCCCAGCCACCCACACGGGCGCGGCCCGCATCGGTTCGCAGTTGCCGCCCGATCCCGGTCTGGTCGGCAGGGAAAATGGCGGGCGGTGCTCGGGTGGGAAGATCAAAGCGGGATCCGGTCGGCGGTTCGCCGACACTGCCGATAGCAGGGAAACACCACGAGGGCCTGTGCCCGCACGAACGTGCGGGCACAGGCCCTCGTGGTCACCTCGGTGGCCC
>NZ_JBVHIP010000060.1:0-31356 GCF_055560495.1 Kitasatospora sp. NPDC023176 | reverse complement strand
CGGCAGCCGGACAGAACAACTCGAGGACAGCCCAGCAGGGCGTCAGTCAGTGGCAGAGCCACGACCACCGGAACCTGAGTATCAGCATCAATGTCGGTGGTCGGCGCTAGGCTGCTGCGGCCCCGAGAAGGCACTGGAAGGCCGTCACCCTGCGGGGTGGCGGCCTTTCGGCGTTGCCGGTCGGCACCTTCGGCCGGGTGGCCGGTCGGGTCTACTCGGGCTCGCCAAGCGTCCAGCCGCTGACCGCTGAGATCGAGCCGCGCCAGGTCGGCAGGGTGTGGGTGGTGCGGCCGGAGCGGTAGGTGACGTCCCGCAGGTGAAGGAAGCGGCGATCAACCTCACGGCGGCGCCGGCCGTTCTCGGCGGCGTCGTCCAGGTACCCGATCGCGTGACGTACTACCCGGCGCAGGGTGTCGTCGTGGTCGCCGAGCTGACGCAGGTGCAGGTACTCCCAGGTATCGGTGGAGACCAGCGTGCCGGTCACCAGCGCGCCGCCCAGGGCCAGGGTCACCACGATGTCCCTGGCCTCGATGTCCTCGTGCTCCGCGCCCAGGCGCAGCATCTCCAGGTGCGGGTCGAGCTGGGCGTCCGGCTGGAGCAGCATCCTCAAGGCCGGTTGGACCGCATCTTTCCACGACACCGCGCTGCTCCCCCGGCTCGCTGCATACCTGGGCCAAGTATGTCCTGCTGATGGGCCGGTGATGCTGAGATCAGCTGATCTGGCCACCCGCACCAGCGGGCTCGGGGTCCGTTGCCCGGCGGTACGCCGCCGGGGCCCTGAGAAAGCACTGGAAGGCCGTCACCGTGGGGTGGCGGCCTTCCGGCGTTTTGATCTGGGCGGTCGGCGGTGGGCCGGCCGCCCAGGGCGGCACGCCGTTCGGGGTGGGGCCGCCATTTCCAGCGGATCGCTCAGGCTGGGTGGGTCACCCGGCAGGAACGGCCTGACGTTCGCTGTGCTTGTTGAGCAGGTCCAGCATCTTGTTGAACTCGTCAGTCGGCATCGTGTGGATCAGGTAGCGCGCCGCGGCGACACCATCCTCGTAGGGGAACAGCTTGGGCTGCTGTCCCCCTGTCGTTTCGGCCAGGTTGGCCTGTCCAGGAACGGCTGGTGCGCTCTCCAACGCTGCGTTGACAGGGAGTTCTCGCTCCGTGGAAGACGGTTCCGCCGACGCAGGCCGGGCCTGCTTCAGTCTGCGGCCGGCTTGGCATGCGGCAACGGCGTGTCGAGAGGTCGCTGAGAGCAGAGGACTATCAGAGTGATGACCGCGAGACTGAGCCGTCCCGCCCTCGGTGCGGGTCGTGGCCGCCGACACCGCGTCGCGACAGAGCGTCCGGGCTATCCGAGTGGACCCCCGCGCGGTGCCGACACCGCGCCGAAAAGGCAAGCTGGCGCTGATCCTCTCCCCCGCCCGTCCACTGACGAGAAGGCAGCATCTTGGCAACCGACTACGACGCTCCGCGCAACACCAGCGACGACTCCAGCGACGACAGCATCGAAGAACTGAAGAGCCGACGCGACGACAAGACAGGCTCTGCGGTCGACGTTGACGCCGAAGCCGTCGAAGGCATCGAGCTGCCCGGTGCCGACCTGTCAGGCGAAGAGCTCACCGTGCGGGTCGTACCTCCCCAACAGGACGAGTTCACCTGCATGACCTGCTTCCTGGTCCACCACCGCGCCCAGCTCGCCGGGGAGGACAAGAACGGGCAGCCCATCTGTCGCGACTGCGCCTCCAAGGCCTGAACAGCGACGGGTCGCCCCTGACTCACCGGTCCCTGGGCCCGTTTTCAAAGTCGGCGGTCTGGCCGGGGATCCGCGGTGGACCGCACATCGACGTGGTCAGTGCGCGAGGCCATCGATCAGTTTGCCAAGCGTCGCGCTGATGGCCCGACCGTGGGAGGCGTCAGCCGGCCGGGGTCATGGCGCGGCTGCTCTGCTCGGCGGCCTGGTGGGGCTGTGGTGGGGCCGCCGTGGCGCAGGCCCTAGGCCTGCCCGTGGGCGGTGTGCGTTGGAAGCGCTGACGATGGCGGCCCCCGACTGGCTGCGTGCCTGCCGGGTGGTGGACGCGTCCTGGCAGGAACGCTACGGGCCGCGAGCGGGCGGCGGGCGCAGGGGCCCGGACAGACACCACCGGCGGGAGACGCCCGGGCCGCTGGCCCGGGCGTCACAGGGCGATGACGTGGAGGTCGACCAGGTCGAGCAGCGCCCGCAGGGCCGAGCTGGGCCGCCGGGTCGACGACGTGCCGAGATGCATGCTCCAGCGGAGCATGGTGCCGTGGACGTCCAGGACGTCCAAGACATGCAGGCCGGGGGTGCGGGCAACGACGAACGCGGGCAGGAAGGCGATGCCCAGACCGTGCCGGACCAGCGCCGCCCCCATGTCGATGTCGGGCACTTCCAGTGCCACCCGGCGTACGATGCCCGCCGCCGCGAACGCCCGGTCGACGACCTCGCGGTTGCCGTAGCCCGGCGGGAAGTCCACGAAGGGCTCCCGCGCGAGGTCCGCAAGTGCTACCGCCCCCCGCTGCGCGAGCGGATGGGCGGCGCTCACCACCAGGACGAGCGGCACGGTGGCCAGCTCCCGTGCGTCTATCCCGGCGGGTTTGTGCTCGGGGAGCGACAGGAAGGCCACGTCCAGGTCCCCGCCGAGCAGCGCGTGCGCCAGTCCCGCTGATCCGGTCGTCGCCAGCCGCAGCCGGACGTCGATCGCCGGATGCCGCGCGTGCAGCTGCCCGAGGAGCGCAGGCAGGTCCACCACCTCGACCGAGGCCATGGCGCCCACGTTCACCGTGCCTCGCAGCGTGTCCTGTGCGGCGCGCACGGCGTCCTGGGCCGCCTGGGCGGCGTGCAGGGTGGCCCGAGCCTCCGGCAGCAGCGCCGCGCCCGCCCCGGTGAGCCGGACCTGCTGCGACGTGCGCTCGAACAGCGCGCAGCCGAGCTCGCGCTCCAGGGAGCGGATCGCGGCGGACACCCCCGACTGCACCACGTGCAGCCGACGGGCGGCACGCGTGAAACTCAGCTCCTCGGCGACCGCGATGAAGTGCTCCAGCTGACGTAGCTCCATACGGGGAGTATCACTCGCATTGCTCGAGCCCAGCAAAAACATTCGTTGGCACTGATCCTGGCTGGTGAGGAGGATGAAAAACGCATCCACTGCCGCCCGAGGAGGGGTACCCCTGTCTGCCGTACCGACGCCGCTGAGCTGTCCCCCAGCCGACGCTCCCGGCGACCCGACCCGCCGGATCCCAGCACTTGCTCCCGCCAACCTGCCGCCCCGAGCCCCCGCCGGGCGCCGTGCCTCGCACGCGACCGGCTTCTGGTTCGTGGCGGTGGCCTTCACCGTGCTGATGGCCTTCGGCACCGCGCCGACCCCGCTGTGGCCGCTGTACGAGGCCCGGGACCACTTCGGCGCGACCACGGTCACGGTGGCGTACGCCTCGATGGTCGTGGGCGCAGCGGCCTCCTTCCTCGGACTGGGCCACCTGTCGGACCGGCTCGGCCGGCGGCGCATCATCGTCCCGGCGCTGCTGGTCGGCATCGTCGCGTCGGTCGTACTGATCGTGTGGCGGGACCTGCCGGGGCTGATCACAGGCAGGATCCTGAACGGTGTCGGACTGGGGCTGATGGCCTCGACCGCGACGACGTACCTGCACGACCTCCACCACGAGGCCCGTCCGGAACGGACGGGTTCGGTGCTGCCCGGCATCGTGGCCACCGCCGCCAACCTCGGCGGCCTGGCCTCAGGGCCCCTGGTCGCGGGAGCCGCCGCGGAATGGCTTCCCACGCCCCTGATCACCACCCAGGCGATCTTCACGCTCGCCATGGCAGTGTGCCTGGCGCTGGTCTTGTCGACCCCGGAGACCGTGGACTTGGAGCTGCCCGCGGCCGAACCGCCCAGCAGGTTCGTCCTGCGCCCCGGCGGCCGGCGGACGTTCTGCGCGGCCGGCGCGTTGGGTGCCTTCGCCTTCGCGATCCTCGGCCTGATCTCCTCCCTCGGGGCGAGCGTGCTCCACGGCACCCTGCACACCGACTCGCACCTCGTGGTCGGCCTGGCGGCCTTCCTCATGTTCGGTTCCGCGGCGGCCGCCCAACTGGTGCTGGGCCGCCTCCCACTGCCCCGGGTCCTGACCGTGGGGGCGGTGGTCTTCCCGGTCGGCCTAGTCCTGTGCGCCGTCACCCTCTACCACCCGGCGCTCTGGCACTACCTGGTCGCCGTGTCCCTGTCCGGCGCCGGCTCCGGGCTGCTGTTCAAGGGAGGGGTCGAACGTGCCGTTTCAGTTGCCGCGCCCGCCTCACGCGCGGGGGTCCTCGCCATGTTCTTCGTCGTCGCGTACCTGGGAATGGGCCTGCCGTCCGTCCTATTCAGCATCGCTCTGCGGTACTTCGCCGTGCAGACCGCGATGATCGGCTTCGCGGCGGTTCTCTCCTGCGGCGCCGTGGTGTCGGTCGCCGTCGCGTTGCGCGAACGCGCACTCCGTCCTGGCGCGCTCTCGGCGCAGTCCACTCGCCCCTCCTGACCTCCCTGCGGCCACGGGAGCGGTCGCTACGGTGCACTCCACCATCTGGAACCTGGCCGAGTCCGTGGAGTTCGAAGAGGACGGCGGTGACCAGCCGCAGGAGCGCGTTGTCGTTCGGGAAGACCTGGACGACGTCGGTGCGGCGTTTGATCTCGCGGTCGGCCGGGGCTGGACGGCAGTGACCACGAGCACCCACGGCTTGACGCCTCCGTGCGCCGTGGTGTTGCAGGGCCTCGCCGGCCAGGTCGAGCTCGTCGTGCTGCACACAGGCGAAGAGCCACACCGTGAGAGCGCCGACGTAGCCGAAATCGGGTGGCGACTCTGCGCATTCGACGTGAACCACAGACGACCCGGGTGCCACGGCTTGCCGTGCATGGGGCGAATCAGCATGTGTGAGCGGGTCCGGGCGTGGAAACCCGAGGTGTCCCGACTCCAGGGAGGCGTCGCCGTCGGCCGTCCCGGCATCCGCAGAGCGGCCCAGCCTCCGCCGCCCGGCCCACCCACTGCGGCGCTGCTGACACCACTCCCACAGGAGTTCCAGCGAGGCGTCAGCCGGTCCCGCCCAGCACGATCCTCCACACTCGGGTCGCCACCTGGAGGTTCAGCCGGTCCTCGACGTTCGCGAGGTCATTGCCGCTGATGTCGCGGATGCGCTGGAGCCGGTAGCGCAGCGTGCTGCGGTGGATCGCGAGGGAGTCGGCGGTCTCGTCGTAGTTGCCGCCGCAGTCGAAGTACCGGGACAGGGTCTCCACCAAGGTCGCGTGGTGCCGGGAGTCGTACTCGATAAGCTGCCCGAGCCACTCCTGCACGAATGTCTCCAGTTCCCGGTAGTCGCTGCCAGGTCCCAGGATGCGGTAGAGGCCGAGTTCGTCGAAGAACGACGTGCCGTAGTGCTCGCGGCAGTGGCGGCGCACCTCCAGGGCGCGCTGCGCCTCCTCGTAGCGGCGGGGGATGTCACTCACGGAGTCGCAAGGGGTGCTCACTCCGATCGTCCCGGACCGTGTCCCGGTCTCGCGGGCGAGCGCCTCGTACAACGCGCGGGCGTGCGGCCTGTCGTCGGCGATAAGAACGACGTGGTCGGAACGTCGGGTCAGCAGCGAGCGCAGCGATTCCTTTCCTCCCTTTTTCTCGAGTTCTCCGGTCGGCTATTTCCGGTGTTCTGGCCGGGCCGGGGCTACAGCGGGGTCTCAGCCAGCCGTGTGCACCCACAGTCACCATCCGGCGCAGCGCCGCCGCCCGCCCGGTCCCGCGCGACCGTCATGGCAAGTGGTCCAGACAACACGGTATGAGAGGCCATTCCACGCCCACCACAACCAACAGGTCACACCCGACGGCCCTTCGCCGGGTAGAGCTTGGCGTGCAGTAGCCGGTCTTCCCACCAGGGGTCATCCGGGGTGGAGACCAGTGCGGCCACCAGCCCGCGCTTGGTCGGGACCGGCAACACCAACGGGCCCAGTCGCTTCTCCTGCGCTGGGATGGTCAGAAGGGCGGGTTGTCAGGATCGCCGTCGCCGAGAGGCCAGGCGGAGCTAGGGAGGTACGGGCTGCGGTCGTCGTCGCCAGGCCGGGCAAAGCCGGTGGTGTCGTGGCCCCACGCGGTCAGGGCATCAAGGGCCTGCCAACGACGCCACCGTGTGTCGCAGACGAGCAGGAGGCGTCGGGCGCGGTCGGCCAGGCTGTCACGGTGCCCGGCCAGGCCGGGGTGTTCCGCGAACACCAGAGCGGCACACAGCGCCTCCTCAACGACGACGGTGTCGCGGTCGTCGAGGAACGGCTCGACGGCCTGGAACAGCACCGGCCTCAGGGCCCGCACGGCCACCATCGGCGGGTAGCCCTCCAGGAAGTCCTCCTCGGAGTACCGCTGATGGGCCGCCACGCAGGCGTCGTCGCTGTCGTAGGCGACACTGGCCAGCCAGCCCAGCAGCAGAGCACACACCCTGTCCGCCGCCCCGCGGTGGTGCTCGGCACGGCGGGCCAGGACCGCGGCGACACACAGCGCGACCGACGCGGTCGCCTCGTAGATCGTGTTCTGGTGCTGCACCGGCTCCAGGGCGTTGAGGGCCTGCCGGGTTTCCTTCACGGTCACGTCCGGGCCCAATAGCGGGGCCAGTACCCGGGGAATCCATTCAGCGGTTCCATACGCGGTGCCCAACACGGGCCAAGCCGTGCCCCGCAACACCACCCACGGATCCGGCAGAACATCAAGGACAGGCCCGGCAGAACCGGCATACGCGCCAGAAGTCGTCGTCACCCGCCGACCCTAGAACTCAGCACCGACACCCGGCCCGGCCGAGCCGGCCGCCCACCCGACCGGCGACTCGCAGCACCGCGCTTCGGACTGAGGGAGCACATTCGTGCACGGGGATCTGGAGACCGACCACGACGTTCTGGTCACGCTTCACCGCTTCACGCTGGCGACCGCCGAGCAGCTCCACCAGCTGCACGGCGGCACCGCCCTGATCAAGCAGACCCAGAAGCGGCTGACCCGCCTGCACGCCGATGGCTTGGCCGAGTTCGTGACCCTGCCGCAGGCCGGCCAGGCGAAGGCCTGGCACCTCACCGCCCAGGGCGCAGCGGTGGCGGCGACCTTCCCCGAGGCCCGTCGCCCGAGCGCCCAGGCACTGGACGGTGAGCAGCTCGCCGTGCGGCACGGGCGCGAGCACCTGCTCGACGTCGACCGGATCCACGCCGCCTTCGTCGCCGACGCCCGCACCCGTGGCGAGGCCTGCGGCCCGCTCGACCTCCTCCCCGCCCCGGAGCTGCCGGTCGAGGGCGGCAGTGTGTACCGGCCCGCCGCCGAACTCGTCCTCGTCTTGGGTGAAGGGGTGGGGTGCTGGGCGAGGGCGGCGTGCAGCGTCGCGCCTGCCTGCCAGGCCTCGGCGTGGACGACAGGCTCCGGCAGGTCACCGCCCGGGCGGGCGCCGAGGACGACCCGGCCGTCGACCAGGGCCACCCAGCCGTCCAGGCCGTCGACGTCGCGCTCCGTCCAGCCGCGGGCAAGTCCGGCGCCCTGGTGGAGAGTGCGGATTCCGTCGTGCCCGCTCCAGCGCAGCCACACCGAACCACGCACCAGCGGGGAGTCGAGGATCGGACGGCCCAGATCCCGGTCGGCGGGCGCGGGGCGGCTGCTGCCCGAGGCCAGTCACAACCGGTCGGGCGCGGCGGCGGGATCCGGGTCGGGGCGGGTGGTGTCGGTGGTCATCGTGCGGTGCCTCCGGAAGTCGGCCGTCCTTGGCGCCAGGTCGTCGAAGCCGACGCGGTAAGCACTGGTGCGCTCACTCGGGTGATGGACTCAGCAGGGCTGCGGAATGCGAGCCAAACCAAGGAAACGCCCTCGGACAGGTGACATATCCCCACGACCGGCACGCGGGCCGGGCACTGTCGGACCATGCCCCGCCTGCCCGCCCTCGTCGCGCTCCTGGCCCTGCTCCCGGGCTGCACACCCGGCGAACACCCCGGGCCGGTGGCCCCCACCGTGCTGATCCCGTCGGGTACCGCCGGTACGCCCACCCAACTGCCCGACCGCGACTGGCCGATGTACCACCGTGACCCGCTGCACACCGGCGTCGCCCCCGGCGTACCGCCGGCCGGGCCGCTGGGCCGGGCCTGGTCGGCCCGGCTGGACGGCGCGGTGTACGGCCAGCCGCTGGTGGTCGGCGACCGGGTGCTGGCGGCCACCCAGAACAACACCGTGTACGCCCTCGCCCTGGCGACCGGCGCGGTGCTGTGGAGTCGTCACCTGGGCGAGCCCGCCCGGTCCGCCGAGCTGCCGTGCGGCAACATCGACCCGCTCGGCATCACCGGCACGCCCGTGTACGACCCCGCCACCGGCCTGCTCCTCGCCGTCGCCGAGCTCACCGGCGGCCGGCACCTCCTCGCCGGGCTGGACGCGGCGACCGGCGAGCTGCGGCTCCAACGGGAGGTCGAGCCGCCGCGCGGCGACCCGATCGCCCACCAGCAGCGCTCGGCCCTCGCGCTGTGGCAGGGCCGGGTGGTGATCGCGTACGGCGGTCTGTTCGGCGACTGCGGCAACTACGTCGGCAGCGTGCTGTCGGTCCCCGTCACGGGTGGTGGCCCGATCCTTTCCTACGCCGTGCCGACCACCCGCCAGGGCGGCAGCTGGGCCTCCGGCGGACCGGTGGTGGACGGGGAGCAGCTGTACGTCTCGGTGGGCAACGGCGCGGCCACCGGCGGCCCGTACGACGGCTCCGACTCGGTGCTCGCGCTCTCCCCGCAGCTGGAGCGCACCGACTTCTTCGCCCCCGCCGACTGGGCCGCCGACAACGCCGACGACCTCGACCTCGGCGCGCTCGCCCCGGTGCGGGTCGGCCGCTTCGTGCTCGCCGTCGGCAAGCGCGGCACGGCCTATGCCTTGGACGCCGAGCACCTCGGCGGTATCGGTGGCCGGCTCGCCGAGGCCCCGCTCTGCCCGGCGTACGGTGGCGCGGCCGTGGCCGGCAGCACGGTGTACGTCCCGTGTGACACAGCGCTCGCCCAGCTCACCGTCACCGACGACGGCTCGCTGCACTCCGGCTGGCGGGTACCCCTGGGCGCCGCCGGCTCGCCGGTCATCGGCGGCGGCGCGGTCTGGGTCGCCGACTACGGGCGCGGGCGGCTCTACGCCCTCGATCCGGCCACCGGCCGGATCCTCCAGCAGACCGCCACCGACCCGCTCCCGCACTTCGCCTCCCCGGTGCTGACCGGCAACCGGATCCTGCTCGGCACCACCACCGGCGTCACGGCCTTCGACGGAGCCTGACACGACCGCCGCCGGCCAGGACGCCGACAACGTCGCGGCGCACGCTCGTCGTCGAGCCGTTCGGGTGGGCGGCACCAGTACGCCGTGCGATCGCCACTCGCGCCATCTCCACAGTTTTCAGTAGCCCGCTGCTCACAATGCTGCATAACGTCCCGGGCGTCGTCGGCCAGCCGCTCGCCCCTCGGCGGCCGCGACCGGCCTCCCAGCCGTCGCAAGGCGAGGAACGCCGCACCAGCGCCTGCCGACGGGTTTGGTGGTGACGGTCGCGTGACCGGTCGCGTTGCCGATAGCCTGGCGCCGGCGAGCTGAGCGCCCATCCCGTTGTCGTGCGCCTATGCCGCGCGAGTCCCGGGAGAAGGTCCTACGGGATCCATGCCTCCGGACTTCATGAACCGTCGGATCCTCTTCTTCACCGGCCGATGGCGTGGGCACACAGTGCCGGTCTCCGAGGAGACGATCGTGACCAAGCGCAACACCGACCAGCAGCGCGCCCGGGAGCTCCAGCAGGCCGAGGGCATCAGCTATCACGCGGCGCTCAACCGAGTGCGGGAGACGCGGGAGAGCCAGCCGGCCGGGCCGGAGATCAACTCCAGCGTGGTGCTGACCGAGTCCACCCTCATCGCTCTCGCATCGGCCGGGGGCGCGCGGTGCATGGCCTGCCACAAGCCCATGGACTTCGACGGCTGGGCGCTGCGCCTGGCCGACGTGAGCGGTCGCGGCTACTTCGACCCCGTCCTGTGCCTCGGCTGCGCCACGGCGATCGGCAAGGCCGTCGCCCACCTTCCCGCGCACCCGGCTCCGGACCCCGACGACCTGGACACCCTCTTCATCCCGGCCGGCGCCGACGGGACCGTGGCGTACCTCTCGCCGGACCGCGTCCACCTGCTGTGCCTGCGCCACCCCCCCGCAGCCCCGGCCGGTGAAGAGGACCGGTACGAGCCCGTCACAGCGGAAGACCTCCAGGCCCTCGGCACCGGATTCCGCCCGGGCGGCGGCGGGCACCACTGCAGCATCTGCAACCTGCACGTCCTGGAGGTCTTGGACGCCTGACGGGCCCCGGGCCCGGACGCCAGGAGCGGGCCCGGCCTCCCGGCCCGGGGCCTGTCACACCCGTCCGGACGCACCTTCCGCCGCCCGCCCGGCAGGCCAAGGGTCTGTCAGAACTGCCTGCGGCGCACCCTGGTGCGGGCGGGCTGGGCCTGGTCAGTACCGCGCAGCGCGAAGGCCGCGGCGCGGGTGCGCTCCAGCCAGCTCATGACCCGGCGCAGCGTGGCGGGGTCGAGGTGGTGGGTGAGGTCGCGGACGGCCTGGTGGTCGGCGTCGGTGAGCGCGTGGAGGCCGGCGCGGTCGAGGGCGGTGTAGAGGGACTGGGCGGCGGTGCCGGCGAGGCGGCGGTGGGCCAGGTCGGTGGTCTGGCGGGCCTGGTGGGCGGCCTCGCGGGCGCATTCGGCGACGTCCTGCTGGTGGCGGTCACGGCGCAGCGCCTGCTGGAGGGCGGTGTCGTGGTCGGGGTCGTAGCGCTCGGCCCGGGTTTCGGCGGTGTGGTCGCGGACGCGCTGCCACTCGGCGCAGGTGTCGGCCGCGGTGGCGAAGGCGGCCTCGTCTCCGGCGTCGGCGTGGCGGTCGGCGGCGCGCTCGTCGTCCCGGGCCCGGTGCAGGGCCTGCTGGAGGTTCTCCAGGGTCATCCCGGCCGCCCGGCGGCGGACCCGGCTGCGGACGCCGCCGAGCAGCCCGTGCTCCTGGTCGTCGGGATCGTCCTCGCCCTCCTCGGCGAACGGGTCGTACTGGTCGGCGTTGGCGGGGTGCTGGGCGAGGGCGGCGTGCAGCGTCGCGCCGGCCTCCCATGCCTCGGCGTGCACGACGGGCTCCGTCACGGCGAGGCCCGGGCGGGCGCTGCGGACGATCCGGCCCTCGACCAGGGCCACCCAGCCGTCCAGGCCGTCGACGTCCTTCTCCACCCAGCCGCGGGCCAGGTCCGCGCCGTGGTGAAGGGTGCGGATGCCGTCATGCCGGGTCCAGCGCAGCCACATCGAGCCGCGCACCGGCGGGGAGTCGAGGATCGGTCGGCCCAGGTCCCGGTCGGCGGGCGCGGGCCGGCTGCTGCACAGCGGCCAGCTCCAGCCGTTCGGGCGCGGCGGCGCGGGCCGGGTCGGGGCGGGTGGTGTCGGTCATCGCGCGGTGCCTTTCGGAAGTCAGGAACGAGGTACGGGCGGCCGTCCCGGCCTGCTGGGCCGAGACGGCTGGGTCTTGCGGGGAGGGTCAGCCGGTGACGGTCTCGGCGTGCCGGGTGAGCGCGTCCAGGAGCGCGGCCTGGTGGTCGGTCAGCTTGCCGTCAGTGCGGGCCCCCGCCTGCTTGCGCAGCCACGTGCCGGGCCGGAACGCGGGGTCGGCCTCGCCGCCGGTGCGTTCGCTGCGTCGGTCAGGGTGCCGCCGGCGGCGAGGTAGGCAAGCAGGCGACGGTAGGAGCGGTTCTTGAGGCTGCCGCACTGGAACTGAACGGGTCGGGCGCCTCCGGACTGCGCCGAAGCCCCGGTCCGCGGCCGACAGCCCGATCGAGACACCCGTTCGACCGACACTCTTCACGTTCGGCCGCCAGAAGTGCACCCGGCCCAGCCGCGGCGGGTCGAACGGCTCGAACGCGGCTGGCCAGTCCGTCAGGTCGGTGCTGCTCACCGCGGATCCTCGCTCTCTGCGCCGACGACGACGCCATGCTGTCCTGACCGAGCGTCAGCAGACTCCGGCGTCGCATGCTTCACCCGACCGATCCGCAGACACCGCCCGAGGAGGCCGAACACCGCCCCCACCACCACCTGGTGGTGGTGCGCCAGCAGGCCAACAGCGTGCGCACGTCGCGGGTGCCGCACTGGTCGATGCCGGTGGGTGAGGCGGTGCCCATGCTGAGCCGGGCGCGGCTGCGGAGAACCGGGGACGAGGCCTGCCGGTACTGGGGGGCGGCCTCGCTGCTCGCGTTGCGCCTGATCTCCCGGGGGCGGATTGACGTGGCGGTGACCGAGTCGGGCTACGACACCTGGCGGTGCGCGCCGCTGACGGACCAGGAGCGGGAAGAGCTCGCTGCGCTCGCGCGGGCGATGCCGCCGACTGCCCACGCGGTCCCTTTCCAGGAGTCCTACAGCGGGCGACCTCTGCTGCCCGAACGGCTGTTCCTGCTCCAGGCCTACCTGGACGCGGTGGCGGACGCCTTCGCCCGCACCCCCGAGGGCCCCGAGCGTGCCGGGACGCCGGGACGCCGGTCTTCACCGCGCTGCCGGCTCAGCATGTGCCGCAACTCGCCGTGCACAGCAGCTGGGTGGTGACTAGGGCCTTGTGCTTCGGACAAGCGACTCTGTGTGGTGGAGTTGTACGTCGTGGTGAGTGCGATCGGAACTCCCTCTCAGGAGTGACAGTGGGGATCGTCCGCCAGCGGTACGGTGAGTCGGGTCGGCTGGAACGTGCAGCGGCACACCTCCTCGGGGTGGTGCGCCCTGGTTCCGTGCCAGGCACTCGATCAGGCGAGAGCGATCCGGGCGGGCATTGGTCCGTACCCGGCTCGATCAGGCTTGTATAGTTCGGCCCTCGTACGCCACGCCCCGCTGGAGCTGATGTGCACGTGCTCGCTGTCCGTATCCGAGCAGTTGGTCGGTGGGAGTTCCTCTCCCTGGTGGGATCAGGGGTGAACCGTGGCCATCAGTGATGCCACCATCGCGGAGACGCTGTCGTCGTACCTCGAACGGTTCCCGGCCGAGGCCGAAGCGTTGGCTGAGCCGGTGCGGCTCCTTGGCGAGGGTTCCGGGTTCGCGTCCCGACGCAGCTTCCCGATGCATGTGACGGTCGGCGCGCTCCTCGTCTGCGGTTCCGAGGTTCTGCTCATCGACCACCTTGCCTACGGGATCACGTTGCAGCCGGGCGGCCATCTTGAGCCGACCGACGCCACGTTGCCCGAGGCCGCGCTGCGTGAGCTGACGGAGGAGACCGGCATCGACGAGCGCAAGATCGTGGCGCTGTCGCCGGTGCCGGTCTACGTCGAATACGGCCTGGTGCCGGCGCGGCCCGAGAAGGACGAGCCGGAGCACTACCACCTGGACATCGGGTACGCCTTCTCGACGGAGCGCACCGAGATCGGGCTCATCCAGGAGACAGAGGTGACCGGCGCGGCCTGGTACTCGGTGGACCTGGCCGTGAGCCTGGTCGGCGAGCGCATCGCTCGGGCGGTCGGCGTACCGGCCCAAGTTCTCTGAGACGGGGGTGACGTTCCGGCGCCCTGGCCGTACCCGGTTCCGCGGGGTGGCCCGTGGTGCGGGCGGAGGGCTCCGAGCGGCCGTCCGCACCGCCGCTCGGCGGCGTCCCTTATCTGGCGCTGGGGCGGCGGAGGGTTCGCTGCGGCCTTGCTCACTCGAAGATCGGCTTGGAGTCCCGGGTCCGCTTGAGTTCGAAGAAGCCGTCCGTTGCCGCAACCAGGGCCAGGCCGTCCCAGAGTTTCCCGGCGGCCTCACCACGGGGGGCTTTGCTGAGTACGGGGCCGAACAGGGCGGTGCCGGAGATGCGGACGACGGGGGTGCCGACGTCGAGGCCGACCTCGTCGAATGCCTCGTGGTGGGAGGCGATGATGAGTGGGTCGAAGTCGGTGCTGGTGGCGGCTGCGGCCAGGGCGGCGGGAACGTTCGTCTCGGCGAGTGCTTCGGGGATCACGGTGGGGTCGTCGCGGCGGCGTTGGTTGTGCAGTCGGGTGCCGATGGCGGTGTACAGCGGGCCGAGGACCTGGGGGCCGGCGTGCTCGGCGGCGGCGGCGCACACCCGCACCGAGCCCCAGGCGCTCTCCATCAGCGCCCGGTAGTCGTCGCTGAGGCCCTCGCCCTCGCGCTGGACCAGGTTGAGGTAGGCCAGCGACATGATCCGCCAGTCGGCGCGGACCGAGCGGACCTTCTCGACTTCCAGCAGCCAGCGCGAGGTCACCCACGCCCACGGGCACAGCGGGTCGAACCAGAAGGGCACCTCGACGCAAGGCTGCTCCTCGACGTGCGGCATCGGGCGAGCACCGTCCTTTCTCGGATCGGTCGTATGGGTGACGTGTCAGGCGTCGAATAGCCCCGCCTGGACCGGCTGGTTGGCCTTGGCGGTGCGCCCTGCGGTCCTGACCAGGGTCGCAAGGCTGTCCAGGCGCGGGTCGCGGTCGGCGGCAGCGACGAGGTGGAGGAAGAGCCGCGCGGTGACCTCGACGTCGGCGGGCGCCCGGTGGCGGTCCGGCGGATGCGGGATGCCGAAGTGCGCCATAAGCGTGTCGAGCTTGTAGTTCGGCAGGCCAGGCGCGAGGTGCTTGGCCAGCGGGATGGTGTCGATGAGGTTGGTGCGGGCCAGCGTCGGGCAGTGCTCGGCCTGGTGGTGGATGACGTTCGCCTCGGTGGCGGCGTGCTGGGCCACCAGCAGGTAGGGGGTGCCGGGGGTGAGGCGGCGGTCCAGGGCGCCGAGAGCCTGGGCCGGGGTGGGAGCATTGGCGAGCTGCTCGGCAGTCAGGCCGGTCTGGGCGGTGTCGGCGGGAGTCACTGGTGCGAACGCGGGCGGCCGGATCAGGGATGTGCTGCGGCCGGTCAACGTCCAGGCGCCATCGCGCAGGCGCAGGGCGAGCGCCGCGACCTCGATGGGCTGGGCCGGATGGCCGGAGGGGGTCGTCGTCTCGAAGTCGATGACCACGAACGTCGTCGCCCGGAAGCCCGAATCGTCGGTCAGAGCCATGTGTTCACCAATCCCTCGACTTCCTCGGCTGTTGTCTGCCAAGCAAGGTCCCGCACCCGGAACTAGCATGCCCCCGCGATCGCCGGTCCAGGGCCCGATCACTCGTCGGTGAGGGCGAGGACGGCCCGGGTCGCGGCTACCATGCCGGGCGCGTTCCAGCGACGCTCACCCGTCCAGGTCTCGCACAGGGCCCGGTACAGGTCGGTCATCACGGGGACGAACGTGGGCGGCAGGGATGCGGGTCGGGGCCACTGCCTGCGGGGGACGCCGTCGGCGATCAGCCGGCCGACGGGAACCTCGTTGCCGGAGCGCACGTACCAGTCGCGCAGGATCTGCTTGCCGCAGTGCACGCCGTCGAACATCAGGCGGCTCTCGTCCGGGGTGCCGGGGCTGTCGGCGAGCACCAGTTCCTGATCGCCCGTCACTAGGTACTCGGTCTTGCCGTCGCAGTGGTTCACGCCGACGCTGGTCGCGTGGTCGGTCAGCACGGTGTTGACGGTGGCGGTGGTCTCGCGTAGGGCGCGGAAGAGGAGGTCGTCGAGACCGGAGAGGTACTGGGCGTCGGCGGGGGTGAGGAAGCGGTTGACCGGCTCGCGGGTCGTCGCGTACTCGATGGTCGGCCGCGGGAGCCGCTCGCCGACGGCGGGAACCGCGTCGAGGCCGATGTCGGCAGGGCTCAGGTCGCCGGAGGCCAGCCGCCGGTGGACGGAGCTCCCGGGTGGGAGCTCGTTGCGGAAGAGGACCTGTAGTGGCAGGAGGTAGTTGCCCGACTGCGGGGTGGGTGGGTGGTCGAGCGTCTCCGGGAGGCGGGCGAGGGTGACCTCGATCCGGTTCGGGGCGCTCTGGCGGCGGAAGTGCGTGCGCACGCCGGCCGCCTCCAGCAGCTCGAAGTTGAAGACCGCCATGCGGCAGGCGGCTTCGCCCTTGCCGGGGATCGGGTCGGGCATCGGGCCGTAGTGGAAGACGCTGTAGTGGTCGGTGTACTCGAACTCGCCGACGCCTTCGCTCGTGGCGGTCGGCCGTCGCAAGACGGTCAGATTCTTGGTCGAGTGCAGGACGGGCATGGTGCTCCTTGGGACGGACGGCGTGGTGCCGTCACCGGATCGGGTCGTGGGCCGGGAGCGGTCCTGCGGCGTCGGTGGACCGGGATGCGCAGTCCCAGAGCCCCGCCTGGGCCCTGCTCACCGGGGCCAGGTGAGCCCTGGCCATGGTGATCACCCGCATGCCCGCCGCGCGGGCGGCGGCGACCCCGTCGGGCGCGTCGTCGACCACCAGGCAGCGCCCCGGCGCGATACCCAGCTGGCGGGCGGCGGTGAGGAACAGTTCCGGGTCCGGCTTGCCGCGGGCGGCGTCCTCGCGCGCGACGACGGCCGCGAATGCTCCGCGCAGGCCCAGCGCGTCAAGTCCCGGGCCGACGAGCTGCCGACTGGCGCCGGAGGCCACGGCGCACGGCAGGCCGGCGGCCTGCGCCTGTCGGAGGAGTTCCACGGTGCACGCGATGGGCGTGATCGTGTGGACCTCGGCCAGCAGGTGGGCGCGGCTGCGCGCGATGACCTCATCGTGGGGCAGCGCCCGGCCGCCGGGCAGCACCGACAGCAGGTCGCGGATGGACAGCCCGATGTGCTGGGCGTACCAGGTGGGGTCGAGAACGACGCCGTAGGGCTGAAGGGCGGCGCGCAGGGCGTCCTCATGTCCTTGCCGGGTGTCGGCGAGGGTGCCGTCGAAGTCGAGGATCACGGCCCCGGTGCCCTTGTCGAGTGCGGGCACGCAGCCGCACCCGGCCGGGCAGGACGGCTCCTGGCTCTCCGTGCTCATGCCACGGCCGCGGTGGCGGGGCACCGGTGGCAGCACAGGCACGCGGCGGCGGCGCCCTGCCAGGGCTCGGGCAGGCATTCCAGATCGCCGCCGGCGTCGCGGATCCAGGTGCGGATCCGGTCGGCTGCTTCGTACTCGTCGACGTGGCGGCGGTCCACGACCCGGTAGCGGACGGGATCGGTGGCGGCGAGACGTTCGAAGAGATCGGACGCCTCGCGCATGAACCGGGCCTGCTCGTTGGTGAAGACACACCGGTCGCGCCGCTGGGCGCGGGCGAGTGCTTCGCAGGGGTCGTCGGTGACGAGGATGGTGAGATCGGGCAGCGGCCGCCAGGAGGCGGCGAGGTCCAGCAGATCCATCGCCGTGCGCAGGGCGGCGTCCGGGTCGTCGGGGTGTAGGAGCAGGGCCTGGCACACGGCGGTGGTGTCCACGCTGCGGCCTTCGACGACAGCCCGGCCGCGGACCAGGTCGGGCAGGACGGTGTCCAGGTCGTGCCGCTTGATGGCCATCAGGAGCAGAGCCTCGGCCATCGGGGTGCCGCCGCGCAGGAACGGGTCGCCGATGCTGGCCTGGCGCAGCGCGCCCAGCAGCGCCTCACCGAGGCCCGGGCGCCCGTCGGCGCGCTGGGAGAACTCGTCGAGCATCACCGGCTTGTCGTCGAAGGCCTCGACGGCGCGATTGGTGAGGTAGGTCTTGCCGACTCCGTTGAGGCCCTCGGCGGAGATCAGCGGGCCGCGGCGGCAACGGGGGCGTTGCGGTGTGGTCGTCATGCTGCGGTGTCCGTTCGGGGAGGGTGTGCGGTCAGCCGCTCCATGCGGCGCTCTCGCGGGTGATGACGGCGGCGTAGCGGTCGAGGACCGCTTCGTCGTCGCGGTCGGTCAGGACGACTGCCAGGGTGCGCTCCAGGATCTGAGCGGCACCGCGGCACGGCGGCCGGCGGCTCGGGGTGAACATGGGGCGCGTGTCGCACGGCACCAGGTGGAAGGTGCCGGTGGAGTTCGGCACGCCGCCGTGGGCGAGGTGCTCGGCGAACGCGCGCGGGCGTGGAAGGCCGATCGTCAGGAGCGGGGAATAGTGGTTCCACGTCTCGTCGGTGGCCGGCCGGATCGGGGTGAGGCCGCGGGCGTCGGCCAAGGCGTGTAGCAGGTACGTGCTCTGGGCGCGGCGGCGCTCCAGCAGAGCCGGGAGGCGGTGCAGGTTGGCGTTGGCGAGCGCGGCGAGAGGCTCGGCCAGGCGGGCGTTGACCGCGAGCTGCTGCTGGGGGTGGCTGCCGGGCGGCGGCGTGAGCCAGTGCCCGCGGAAGGCCCTGGCCCGGGCGGCGAGGTCGGGGTCGTCGGTCAGGACGAAGCCGCCCTCCCCGCTCCAGAGGATCTTGCCGTCCTTCATGCTGAAACACCCGGCGGTGCCGGCCGTGCCGGCCGCGATGCCGGCGCGCGAGGTCCCGGCGGCCTGTGCGGCGTCCTCGACCACGGCCAGTCCGAAGCGGGAGGCGAAGGCGGCCAGAGCGGCCGGGTCGCCCATCCGTCCCCACAGGTGCACCGGGACGATCGCCCGGGTCCTGTCCGTGACCTTGGCGGCGGCGTCGGCGTAGTCCAGGTCGAGCGTGGCGGGGTCGCTGTCGACGAACACCGGGGTAGCGCCGAGCTGGACGACAGGCGCGGCGGTCATGACGACGGTGAGCGCCGGCAGCAGGACCTCGTCGCCCGGTTGGACGCCGGCCGCGAACAGCGCGGCGTGCAGCGCCGCGGTCCCGGAGTTCACCGCGATCGCGTACCGGCTGCCGGACACGCCGCTCAGGTCGTGCTCGAACCGGTCGGCGTACGCGGCGCAGGCCGGGTCGGGCATTGCGGCCAGCGCCGCCAGCACACCGGCGCCGAGAGCTTCCGCTGCGGGCAGTGGGGGCAGTGCGCTCACGTCCCCTCCCGGCCCAGGAGGCGGGGCATGCCGAGCACGAGCGGCCCCATGTTGACGCAGTCCCGGGAGAAGTGGGAGCAGTCCGTGCACACCGGACGGTCGGCGAAAAGGGTTCGCGCCTCGGTTCCGACGATCGTGCGCCGTGCCGCGGGCTCTGTCGTGGCGATCCGCCGGTCGGAGGGGCAGTCCCACACCGTGCCGTCGGGCTGGACGAAGAACAGCTGCGCCCCGCCGAAGCAGTGCTCGATGCGGCCGCTGTCCTGGGTGGCGATCGAGGCGAGGAACTGCCGGATGTAGGCGGTCCCGGGCAGGGTGAGGCCGCCGGGGTCCTGCTGGAGGCACATCAGCTGCTCTTCCACCGCGGGCACGTCGGCGGCGGTGTGGCAGCGCTCGTCGAAGAGCTTGTGGTCGGGGGGCAGGGAGATGGGCTGCGGGACGTAGTAGTCGACGCCGATCTCGGCGGCGAGGCGGGCGACGTCGGTGATCTCCTGGGGGCGCTCGCGGATGATGACGGTGTAGATGCCGACGCGGGGGCCTGCTCCATCGCCCCGCTCCTCCAGGAGGGTGCGGATGCCGGCCAGGACCACGCGGTGGCCGACGCGGCCGGAGCGGGAGGGCCGCAGTTGGTCGTTGACGGCCGCGTCCGCGCTGTCGAGGGACACCGAGACGCCGTCGACGCCGAGTTCGACGAGCCTGCGGGCGATGCCGGGCCGGGTGAGGGGCACGCCGTTGGTGGCGATGACGACCTCGCACCCGGCGTCCTTGATCGTCTTGATCAGGCTGAAGGTGGGCAGCCAGTCCAGCGGCTCGCCGCCGGCGAGGACGACCCGTTCGACCGGCGAGTCGGCCAGGCTGCGTGCAAATGCCTCCAGCGCGGCATGGTCGAGGTCGCGCACGGGGACGTGGGAGAGCATCCCCAACTTCTTGGGCGGGGCCGCCTTGTCCAGGTCCAGCTCGCCGAAGTAACAGTGCGGGCAGCCGAAGCTGCACGGGGAGCGCAGGGCCCACAGCAGGGTGATGTCCCGCTCGTTCGGCGGCCGGGTCTCGGTGTCAGGCCACACGGGCGGCCTCCCGGCGGGCCTCGACGGTGCGCACGGCGTCCTCGACGGCCTTGGCGGTCTCCTCGGGGCCGTGGCCGGTCACGTCGAGCAGTGTGTACCGGTCCGGTTCGGCGGCGGCGAGCTGCCGGTAGAGTCGGCCGGTGTGCTCGATCACGGCCTGGGCGTCGGGCGGGATGGCGCGGCCGATGCGGGTGGCGAAGCGGGCCGTGCACACGTCGGTGTCGCCGACCAGCAGCACCGTGGCGTCGGGCATGGACCGCCACCGGCGGGCGGTGGCCAGGATCCGCTCGGCGATCGCCAGGGCGAGCGTGGCCGGGGACTGGGCGTGCAGGATCGCCGCCTGGCACACGGCCACGCTGTCCACGCCGCGGTCCTCCAGGACGACCTCCACTCCGTCCGGCAGGCTGGCGGCCAGGCGCTCGGACTCGCGGAACTTCAGCGCGAGCAGCGCCAGCGTCTCCGCGACCGGGTGCCCGGTGCGCAGGCACACGTCGCCGGTCGCGGCGAGGGCGGCGATGACCTGTCCGGGCAGGGAGTCGGCCCGCTGGTCGGTCAGCTCGTCCAGGCGCAGGCACCGCGGGCCGAGCGCTGTGGCCACCGCGCGCGCCGCAGTGGTCTTCCCGACCCCGTTGACGCCCTCGACGCTCACCCACAGCGGCCGGTCCGCCCCGCCGGGGGCGCGGCGGGCCCGGGGAACGGCGGCGGTGCTCATGCCGGCCTCCGGCACACGAACAGCAGCTCGGTCGCCCGGTCGGGCACGGCCACGGACGACACAGTGTCCAGCAGCGCCTTCGGCACCCGGGCGGCCAGGTGGTGGTACCAGTCGACCGCGCCGCTGCCGTAGCGCTCGGAGAGCTCGGCGGCGGCCTCGTCCGGGGCGGGCGGCAGCAGCCCGATCACGTCGTCGACGACCAGGCCGGCGTCCGCGGCGGCGCGCATGACCTCCTCGCGCGACCACTCGTAGACGTGCACCCGGTACTGGAGCGGTCGCGGTGGGGGCCCGAACGCCTGCGGTGTGGACAGGTACAGCACGCCGCCGGGGGCGAGTGCGGCGCCGGTGGCGGCCAGGCTTTTGACGCCGAGTTCGTAGGGCAGGTGCTCCAGCGCGGAGGTGTAGATCGCGACGTCGAACTGCGGCAGGTCCGGCCAGGGCTCGGACACGTCGCACTGCACGAAGTCGACGGGGAACGGGGTGCCGTAGTGCCCGCGCAGGGCCTCTAGCCGGGTGCGGGCCTCGGCGAGGTTGTCCGGGCTGATGTCGAGGCCGACATAGCGGGCGATCTTCGGGGCGTAGCGGTGCAGCAGCGGCAGGGCCAGGCCGCGTCCGCAGCACACGTCCAGGACGTTGGCGTCCTGCGGGCACCGCTCGGCGGCGATGAGGTGCTGCATCAGGTTCATCAGCCCCGACGGCTTCGCTTCGCCCAGTGCGAGCGCGCTGTAGAAGTCGTCCATCTGGTTGGTGCTGTACACGCCGATCATCGGGGTGCCGGGCCGGGTGCGGTGCTGGTCGGTCAGTTCGGTGGTCATGCTGTCCCTTCCCAGGGGAAGACGATCCAGGTGTCGTAGAGGGCGGCGATGTGGTCGATGGCGTCCGCGGGCTGGGCGTCCTGCTCCCAGTTGGCCCGGTTCACGGCGAGGACCGCGGTACGCAGGCGTGCGGTGCCGAGGTCGCGGAGCATGTCCGCGGTGTGGGCGAGGGTCACGCCGGAGCCGGCGATGTCGTCGACGAGGAGCACGTCCAGGCCCCACAGGTCGCCGAGCGAGGCGGGGTTGTTGACGTCCGGCAGCGGGTTCTTGTCCGCGTTGATGATGTCGCCGGTGGTGCGGACGACCTCGATGCTGCGCATGTCGCGGATTTTGAGGCGGTGGGCGAGCCATACGGCCGGGACCATGCCCCCGCGCATGATGCCCACCACGGCCTGCGGCGGCCCCCCGGCCATCACCCGCTCGGCGAGGACCTGCACGGCGGAGCCGATGTCGTCCCAGGTCAGGTAGCGGGGGGTGGGCGGGGCGGCCTCGTGCGCGGGCTCTGTCGGTGGCGTGGCCATCGGATGCACCTCCTTGGTAGGTGGGCGGCTGGCCGATCAGGCCGCGCGGCCCCGGGCGGCGATGGTGAGAAATTGCTGGCCGAGCACGGGGTCGCTCCCGAAGCGCCCCTGGATGCGCACGGTCGTGGTGCGGGCGTCCTCCATCCGCACGCCGCGCATGCTCATGCACAGGTGCAGGCCCTCGACGTACACGGCGATGTCCTCGCTACCGACCACCGCGGCGAGGTGGTCGGCGACCTGCGTGGTGAAGCGTTCCTGGACCTGGAGCCGGCCGGCGTAGTGCTGCGCGATCCGGCCGAACTTCGACAGGCCGACCACCTCCGTTGCCGGCACGTAGGCGGCGGCGACCCGCAGGTTCATCGGCAGGAGGTGGTGCTCGCACAGCGACCAGACGCTGACGCCGTCTACGAGGACCATCTGGCCCTCCAGGTACGGCTCGGGGAAGCACGTCGCGTTCGCAGGCTCGGGCGACAGGAAGGAGGACCACCAGGCGGCGGCCCGCTTCGGGGTGTCGAGCAGGCCTTCGCGGGCGGGGTCTTCGCCGAGCGCGACCAGGAGGTCGGCGACCAGGGACTCGACGCGGGCGGGGTCGACCCTCGAGCTGGGCAGGGCCGGTCCGAGGGCGGTCGGGCTGTCGGCGAGGTCGGTACTCGTCATGGTGCGTCCTCATCTCGGAACGGGGCGGTGGTGCGTAGGCGGGCGGCTCAGCGGCCGCTGGCGTTCTCGAACGCGAGGGTGTGCAGGCGGGTGGTCAGGTACCACCGGCGCGCGGCGACCTGGTCGGCGATGGCGCGGGTCGTGGCGATGACGGTCTCCGCGGTCGTGCCCTCCGGCATGACCCACACCGGGGCGAGCTGGTGTTCCTCGACGAGGTCGGCGATCCGGTCGAGGTCGTCCGGCCGCGTGGCGACGAACTTGAACGCCGCCCGGCCGCTGGCGGTGAACGCGGCGAGCGCCGCCGGGACGATGCTGCGGCTCTCGTCCGCGCCGAAGCTCTCCAGCTTCGGGGAGACGTTGAACCGGATGCCGTCGACCAGCAGCTCGGGGTCGGGCCCGATGGTGCCGTTGGTCTCGAACTCGATCCGCCGGCCGGCCGCGAGCAGCTCGCGCACCAGGGGCAGCAGTCGCTGCTGCTGGATCAGCGGCTCACCGCCGGTGATCACGATCAGTTCAACCGGCGAGGAGAGCGCCCACCGCAGCAGCTCCGCCACCCTTTCCCGCGTCGATACCTTGCTCGGGTCGAACTGGCTCCAGTCCCACGTCTGCTTGGTGTCGCACCGCGTGCAGGTCAGGTTGCAGCGTGAAAGGCGGATGAACAGGGCCGGCTGGCCACAGCTGGGCCCCTCCCCCTGGAAGGTGGGCACCTCGACGCCGAAGCGCTCGGCCACCAGCACCTCGTCACCGTGCCGTGTCGGCCCGCTCACCGAGCGGCCACCTCGAAGCGGGCCCAGCTACTCCCGGTCTCGCGGACCTGGACGGCGGCCAGGCGCCCCGGGATGCCGGGCTGCACGTGCTGGACGAACCACCCGGCCAGGTACTGGGCGAGGAGCTCGGAGGTGGCCTCGACGGGCAGGATCTCGTGCAGGTTGCGGTGGTCCAGCTCACCGTCCAGGAAGGCCTTGAAGGGCTTGAGGTCGGCGAAGTCGGTGACGAAGCCCGGAGGGATGAGCGCGTCCGCGACCAGCTCGACCTCGACGGTGTAGCTGTGCCCGTGCTGGCGGGAGCACTGGTGCTCGGGCGGCAGCCCCATCAGCCGGTGGCCGGCCTCGAAGGTGAACGACTTGCCGATGCGGAACACGCCGGGCGGCATCCCGACTGCGGGCAGGGCGGTGGACAGGGTCATCATCTCCTCGGGAAGGGCGGCACTTGGCCGCGTGGAACAGCGCCCGGGAAGGCCGGGCCGTTCGGGCTGGTCGTGGTCCGGCCGGTCGGGCAGCCCTCGGTAATCGGGCGCCGCTTCGGCTCTCGACCTGGCGGAGGACTATCTGACACCCGATCAGGTGGACTGGGCGGGGCACGATAGGTGGGCAAGTTACGGGCACCGAGTAGGCTCATTGCCCTTCGCGGCCGTCCAATTGAGGGGGCAGGGCGATGGAGAACACGGTCTTACAGCAGGCCAGGGGCGTCCGGGGCTGGACCCAGGAGAAGGTGGCCGCCCTCGTACAGGCATGGTGCCGAGAGGACCTCGGCGGTGGGGTCGGCTCGGCTCGACTCCGCCATCACCGAGACGTGCGCCGCGGCCGTGTGAGGCGGCAAGGCGAGCAGAGCGACGCGCCGTTGGGTGTTGAGCATCGGTCCTCCTGATCATGGAACGGCGCCGGAATCCAGAGCAGTGCTCGGCAGCACTGGAGTGAGCAGCAGCGGCGTGCGCGAGCCCGGCGACAGCGCTGGACAGCGAATTGCGACCTGGTGAGCACCTCCGTGGAGATAGGACGGGGACGGCCTTGGCCGTCCTGGCCGAGGGGCCGCCCACAGGGCGAGGCACGGCCGGCAGGTAGGGGCTCATAGCCAGTCCGGCGGCCACCGCGCATGGAGCGCGCGGGGCCTGACGAGGACTCACCAGCAGTACGGGTCTCCGGACCGCTGGTGGATCCAGGGAACCGGAGGCGGTGGCGATGAAGCGATGTCAGACGGCCGGAAATTTGGATGAAGAACGCGGCGTCATCCGAATTTCCAGTGCGGCGACCCTGTCGCGGAGAGTTCCCGCATCGCTACCGTCTGGGTGTAGGCAAGGTGCCCGGGGGTTCCGAGGAGGCGGTCATGGGCCAGCCGAACAGCACGTTCCGCAGGCTCCGCGAGGTTGAGTGGGACAGGAGCCGCATCGAGGCTGCCGAGTTCCTGGTGTCCGAATCGGTCAAGCTCGGTGACCCGGTTCTCCTGGTAGCCCGGACGATCGCGACCTGGGAGGACGGCGACACTGCCTGGCCGCAGGCCCGGTACCGCCGCCTGCTGCACCGGGTGACCGGCCGCACAGCTGAGGAGCTCGGCTTTACCTCTCCCGGCCGCCGGGCAAGAACCAAGGCGGCGCCGGACGCCGACGAACGATGCACCGATGGAGAGGACGACATGCGCCGACGCAGCATCCTCCTGGGCGCCGGGGCGGCCGTGCTCGCCGTCACCGCCTCGGCCCCCGGCACCTCCCGTCCGGCCCTGGGCCGCGACCACCTCGACGAACTCGCGCAAACCGAGCAGCAGCTGTACGCCGAAGATCGCGACCACGGCTCCGCCGACCTCGCGGAGAAGGCCGCCACTGCGCTCCACACCGCCCACACCTGGCTCGCAGACGGCCGCTACAGCGAAGACCTGGGCCGCGAGCTCCACACCGCCACCGGCATGCTCTCGGTGGCCGCCGGCTGGCTCGCACTCGACGCCGAACGTCCTTCCGACGCCCGCTCCCTCTACACCGAGGCCCTCGCCAGCGCCCGCCAGGCCGATGACCGAGGCCTGGAAGCCCACGCCTGGGCCTGCCTGTCCCTACTGGCCCACGCCACCGGCCGGCCGCGGGAAGCCGTCACGAATGCTCAGGTGGCGCAGCGCGCGGCCACCGGACTCGGCTCACCACGCTGGCTGTCCCTGCTCGCGGTGCGTGAGGCCCGCGGCTGGGCCCTCCAGGGCGACCGCTCTCTCACCGAACAGGCCCTGGTTCGGGCGTACGACCTCTACGCCAAGGGGCCCCGCGACTGCGACCCGGACTGGCTCTCCTTCTTCGTCCCGGCCGAACTGGCCGGACTGGAGTCCCTGTGCCGGGCCGACCTCGGCCAGCACGACCGCGCCGCAGCCGGCGCCGAGCAGACCGTGATGCTCTTCGCCGACGGCCACCCGCGCAACCGCGCCCTGTACACCGCCGACATCGCCGCCCACCACGCACGCAGGGCCAAGCCGGACCTCGACGCCGCCGTCGACGCAGGCCACCGCACCCTGGCCTACCTGCCCGACGTCCGTTCCGGACGTCTCGTCCGCTCGCTGCGCGACCTCGCCAGCACCCTGCGCGCGCACCGGACCGTGCCATGCGTCGCCGACTACCTGGACGCCCACCGCGCCGCCGTTCCCGCAGCCTGAAAGGCCCCCCATGAACACGCCTGCCACGCCGCTCGTCGTCCGGCGCTACGGTCCCAGCGACGCCGCCATCCTGCTCGACACCCTGGCCGACGTCTGGGCCGAGGCCCACGCCAGCCACGACGACGTCGCCCGCGCCGGGTTCACCCCCGACTCCCTGCGCCGCCAGATCAGCGGGCACGCCCGACACGAGGAGTTCACCCTCATCGCCGCCTTCGCGGCCGGGCAGATCGTCGGCTTCGGCTACGGCTTCCGCTGCTCCCCCGCCTACTGGTACGGCGAACAGCTCCTGCCCGCCATCACCCCCGCCGCGCGCGACACCGATTCCCTCGCCGGCATCTGCGAACTTGCCGTCCGCCCCAGCTGGCAGGGCCAAGGTGTCGGCACCCGCCTCCATACCGCGCTGCTGGAGGTCCTGCGCACCGAATGGGTGTCACTGCTCGCCCTGCCGGGCAACGACCCAGCCCGGCGGCTCTATGATCGCCTGGGCTACCAGTACGCTGGCCCCTACCGTCCTGGCCCGGACGGACCCGTGCTCGACCTCCTTCTGCTCCGGACATCCGCATGACTGGCCCCGTCCCGACATCTCGGAGCGCCAACCCCACCGCGTCCGGGGAGCAGCATGACCGCCGACCCGAAGTGGCTCCACCCCCGCTGGCCGACCGAACTCCCCACCCCTCGGCTGTTGCTGCGTCGCGGACCGCTGGCACCTGTGGCACAACCTCAGCGAGGCGGCCGAGCGGGCCGTCGCCCGCCACCGGCAGTTCCTCCGTGTGGTAACTCCAGCTCCATGTCCGGCCGTTACCACCGAATCCGTGCTCCAAGAAGAGAACGCGGACCAGCCGTGGCCGACGGGCTTCCGCTTCGCCGACCGCACCCAGGCCCGGCACGCCGCAGTGCACGCCCTGCTGGCTGCGGGCCACAGTCGGCGCGCCGTCCAACGGCAGCTCGGCATGACCTACCGCACGGTCAAGGCGCTGGCCGACGCCGCGACCCCGGAGGATCTCTTCCAAGGCCAGTGGCAGAACCGGCCGTCTGTCCTTGACGACTTCAAGCCCTACCTCGATGACCGCTGGAGCGAGGGCTGCACCAACGCCTGGAAGCTCTGGGAGGAGATCGTCCCGCTCGGCTACAAGGGCAGCTACCAGCGCGTCCGGGCCTATATCCGACTCAAACGCACCTCGCCGCAGCCGGTGACCGCACCGCCGCCATCGCCCCGCACCGTCGCCAGCTGGATTCTCCGCCGGCCCACGGCACTGTCCGAGGCCGAACAGCTCCAGCTCAAGACCGTCCTGTCCCACTGCCCCGAGCTCGACGCCCTGACCCGGCACGTCCGCTCCTTCGCCGACATGCTCACCGATCGCCAGGGCGAGCGGCTCCCGGAATCGCTCGACGCGGTCCGCCAGGACGACCTGCCCAGCCTCCACACCCTCGCCGCCGGCATCGACCGCGACCGTGCCGCCGTCATCGCAGGGCTCACCCTCCCCTGGAACTCCGGCGTCGTCGAAGGCCACGTCGACCGGATCAAGATGCTCAAGCGCCAGATGTTCGGCCGCGCGGGTTTCGCGCTCCTACCTGTTGACTGAACTGTGGGTGGCGTTTCTGCAGGTCAGTGACCTTGTGGTGGATTCGTCGTTGGTCTGGCCGTGGAAGCATCGAGAGACCTGGCGGCTCTGGCCGTGCCCCTCGTCGGCGAGTTGGTGGCCACAGATGACCCGTGGGAGCCGTACCGGCTAGGAGCTGTCCGGTCGATCATGTGCGGAGCCAGATGACGAGGGCAGCCGCGGTGACGGTGCCGAGGTAGACATAGCCTCGTTTGTCGTAGCGGGTTGCGACCGCTCGGGCGTGCTTGAGCTTGTTGATGGCCCGTTCGACGGTGTTGCGCTTCTTGTACCGCTCCTCGTCGAAGCCCGGCGGCCGCCCTCCGCGTGAGCCTTTGCGCAAGCGGGCGTCCCGGCTGTCGGTCTTCTCCGGGATCGTGTGCCGGATGCCGCGCCTGCGCAGGTAGTCGCGGCACGGCCCGTTGCTGTAGGCCTTGTCGGCGGCCACGCTGTCCGGCTTCTTCCGAGGTCTGCCCGGACCGGTCCGCGGAACACGGATCTTCTCCAGCACCGCCTCGAACTGCGTGCAGTCCGCCCGCTGCCCCGCCGTGAGGACCAGGGACAGCGGGCGGCAGCGGCCGTCCGCGCTCAAATGGACCTTGGTGGTGAACCCGCCGCGCGAGCGGCCCAGGCCCTCGCCTCCTCCACCACCTCCGCCAGGCGGCCGACGAGGCTCTGCCACGGCGTCTCGTCCTGGTGTTCCCCTGGCCCATCCCCCTTTGAAGCAAGAGCTGGCGGCGGATCTGTACGGGCACCGGCCGCGTGCTGGTGGGCCCTCACGCTCGTGGAGTCGACCGAGACGCCCCAGTCGATGTCGCCCGCCGCGTCCGCTTGCGCCTGGACCTGCTGGAACAGGCGCTCCCACGTTCCGTCGGCCGACCACAGCCGGTGGCGTTCGTAGACCGTCTTCCACGGCCCGAACCGCTCGGGCAGGTCACGCCAGTGCACGCCGGTCCGCACCCGGTGAAGGATCCCGTCGATCACCTGCCGGTGGTCCCGCCACCGGCCACAACGCCTGTTGCTGACCGGCAGGAACGGCCGCAGCCGTTCCCACTCGGCATCCGTCAGATCGCCCCGCCCCATGACCGGACCAACGACCAAGGCCGGCGATAGTCACATGATCGACCGGACAGCGCCTAGACGGGAAAGCTGTCAACGAACGCGTCCAGGCCGCCAGCCAGGTCGAGGGGTTGCAGGTCGGCGTCGTAGTCGATCCACCAGACCACCGGCACGGTGGGCGCGAGTTCTCGCAGCACGGCGTAGAGGACGGTGAGCGGGGCCGAGTGCGGTTCCCGGTCCTCGAACGAGAAGGCGCCGTGTCGCAGGTTGTACGACAGCTCCGCCCACTGGCCGGGCGCGGCTTCGACGTGGATCTACAGGAAGTTCTCGAAGGCTCCGCTCACGGTCGCGTCCGGCCAGTGCCTGCGGACGCAGTCCTTGACCTGTTCGCCGGTGAAGGTCCAGGGCCCGGCGTGCTCGCGGTCGGCGCTGACGTAGAAGGTGGATCCCACGGGGCTGTTCTCGATTCTCTCGGTGCTGTGGCTCGTGTCCGTGGTCAGGGCTCGATGCGGACGCGTCCTTTGACGCCCTGGGCGGTCATCAGGCCCTGGAAGTAGGAGCTGGCCTTCGCGTCGTTGGTGATCAGTTCGAGGTGGTTGACCTTGTTGCGGGGGTCCTTCAGGGCGGAGGCGTACTTCTCCAGCTTCTTCGACTCGCCGTCCATCGTGTTCTCGTACACGAAGTCGAAGACACCGTCGGCGTTGTCGAGGCGGAACGGCGACTTGCAGCTCTTCTGCTGGCCGATGTGCCGGGTGGGCGGGGGGACCGCCGGGGTGATTCGGCGGTGTGTCGGATCGGTTGCCGGCCGGGGGCCGGGCTGTGTGATTCAGGGTGGCGGAAGACCATGCCCTGCCGGGCATTCCCTTTTCCGCCTTCTGGGAGTAGATCGTGACTTTCTCGCTGTCGGTTGCCGGTGGCCGGCCAGGGTCGGGTGTGAGCGGGTACCGCACCGGTTGGGCGGGCCACCGTGGACGGGCGCTGGCCGTTGCGGCTGGCATGCTCTGTGCCGCCGGTATCACCCCGGTGGCGCTGTCCGGGACCGCCCACGCGCAGGGCACCTGTACGACCTCCGGTAACACCACCACCTGTACGTTCGCCTTCACCGGCGCCGAGCAGACGTTCACCGTCCCGGGCGGCGTCACGCAGGTCGACGTCACGGCGATCGGCGCGGCCGGCGGCCTGCAGGGGGTCGGTGCTGTGGTGAGCGGCGGCCGTGGCGCTCAGGTGTCGGGCACTCTTACCGGACTGTCCGGCGGACAGACGCTCTACGTCGAAGTCGGCGGCACCGCCACCAACGACGGATCCTGTTACCCGTTCTCGCTGTGCACCGGCGGCTTCAACGGAGGCGGCAACACTCACTTCGGCGGCGGCGGAGGTGGAGCCTCCGACATCCGCACCCAATCCCGCACCGTCCCCCTCACCACCACCGACTCCCGCCTCATCGTGGCCGCGGGCGGTGGTGGAGCCGGTGAAGCCGGTACGGGCGGCTGCCCGGGAAGCCCGGGTGGGGATGCCGGCCAGCCGGGCGCAAACGGGGCTTGCAGCGGAGGAACCGGCGGCGGGGCGGGCACGGCCACCCAAGGCGGCGCCGGCGGCGCCGGGGGCGGCGGGACACCGTCCGGTACATCCGGCACACTCGGCACCGGCGGCAACGGCGGCCAGAACACCGGCGGAGGAGGCGGCGCCGGCTACTACGGCGGAGGCGGCGGCGGCAACATCAACCCCCTGACCAACCCGTTCGGAAGTGCGGGCGGCGGAGGCGGTGGCTCGTCCCTCGTCCCCACCGGCGGCACCGGCCCCACGGTGACCAGCACCGCCGCGAGCATCACCATCAGCTACACCACCCAGCCCACGGTGACGACCACGCTCACGACCTCGCCGAACCCGTCGCTGTTCGGGCACCCGGTCACGCTCACCGACACCGTCTGCCCCACCGGCGGCTCCACCGCGACCCCGACCGGCACCGTCACCTTCGCCGACGCCGGCGCCACCCTCGGCACCGCCCCACTGTCCCCCGGCGGAGGCGACCACTGTGCCCAGGCCCAGCTGACCTGGTCGAACCTGCTGCCCGGCAGCCACACCCTGACCGCCCAGTACAGCGGCGACACCACCTACCCGGCCCCCGCGCTGGAGAGCGCCACCCAGACGGTCAACTGCACCCGCACCGTCACCGGCTCCGTGGCCAGCGTCGTCGCCACCGGTGAGAGCACCTGCGTCCTCAACGCCACCGTCCACGGCAACGTCGCAGCCGGCCCGGGCACCGCCCTGTTCATGGGCAACTCCACCGTCCAAGGCGACATCGCCTCCTCCGGCTCCACCCTGATCGGCGTGTGCGGCACCACCGCCACCGGCTCCCTCGCCGTCTACGGCGCCAGCGGGTTCGTCGTCATCGGTGATCCCGGCGACGACCACTGCGCCGCCAACCAGATCAACCAGAAGGTGGCGCTCAGCAACAACACCGGCGGCCTGGAACTCGTCGGCAACCACATCGGCCAAAGCGTGGCGGTCTTCGGCAACACCGGCACCGGCCCCTTCCCCGAGGACAACCGCCCCGAGATCGAAGGCAACACCATCGGCGGCTCCCTGGCCTGCTTCGGCAACACCCCGCCCCCCACCAACGACGGCCACCCCAACACCGTCACCGGCGCCCGCGCGGGCCAGTGCAGCACCCTCTAACCCACCTGGCCCGGAATCCCGCCCCCGGGTAAGTGGCTGTTGTCTTTCCGGGCTTGAGGACTGCGTTCTCGCTGGTCAGGCATAGGTTCGCCAGCCTCGTGGGAGTGGTGACGTGTCGTGTCGTCA
>NZ_JBVHIP010000059.1:0-33917 GCF_055560495.1 Kitasatospora sp. NPDC023176 | reverse complement strand
CAGTCTGAAAATCACCCGTCACGCCCCTCTCCGCAGCCACCCCCTGCGCCGCCCCCTTCCGCAGCGCGTCCCTCTCGCCTGGTCGGGTGAGGGGGTGGGTGCTGGGGGTGGGTGCTGGGGGTGGGTGGGTGCGGCTTGGGGGGTGGGGGGGTGTTGCGGGCGCGTGGGCTTTGTCCTGCGCGCCCGCGTGGATGGGGGTTGGTGTGGGCTGGCGTTGACGTCGGGGGGAAGGTTTAGCGTCGGTGGCGGTTGTTCGGGAGGAGTGGGTCGGCGTGCGGATCGGGGAGTTGGCGGAGCGGGCGGGGACGACTACGCGGGCGTTGCGGTACTACGAGCAGTTGGGGTTGTTGCCGGCCCGGCGGGCGGGCAACGGGTACCGGGCGTACGGGGAGGAGGACCTGCGGCTGTTGCGGGAGATCCGGATGTTGCAGGACTTCGGGTTCGGGTTGGAGGAGACCCGGCCGTTCGTGGAGTGTCTGCGGGCGGGGCACCCGGAGGGGGATTCCTGTCCGGCCTCGTTGGACGTGTACCGGCGGAAGTTGGCCGAGTTGGACGAGTGCATCGCGCGCTTGCGGGACGTCCGGGTGCAGGTGGCCGGGCAGTTCGAGCGGGCCGTCCGGGCGCGGGACGAACTCGCGGCCGCCGAGCAGCCGCCCCAGTGTGAACTCGCGGAGGAGTAGACGATGGTGGAGATCGTGGGTGTGCCGGCGGTGACGGACGAGACGTTCGCGGCGGAGGTGCTGGCGGCCGAGGGGCCGGTGCTGGTCGACTTCACGGCGGACTGGTGCCCGCCGTGCCGGATGATGGCGCCGGTGCTGGCGGACGTCGCGCGGGAGGAGGCGCACCGGATGCGGGTGGTGAGCGTCGACGTGGACCGCAATCCCCGTACCCAGGCGGCGTACGGGGTGTTGTCGATGCCGACGCTGATGCTGTTCAGGGACGGGCTGCCGGTGCGGTCGGTGGTGGGGGCGCGGGCGAAGGCGCGGCTTCTGCGGGAGTTGGAGGACGTGCTGTAGGCGCTAGGCCGGCAGGGCGTCGAGGGCGACGTCGGGTTCGGCGGCCTGCTTGGCGCGGTCCTTGGCCTCGCGGCGGATGAGCACCCAGACGCCGACGGGGATCATCGCGGTGAACAGCCACCACTGGATGGCGTAGGCCATGTGCGGGCCGATGTCCGAGTGGTCGGGCGCGGGGATCAGCTGGGGCTGGTCGGCCGGGGCCGGGGTGGTGGCGGTGAGTTCCAGGTAGCCGCCGAGGAGGGTGGTGCCGGTCTCCTTGGACTGCTGTTCGGTGTTGATCAGGTTGAACTGGCGGTCGGGGAGGCCGGCCCGGTCCTTGACCCACCCACCGCTGCTGCCGGTGGTCTCGTCGGCGCGCAGCCGGCCGGTGAGGGTGACCTCGCCGGTGGGGGCGGCCGGGACGGGCGGGTACTGGGTGGCGCCGTCGGCGGAGGGGACCCAGCCGCGGTTGATCAGGACAGTGCCCTTGCCGTCGGAGAGCTTCAGCGGGGTGACGACGAAGTAGCCGAGGGTCCCGTTGGAGTCGGTCCGTTTGCGGACCACGAACTCGTGTGCCGGGTCGTACTGTCCGGTGGCCGTCACGGCGTGCCAGGTGAGGGCGGACGGCACTGCGGCGCCGGGGGTCGCGGACAGGCTGTCGAAGGGCTCCGGCGAGGCCGTGAGGGCCTTGCCGATCAGCTCGTTCCGGGCCACCCGTGCCTCGTGGCGGTGCAGCTGCCAGAAGCCCAGCTTGATCGTCGCGGGGATCAGCAGCAGCGCGATCAGCATGGTGATCAGCCACTGTCGGGTCAGCAGAAAACGGTACACATGGGAACGGTACGCCGACCTCACAACCGGCTCACGCACCGGGGTGCGGGGCGACCTCGCGCAGCAGTTGGAGGAAGGCGTCCTCGGTGACCACCGGGGTGCCGACGTCGCGGGCCTTGCGGGCCTTGCCGCTCCAGCTGGTCGGCTCGTTGGTGACCAGCAGGCTGGTGAGCCGGCTGACCGAGGTGGCGATGTGCAGGCCGGCCTCGACGGTGCGGTCCTCCAGCACCTCGCGATCGGTGGCGGTGTCGCCGGTGAAGGCCACCCGCATGCCCTGGACCAGCGGCTTGCCGTCCTCCCAGCGCCCCGGGTTGGGGTACGGGCAGGGCGGGCGCTTCTTGGCCTGGCGGTACTGGGCGCCGGTCCAGTTGCCGCGGCCGGGGGCGGCGGGCTCGTCCTCACCGAGGTCGGTGACCGCGACGCAGTTCTGCAGCGGGAGCGGGAGGCCGGCCAGCCGGGCCAGGTGCAGGCTGGGGCGGAAGGCCTCGGCGAGCACCCGGGCGTCGTCCAGGGCGTTGTGGGCGTTGCGCTGCTGGACGCCGAAGTGGGCGGCGAGCGAGGCGAGCTTGCCGTTGGGCAGCGGGAGGCGCAGGTCGCGGGAGAGGACCATGGTGCACAGCCGCTGCTCGACCGGGGCGCTGCGGCCGGCCCGGGAGAACTCGCGGGAGATCATGTTCCAGTCGAAGAGGGCGTTGTGCGCGACCAGGACGCGGTTCTCCAGGCGGGTGGCGAACTCGTCGGCGATCTCGGGGAAGGTCGGGGCGCCGGAGAGCAGTTCGGCGGTGAGGCCGTGGATCCAGACCGGGCCTGGATCCCGCTCGGGGTTGACCAGGGTGTACCAGTGGTCGGTCACCTCACCGTCGCCGTCCAGCTGGTAGACGCCCGCCGAGATGACGCGGTCGGAGCGGCCGAGACCGGTGGTCTCGACGTCGACGACCGCGAAGCCCTTGGCGGGTGCGGCGGAGCGCTGGGCGGGGACCGGGGCGGTCCGCGGCGCGCCGTACGTCTCGGGCTGGATCGGTTGCATGGTCCAACAGGATAAGGGGCGGACTGGTCGCGTCCGGTCGAAATGTTCCGACCGGACGGCCGGAATAGAGTGGGCATCGAGGGTGTCGTACACCTGGTCGAGTTCGTTTCCGGCCGGTCGGCCGGATTTGTGTGAGGAAGAACGCATGCGCGCCACGGTGATCCACGGACCGAACGACATCCGGATCGAAGAGGTGCCGGACCCGGTGATCAAGCACCCGACGGACGTGGTGGTCCGGGTGGTGAACGCCTGCATCTGCGGCAGCGACCTGTGGGCCTACCGCGGGGTGGCCCAGCGGGTGGCCGGGCAGCGGATCGGGCACGAGTTCCTGGGTGTGGTCGAGGAGGCCGGCGCCGAGGTGCGGGGCTTCGCCAAGGGTGACCTGGTGGTCGCGCCCTTCGTCTGGTCGGACGGCGTCTGCGAGTTCTGTCGCGAGGGCCTGCAGACCTCCTGCCCGCACGGCGGGTTCTGGGGCGAGGTCGGTTCGGACGGCGGCCAGGGCGAAGCCGTCCGGGTGCCGTTCGCGGACGGGACGCTGGTGAAGCTGCCGAAGGACGCGGCGGGCGACGAGAAGCTGTTGACGGGCATGCTGGCGCTGTCCGACGTGATGTCCACCGGGCACCACGCGGCGGTGTCGGCCCGGGTGCGCCCGGGTGCGACGGTCGCGGTGGTCGGCGACGGCGCGGTGGGCCTTTGCGGCGTGCTGGCGGCACACCGGCTGGGCGCGGGCCGGATCATCGCGCTGGGCCGGCACCCGGCCCGGACGGAGCTGGCCCGGCGCTTCGGGGCGACGGACGTGGTGGCCGAGCGCGGTGACGCCGCGGTCGAGGCCGTGAAGGAGCTGACCGGCGGGCTGGGCGCGCACGCGGTGCTGGAGGCGGTCGGCACCGAGGAGTCGATGCGGACGGCGATCTCGATCGCCCGGGACGGCGGCGCGGTCGGTTACGTGGGTGTGCCGCACGGTGGCAGCGCGGGCGTCGACATCGGTCAGATGTTCGGCCGAAACGTTTCGCTCAACGGTGGCGTCGCGCCGGCCCGGGCGTACATCCCCGAACTGCTGCCGGACGTGCTCTCGGGCGCGATCGAGCCGGGCCTGGTCTTCGACCGGACGGTGGACCTGGACGGTGTGCCGGACGGCTACCGGGCGATGGACGACCGGTCCGCGCTGAAGGTCCGCATCGCCTTCTGACGCTTCGTCAACAGGGGCGGCACCGTTGGACGGTGTCGCCCCTTTCGGTTGTCGCGGCCCGATTCGGAGGGGATGCGAGTGGTGGTTTTCGGCCAATTGGATGGTGCGAGGGGGTGAACGACTGGCTGATCGCGGTCAACCCCTTCCGGGGTGGGCACGACGCTCCTAGCATTGCGCGGCGCGCACGAGGAATGTGACGTCCCTCACGTTCGATTGGTCCCCTCGTGTGACCGCTACGCCGAAGGAGTGAGGAGACAGAGTGGATTCGCCGCCGATCACCACCAGCGCTACGGAAGTCCAACTCATCGACGACAGCGAGGAGTTCCGTACCCTGCGGCGCTCGTTCCGGAGCTTCGCCTTCCCGGTCACCATCGGCTTCGTGCTCTGGTACCTGCTCTACGTCCTGCTCTCCTGCTACGCCCCCGGGCTGATGGGCGCCAAGGTCGTCGGGCACATCAACGTGGCCCTGGTGCTCGGGCTGCTGCAGTTCGTCACCACCTTCGTCATCGCCGGCTGGTACGCCCGCTACGCGGACCGGCGGATCGACCCGCCCGCCGCCGCGATCCGCGAGGCCCACGGCGCCGTCGTCCACGCTCCCCGGGAGTCCGCCGAATGACACTGCTCGCCAGTTCCGCCACCGATCACCGCGGCCTGACGATGGCCCTGTTCGGGCTCTTCGTGCTGACGACCCTGGCCATCACCGTGTGGGCCGGGCGGCAGAACCGCAGCGCCGCCGACTTCTACGCCGGCGGCCGCGGCTTCACCGGATTCCAGAACGGCCTGGCCATCTCCGGCGACTACATGTCCGCTGCCTCCTTCCTCGGCATCGCCGGCACCATCGCACTGGCCGGCTACGACGGCTTCCTGTACTCGATCGGCTTCCTGGTCGCCTGGCTGGTCGCGCTGCTGCTGATCGCCGAACCGCTGCGCAACTCGGGCCGGTTCACCATGGCGGACGTGCTCGCCTTCCGGATGCGCCAGCGCCCGGTGCGCACCGCGGCGGGCGTGTCCACCATCGTGGTGTCGATCTTCTACCTGCTGGCCCAGATGGTCGGTGCCGGGACGCTGGTGGCCCTACTGCTCGGGGCCGAGGGGAACGCCGCCAAGCGCTGGACCATCGTCGGCGTCGGCGCCCTGATGATCGTCTACGTGGTGATAGGGGGTATGAAGGGCACCACCTGGGTGCAGATCGTCAAGGCCGTGCTGCTGATCGTCGGTGCCGCGCTGATGACCGTCCTGGTGCTGGCCAAGTACCACTTCAACCCCTCGGAGCTGCTCGGCGCGGCGGCGAGCGCCAGCGGCAAGGGCGAGGCCTTCCTGCAACCCGGGCAGAAGTACGGCACCGGCACCGCGAAGCTCGACTTCATCAGCCTCGGCATCGCGCTGGTCCTCGGCACCGCAGGCCTGCCGCACATCCTGGTCCGCTTCTACACCGTGCCCACCGCCAAGGCGGCCCGGAAGTCGGTGCTCTGGGCGATCGGCATCATCGGCGTCTTCTACCTGATGACCCTGGCGCTCGGCTTCGGCGCCGCGGCCCTGGTCGGCTCCAAGGAGATCAAGGCGGCCAACGCGGCCGGCAACACGGCCGCCCCTCAGCTGGCCGAGGCGCTCGGCGGCGGCAGCGGCACGACCGGCGGGGCGATCCTGCTCGCGGTGATCTCGGCGGTCGCCTTCGCCACCATCCTGGCCGTGGTCGCCGGGCTCACCCTGGCCTCGTCAGCCTCCTTCGCCCATGACCTGTACGCCAACGTGATCCGGCGCGGGAAGGCGAGCGAACGGGAGGAGGTGCGGTCGGCGAAGTGGGCGGCCGTCGGGATCGGCGCGGTCTCGATCGTGCTCAGCCTCTTCGCGGACAAGCTCAACACCGCCGCCCTGGTGGCGCTGGCCTTCGCGGTGGCGGCCTCGGCGAATCTGCCCACCCTGCTCTACTCGCTGTTCTGGAAGCGCTTCACCACCGCCGGCGCGGTCAGCTCGGTCTACGCCGGCCTGGTCAGCTCGGTGCTGCTGGTGGTCTTCTCCCCAGTGGTCTCGGGTGCCAAGACCTCGCTCTTCCCGGCCTCCGACTTCCACTGGTTCCCACTGGAGAACCCGGGCCTGGTCTCCATCCCGATCGGCTTCCTGGCCGGCTGGTTGGGCACCCTGCTGTCCAAGGAACCGTCCGACCCGGCGAAGTACGCTGAACTCGAGGTCCGCTCGCTGACCGGGCTGGGCGCCCACTGATCGTTGCGGCATGACTATGCTGGCCCGGCCCCCGCCGCGACGGTGGCCGGGCCGGCTGCTTTTCGGGAAGGGACGCACGTGCTGCTCGACACCTTCGGACGACGCGCCGTCGACCTGCGGGTTTCCCTGACCGACCGGTGCAACCTCCGCTGCACGTACTGCATGCCCGAAGAGGGACTGCAGTGGCTGGCCAAGCCCGAGCTGCTGACCGACGAGGAGATCGTCCGGCTGGTCACCCTGGCCGTGCGCGACCTGGGGGTGCGCGAGGTCCGCTTCACCGGCGGCGAACCGCTGCTGCGCCCCGGACTGGTCGCGATCGTGGCCGCCTGCGCCGATCTGGAGCCGCGCCCCGAGCTGTCGCTGACCACCAACGGCATCGGGCTGGCCCGGACCGCGACGGCACTGCGCGAGGCCGGGCTGGACCGGGTCAACGTCTCGATGGACACCCTCGACCCGGAGGTGTTCTTCACGCTCACCCGCCGCCGGCGCCACCAGGACGTGCTGGACGGGCTGGCCGCCGCCGAGACGGCCGGGCTGGCGCCGGTGAAGCTGAACGCGGTGCTGATGCGCGGGGTCAACGACCACGAGGCGGCCGACCTGCTCGCCTGGTGCCTGGAGCGGGGCTACGAGCTGCGCTTCATCGAGCAGATGCCGCTGGACGCCCAGCACGGCTGGGAGCGCTCGTCGATGATCACCGCGGAGGAGATCCTGGACCTGCTCCGGGCCCGCTTCGCGCTCACCCCGGAGCCGTCCGCCCGCCGGGGCGCGGCGCCCGCCGAGCGCTGGGTGGTGGACGGCGGCGCGGGCCGGGTCGGGGTGATCGCCTCCGTCACCCGGCCGTTCTGCCGGGCCTGCGACCGGACCCGGCTGACCGCCGACGGCCAGGTGCGCAACTGCCTGTTCGCCACCGGGGAGACCGACCTGCGCACCGCGCTGCGCTCGGGGGCGGACGACGCGGAGCTGGCCGCGCTGTGGCGGGCGGCGATGTGGGGCAAGAAGGCCGGGGCCGGGATCGACGACCCGGAGTTCCACCAGCCCGAGCGGCCGATGTCGGCGATCGGCGGCTAGCCGTCCGCTAGTTGTCTTCGGAGGTCCAGTCGGCGAAGGCGACGACCTCCTTGAGGAAGCCGCGCACGCCCAGGAACTGGGACAGGTGCTCGCGGTGCTCCTCGCAGGCGAGCCAGGTCTTGCGGCGGTCCGGGGTGTGCAGCTTGGGGTTGTTCCACACCAGCACCCAGTGGGCGTCCGCCCGGCAGCCCTTGGCGGAGCAGATCGGCGTCTGCGGGGTGTCCATCGGGGGCCGTCCTCGGTGTTCGGCGGGTGTGTCGTCACCGCCAGTCTGTCACGCTGATCCGGCCCGCCCGGATCCGGGCATGGCGACGCCGGGCAGCCACGGGGGGAGCCGCCCGGCGTCGGTCCGTCGCTCCGACGGGGGATGCGGAGCGCGTACGCAGTATGTCACGCCGGGGGGCTCGGTTGGGGAGGTCTTGCATGATTAATCTGAGCTTCTTTTGAGCTTTCGCCGAGCTGATTTTGGCTCAACCCCCGTAAACGGGACGGTCAGTCGGTGCCCTGTGAAGTTTCGGTGCCAGCGGGCTTTGCCTGTCCTGTACCAGCAGGCGCACCAGCCCCACCCGTACCACCCGGGCCGAGCATCAGCTGGGTGTCGGCCGGGAAGTCGAAGGTGCTCGGCAGCCCGGGCGTCTGCTCCCGGCCGGCGTTGGCGATCAGCACCGCGAAGTACGGCAGCAGGACGCCGCCGCCCAGGGCCGCGAAGGCGAGCCAGCGCTCGACGTTCCACAGCACCACCGCGAGCAGGACGCAGAGGGTGCGGATCAGCATCGAGATGACGTAGCGGCGCTGGCGCCCCCGGACGTCCTCGGAGAGGCTGCTGCGGGCCCCGGTGATCCGGTAGACCCGTCCGCCGTCGGCGTTCTTGCCCATGTCTCCTACCGCCCTCGTCCACGCACCCGCGCGCCGTTCCGCGCGGCTTCCTCACGGTACGCCGGGGGGCCGGGGACGACGAGACCGGGTGGGCGGGGCCCACCCGGTCGGGCGTGATAGGGGAGCCGTACGGCGCTATCGGGGTTCAGGAGCGGCGGGAGAGGTACTGCGGGGGGACGGCGTCGGTGAGCCAGACGCCGTTCGCGCTGAGCCGGAACTCGTGGCCGGCCGCCGCCATCGCGGCCGCGTTCACGGTGAGCACGACCGGGCGGCCGTGCCGGGCGCCGACCCGGGTGGCCGTCTCGGTCTCCGCCGACAGGTGCACGTCCTGCCGGGTCATCGGGCGCAGGCCCTCGCGGAAGATCGAGGCCAGGTGGCGGTCGGCGGTGCCGTGGTAGAGCACGTGGGGCGGCACGGTGGCGGTCAGACCGAGGTCGACCGTCACCGTGTGGCCCTGGTTGGCGCGGATCGAGAGGCCGTTCGCGGAGTAGCCGAAACGGCGCTTGTTGTCCGTGGCCACGACGTGGTCCAGTTCGACCCTGGTGAGCGGCCGGCCCTTCGCCGTGAGGGCGTCGAGCAGGACGTCGACCCGGACCCAGCCGGAGCCGTCCAGGGTGATCCCCACCAGCTCCGGCTCGTGCCGCAGGATGCGCGACAGCATCTTGCTCGATCTGACCAGCCGCTTCTCGTCCATCATGTTCTTTCCATCCCCCGTTGGTCAGCGGCTATGAGGCCTGGCTGACCGAACTCATGTTGAAGTCCGCGACACGCACGGGTGGCATCGCGGTGCGGGTGAAGTAGTCGCTCCACTCGCGGGGCAGGCAGCGTTCGGTGCGGCCCGCCTCGGTGATCCGGCCGAGCAGGTCGACCGGGGACTCGTTGAACCGGAAGTTGTTGACCGCGCCGACCACTTCGCCGTTCTCCACCAGGTAGACGCCGTCCCGGGTGAGGCCGGTGAGCAGCAGCGTCGCCGGGTCCACCTCGCGGATGTACCAGAGGCAGGTGAGCAGCAGGCCGCGCTCGGTGCGGGCGATCATTTCGTCCAGGGTCGGAGCCGACTCCTGGTCGGTCGTCTCCAGCACCAGGTTGTCGACCGCCGGGCGCAGCGGCAGGCCGGTGAGGCCGGCCGCGTGGCGGCTGGTGATCAGCTCGGTCAGCACGCCCTCCCGGATCCACTCGGTGGCGGTGATCGGCGCGCCGTTGTCGAAGACCGAGACGTCGCCGCCGGTGCTGTGCGCCAGCACGAACGGGGCGGCCTCCAGGCCGGGCTCGTGAGGGTCGGCGCGCAGGGTCAGCGGCAGGGCGGCGAGCTTGTCGCCGAGCCGGGTGCCTCCCGCCCGTCGTCCACCCCCACCGTTGTCCGGGGCGTTCTGGGCGGCCTCGCCCCTGGGCCGGGAGAAGACCGTCCGGCCCTCGGCGGCGTCCCGGCCGCCGGAGGCCCAGTGGAGGCAGAGCATCAGGTCGGCGACGGCCTCGGGCGGCAGCAGCGTCTCGTACCGCCCGGCCGGCAGGTCGATCCTGCGGGCGCCCCAGCCGAGCCGCTTGGTGAGCTCGGTGTGCAGGGCCGGGACGTCGATGTCGGTGAAGTCCCGGGTGGCGGCGCCGACCCAGGCCGAGCCGGTGAGGTCGGCCGTCTTGCCGTTGATCTCGACCATGCCGGTCGGCTGGTCGTGGCGCAGCCGCAGGCCGGTGGAGCTGCCCAGGTAGCTGGTGGTGACCTCGTGCCGGGCGAAGCCGTAGAGCAGCTCGCCCTGGGCGGCGGCGCGGGCGAAGGCCTCGCCGAGGGCCGGGCCGAAGGCCTCGAACACCTCGATGGAGGTCTCCGCGGGCGGCTGGGTGAAGTGCGGGGACGGCGGCCGGCCGTCGACCAGCGGCTGGGCGTCCTCGGCCGGGCCGGTCGCGCGGGCGGCTTCCTCGGCGGCCCGGACCAGGCCCTCGACGTCCTCGGCGGTGACGGCCTCGCGGGAGACCACGCCGGAGGCGGTGCCCTCGGCGCCGGCCACGGTGGCGATCACGGTGAGGCGGCGGCCGCGGGTGACGCCGTTGGTGGTCAGGGCGTTGCCGGCCCAGCGCAGGTTGGCGGTGGACTCCTCGTCGGCGATCACCACGCAGCCGTCGGCGCGGGAGAGGCCGAGTGCCAGCTCGACGAGTTCGTGGGGCTGCATCGCGGTCATCAGTGACCCGCCTCCTGCTGGGTGTTGAGCACGTTGACGTTGCGGAACAGCGCCGACGGGCAGCCGTGGCTGACCGCGGCGATCTGGCCGGGCTGTGCCTTGCCGCAGTTGAAGGCGCCGCCGAGGACGTAGGTCTGCGGGCCGCCGACCGCCGCCATCGAGCCCCAGAAGTCGGTGGTGGTGGCCTGGTAGGCGAAGTCCTTGACCTGGCCGGCGAGTTCGCCGTTCTTGATGGCGTAGGCGCGCTGCCCGGTGAACTGGAAGTTGTAGCGCTGCTGATCGATGGACCAGGAGCGGTCGCCCACGATGTACAGGCCCTTCTCCACTCCGGCGAACAGGCCCTCGGTGTCCGGGCCGTCGGCGGCGGGCCGGAGCGAGACGTTGGCCATCCGCTGCACCGGGACGTGCCCGGGGGAGTCCGCGAAGGCGCAGCCGTTGGAGCGCTCGAAGCCCTTCAACTTGGCCATGCCGCGGTCGAGTTGGTAGCCGACCAGGACGCCGTCCCGGATCAGGTCCCAGGACTGGGTGGCGACGCCCTCGTCGTCGTAGCCGATGGTGGACAGGCCGTGCTCGGCGGTGCGGTCGCCGGTGACGTGCATCAGCTCGGAGCCGTACTTCAGGCTGCCGAGCTGGTCGAAGGTGGCGAAGGAGGTGCCGGCGTAGGCGGCCTCGTAGCCGAGCGCGCGGTCCAGCTCGGTGGCGTGGCCGATCGACTCGTGGATGGTCAGCCAGAGGTTGGACGGGTCGATGACCAGGTCGTAGCGGCCCGCCTCGACGCTCGGGGCCCTCATCTTCTCGGCCAGCAGGACGGGCAGTTCGGCGAGCTCGGCGTCCCAGTCCCAGCCGGTGCCGGTGAGGTACTCGTAGCCGCGGCCGACCGGCGGGGCCAGGGTGCACATCGAGTCGAAGGCGCCGGTGCGCTCGTCGACCGAGGTGGCCCGCAGGTCGGCGTAGGTGCGGATCCGCTGCTGGGTCGTCATGGTGCCCGCGGTGTCCGCGTAGAACTTGTTCTCCTGCACCGTCAGCAGGGCGGCCTCGACGTGCGAGACGCCCTGGGCGGCCAGCAGCCGGGAGCTGCGGTCGGCGAGCAGGGCGGTCTTGTCGGCGTCCGGCACGTCGAAGGGGTTGATCTCGTAGGAGGAGACCCAGGTGACGTCCCGGTGGACGGGTTCGTCGGCCAGCTCGACCCGCTCGGTGGAGCCGGCCGCCCGGCTGATCCCGCCGGAGAGCCGGGCCACCGAGACGGCCTGGGCGGCGACCCGCGCCGCGGCGTCGGGGGTGAGGTCCACCCCGGCGGCGAAGCCCCAGGCGCCGTCCAGCAGCACCCGGACGGCGAAGCCCAGTTGCACGCTGTCGGAGGTGCCGGACGGACGGGCGTCGCGCAGCCGCCGGGAGGCGCTGCGGACCCGTTCCAGGCGGAAGTCGGCGTGGCTCGCGCCGAGTTCGCGGGCCCGGCCGAGGGCGGCGTCGGCGAGGGTGCGCAGCGGGAGGGCGAGGAACACGGGGTCGACGGCGCGCCCGTGCGGGGCGCCGGCGCTGTCGGCCGAAGGAATCGGAGGCAATCGGGCTCCCAGGTCGCGGGGGTGGCGGTGCGGCGCCGCGGGGGCGCCCGCACCGCATCATGGCCCGTCCACCGGTTTCCGGCCAGCGCATTTCACCTGGTGCGTCGCGGTTTCGGCCAGTGGGCTCCGGCCGTGCGGGGCTCCGTCAGGAGACGGCCTCCCACCAGCCGTCCAGCTCCGGCGGGTTGTCCACGTCGACCCGCTCGCCGGGGCGGGGGACGGCCAGCGGGACGGCCTGGGCCTTGGCCTCCGCGAGCAGCCGCTCGATCGGTTCGGCCCACGGGTGCAGGCCCAGGTTGAAGGTGCACCAGTGGACCGGCACCAGCAGGCCGGCCCGGAGGTCCCGGTGGGCGAGGACGGCGTCCTCGGGCGTCATGTGGATGTCCGCCCAGGCCGCGTCGTAGGCGCCGATCTGCACCAGCGCGGCGTCGAAGGGGCCGTGCCGCTCGCCGATCCGGGCGTAGCCCTCGAAGTAGCCGGAGTCACCGGTGTAGAAGACCTTGCGGCTCGGGCCGGCGATCACCCAGGAGCCCCACAGGGTGGTGTTGCGGGTCAGGCCGCGGCCGGAGAAGTGGTGGGCGGAGGTGAGGGTGAGCACCAGCTCGCCCAGGGTGCAGGTCTCGTCCCAGTCCAGCTCGATGATCCGGTGCTCCGGGACGCCCCAGCGGCGCAGGTGGCCGCCGATGCCGAGCGGCACCGCGAAGGGCGCGGACTGGCTGCGCACCAGGCGCTTGACCGTCGCCATGTCGAGGTGGTCGTAGTGGTCGTGGGAGATCAGCACCGCGTCGACCGGCGGCAGCTCCTCCAGCTCGATCGGCACCGGGTGCAGCCGCTTGGGGCCGACGTGGGCGGCGGGGGAGCAGCGGTCGCTCCAGATCGGGTCGAGCAGGACGCGCGAGCCCTCGATCTCCACCAGTGCCGAGGCGTGCCCGTACCAGGTGATCTCCACGCCCTCGGCGGCCGGGCCGTCCGCGGTGGCGGGGCGGACGGTGGGCACCGGGTGGGCCGGGACGCGGCCCTCGCGCTGGAACAGCATCCGGCGGACGGTGTCGCGGTCGAAGTCGGGGGTGCCGCCGGCCCGGGCGAGGGTCGAGGGCGCGTTGTGGAAGACGCCGTCGCGGTACTGCGGGGAGTCGCGCACCCGCTCCTCGCGCTCGCCGTCCGGGCGGCGTCCGAACGCCGCGGGCAGGTCGCGCAGCGACCAGGCGGTCGCGCCCAGGCCCGCCGCCAGGGCGGTGAGGGCGAGCAGTCGTCCGCGTCGGGAGGTGCTCCCGGGCCGTGCCTTGGTCATGCGCCCTGCCTTCGTTTCCTCGCCGGGACTCTTCGGGGAAGGGTACGTCCGGCCCCGGGGCGGCCCGCACCACGGGGGCAACGGGCACGCCCGCCCGTGTTGTTCCCGTACAGTGCCCCCTTTCCCGGACGGCTCCGCGGCCTGCGGGGGACGACCGGGAACGGCCCGGTGCCACCGGTGCGGATTGTCGGATTGCGACAGTTCCGCCGGTGCGGCGCTGTGGGAGCCCGATTCGTCGCCGCCGCCGACCGCCCGATAGCGTCACACTGCGTACGCATTCCGACGTACGCGCTCACACACGGAGAGAGGTGGATCGTTGAGCCGCTCGGTTCTCGTCACCGGAGGAAACCGGGGCATCGGCCTCGCGATCGCCAAGGCCTTCGCCGAAGCGGGCGACAAGGTGGCCATCACCAGCCGTTCGGGCGAGGTGCCCGAGGTCCTGGGGAAGTACGACGTCCTCGCGGTGCGCTGCGACATCACGGACGCCGCGCAGGTCGACGCCGCCTTCACGGAGATCGAGCAGAAGCACGGCGCGGTCGAGGTGCTGGTCGCCAACGCGGGGATCACCAAGGACACCCTGCTGCTGCGGATGTCCGAGGACGACTTCACCTCCGTGGTGGACACCAACCTGACCGGCACCTTCCGGGTGGTCAAGCGCGCGTCGAAGCTGATGATGCGCGCCAGGAAGGGCCGCGTCGTGCTGATCTCCTCCGTGGTGGGCCTCTCCGGCTCGCCGGGCCAGGCCAACTACGCCGCCTCCAAGGCCGGCCTGGTCGGCTTCGCCCGCTCCCTGGCGCGCGAGCTCGGCCCGCGCAACATCACCGTCAACGTGGTCGCTCCCGGCTTCGTCGACACCGACATGACCGCCGTGCTCAGCGACGAGCGCCGCGCGGAGATCGTCGCGGACGTGCCGCTGGGCCGTTACGCGGCGCCCGCCGAGGTCGCGTCCACCGTGCGGTTCCTCGGTTCGGACGAGGCCGCGTACATCACCGGAGCCGTCATTCCCGTCGACGGCGGATTGGGCATGGGTCACTGAGCATGAGTGGAATCCTCGAGGGCAAGCGGATCCTGATCACGGGCGTGCTGATGGAGTCCTCCATCGCCTTCCACACCGCGCGGCTCGCCCAGGAGCAGGGCGCCGAGATCATCCTCACCGCCTTCCCCCGCCCGAGCCTGACCGAGCGCATCGCCAAGAAGCTGCCGAAGCCGGTCAAGGTGCTGTCGCTGGACGTCTCCAGCCCGGAGGACCTGGCCGGCATCGCCGAGCAGGTCCGCGAGACCCTGCCGACCCTGGACGGCATCGTCCACTCGATCGGCTTCGCCCCGCAGGACGCCCTGGGCGGCAACTTCCTGGACACCCCGTGGGAGTCCGTGGCCACCGCGATGCACGTCTCGGCGTACTCGCTGAAGTCGCTCACCATGGCGCTGCTGCCGCTGATGCAGGACGGCGGCTCGGTCGTCGGCCTGACCTTCGACGCCCAGTACGCGTGGCCGCAGTACGACTGGATGGGCCCGGCCAAGGCCGCCCTGGAGTCGACCAACCGCTACCTGGCCCGCTACCTGGGCGAGCGGGACATCCGCTGCAACCTGATCTCGGCGGGCCCGATCGGCTCGATGGCCGCCAAGTCCATCCCGGGCTTCGGCGACCTGGCCGACACCTGGAACCAGCGCTCCCCGCTGAAGTGGGACCTGAGCGACCCGGAGCCGGCCGGCCGCGGCGTCGTCGCGCTGCTGTCGGACTGGTTCCCGAAGACCACCGGCGAGATCATCCACGTCGACGGCGGGCTGCACGCCATCGGCGCCTGACCGGCTGACTCCACCGCTGCCCGGTACCCCCGCCCTGGGGGTGCCGGGCAGCGGTGCGTTTGCGCGGGGGCGGGGCTCACGCGTCGGCGGTGGCGCAGACGCCGATGGCGCGGCCGGCCTCGACCGAGGCGCGCTGGGCGTCGCCGTCCCGGATGGCGTCCCGGATGCTGCCGTGGCCGATGTAGCGCTCGGCGATCAGCTCGGGGCCGACGTCGTTGCGCAGGTGTTCGCGGGTGACCTCGCCGAGGTCGGAGTAGACGGCCAGCAGCACGTCGTTGTGGGCGGCGGCCACCACGGCGTGGTGGAAGGCGGCGTCGGCCTGGACAAAGTCCTCGGCGTCGCCGGAGCGCCAGGCGCTCTCGCGCCGGTCGAGCGCGGCGTCCAGCAGGCCGAGGTCCCGCTCGGTGCGGCGCAGCGCGGCCAGCCCGGCCGCGGAGGTCTCCAGGGCCGCCCGCAGCTCGGCGACCTGCGCCTGGTCGGCGTCGGCGAAGCGGCGGTGCATCACCCCGGCCAGCTCGCTGGTGGCGAGCACGTAGGTGCCGGAACCCTGGCGGATGTCGAGCAGCCCGTTGTGGGCGAGGGCGCGGACGGCCTCGCGGACGGTGTTGCGGGCCACCCCGAGCTGTTCGACCAGGGCGGCCTCGGTGGGGATGCGCGAGCCGACCGGCCACTCCCCGGAGGTGATCTGGGCGCGCAGCTGTGCGATCACCTGGTCGGACAGCGGGGTGCGCCTCGGCGAGGACAGCGCCACGGGGACTCCTTGCGACTACGGGGTGGGTGGGCCCTGGGGAGGCGGCCGATGGATGAACGGTCGGCACATCATGCCAATTCCAAGGTGCATCAATTCATCCCATCATTCTATGATGGCGCCCATGCCTCCCGCAGTAGACACCACCGCCTCCCCCCGAACCGAGGCCCGGCCGCAGACCGGGCGGCCCTCCGGCTCCGCCACGTACCTCGGTGTGCTGTTCGCCGTCGCGATCGCCGTCGCCGCCTTCAACCTGCGCCCCGTGGTCACCAGCCTGGGACCGCTGCTCGACCAGGTCCGCGCCGACCTGGGCATGAACCCGACCCTGGCCGGGCTGCTCACCGCCGTCCCTTCGCTGTGCTTCGCGCTGTTCGGCTTCGCGGCCCCCGTCGCGGCCCGCCGGATCGGCCCGATCGCGGTGATCACGGCCGGCATGGGCGCGATCACCGCCGGCGTGCTGGCCCGTTCCTTCGCCGGCGGTACGGCGGTGTTCCTGCTGCTCACCGCGCTCGCCCTGGCCGGGGTGGCGGTCTCCAACGTGCTGCTGCCGGTGGTGATCAAGCGGTACTTCCCGGAGAAGGTCGGTCCGATGATCGGCCTGTACTCCATGGCGCTGTCCGCCGGCACCGCCCTGGCCGCCGCCGTCACCGTGCCGCTGACCAACGCGCTCGGCGGCGACTGGCGCTACGGCCTCGGCGTCTGGGCCGCACTGGGCGCGTTCGCCCTGGTGCTCTGGCTGGTGGTGCTGGTCGCCAAGCGCGAGCGCGGCGAGCGCGCCGGGGGCGCCGCCGCCCCCGGCAGGCTGCCGATCGCCCGCAGCCGTACCGCCTGGGCGCTGGCCTGCTTCTTCGGCCTCCAGGCCACCGGCGCGTACGTGGTGATGGGCTGGCTGCCGAAGATCTTCCAGGACTCCGGCATCGACAAGGGCACCTCCGGGGTGCTGCTCGCGGTCACCATGGTGATCGGCGTGCCGGTCTCCTTCGTGCTGCCCAACCTGGCCGCGCGGCGCGGCGACCAGCGGCTGTTCGTGGTGGTGCTGGCCTCCTGCGGCATCGCCGGGTACTCCGGTCTGGCGCTCGCCCCGGCCGCGGCGCCGTGGGTGTGGTCCGTCCTGGTGGGCCTGGCCAACTGCGCCTTCCCGCTGGTGCTGACGATGATCGGACTGCGCGCCCGGACCGCCGGCGGGGTGGCCCAGCTGTCCGCCTTCGCCCAGGGCGTCGGCTACCTGATCTCCATCCCCGGCCCGATCCTGATCGGCCGGATCTACCAGGCCACCGGCCACTGGTACCTGCCGCTGGGCTTCCTCGCGCTGCTGCTGGTGCCGCAGATGCTGTTCGGCCTGCGCGCCGCGCGGGCCCGGCACATCGAGGACGAGGCGGCCCTCCCGGCCGAGCGGGTCAAGGCCTGACCGGGAAGGTCAAGGCCTGACCAAGGCGGTGGGGCCAGCACGGGACGGGCGTGTTCGGGGTGGGAGAATCCCGACATGCCCGTTCTCGACCCGAACCCCACCGACGGCCGCAAGCAGCTCGGCCGCATCGCCCTCGCCTTCGGCGCCATCGTGGTGCTGGTGGCGGTCATCGCCACCGTCGCCGCCTCGATGGGCTGACCCCTGCGCGCCGCGCGCCCGGCGCCCGTCCGGAGCGCCGGGCGTACCGGCGCCGTACTCCCGGTGACACCGCGGCGAACGGGGCATGATGGCACCCGGCACCCGGGGGAGTGGCGGCAACCGGGGGCATCGCGCCCCCGGGCCGCTTTTCTGCCAAGCTTGCTGGGTATGAGCGCCGAAACGCCCCGCAGGATCATCGTTCTCCGTCATGCCAAGGCCGACTGGCCGGACGGCGTGGACGACCACGAGCGGCCGCTGGCCGACCGGGGCCGCCACCAGGCCCCGGACGCCGGCCGCTGGCTGGTCGACTCCGGCATCAACCCCGACTTCGTGCTCTGCTCCACCGCCCTGCGCACCCGCGAGACCTGGAAGCTGGCGGCGCACGAGCTGCCCAAGCGCGCCCGCAAGACGGTGTACGAGGACCGGATCTACGAGGCCAGCCCGGGCGAGATCATCGCCGTCCTCCAGGAGACCCCGGAGGAGTACTCGGACGTGGTGCTGGTCGGCCACAACCCCGGCGTGCTGGGCCTGACCCAGGTGCTGGCCGGGGACGCCGGCGACCGGGACGCCCTGGACCGGCTGCGTCTGGGCGGCTTCCCGACGGCGGCGATCGCGGTGCTCAGCTTCAACGGGTCCTGGAAGCTCGTCGAGCCGGGCGTGGCCGAGCTGGTCTCGTACTACACGCCGCAGGACTGACCTCCGGGAACTCCGGGGACGCATGCGTGAGGGGCGCGCGGATTGGATCCGCGCGCCCCTCACGTACCTCCACAGGACTACTCGACCGAGAGCCCGCCGTCGGCCGCCTCGACCTCCTCGCGGGTGATGCCCAGCAGGTACAGCACGGTGTCCAGGAAGGGCACGTTCACCGCGGTGTCGGCGGCCTCGCGCACCACCGGCTTGGCGTTGAACGCCACCCCGAGCCCGGCCGCGTTCAGCATGTCCAGGTCGTTGGCGCCGTCGCCGATCGCCACCGTCTGCTCCAGCGGCACCTTCGCCTGCTCGGCGAACCGGGCCAGCCAGCGGGCCTTGCCCGCGCGGTCCACGATCTCGCCGACCACCCGGCCGGTGAACTTCCCGTCCACCACCTCCAGGGTGTTGGCCGCCGCGAAGTCCAGCCCCAGCTGCTCCACCAGGTGGTCGGTGACCTGGGTGAACCCGCCCGACACCACCGCGACCTGGAAGCCCAGCCGCTGGAGCGTACGGATCAGGGTGCGCGCCCCCGGCGTGAAGCGGACCTCCGCGCGCACCTTCTCCGTCACCGAGGCGTCCAGCCCGGCCAGCAGGGCGACCCGGGCCCGCAGCGACTCGGCGAAGTCCAGCTCGCCGCGCATCGCCGCCGCCGTCACCTCGGCGACCTCCTGCTCGCAGCCCGCGTGGGCGGCGAACAGCTCGATCACCTCGTCCTGGATGAGCGTGGAGTCCACGTCCATCACCACCAGGCGCTTGGCCCGGCGCTCCAGCCCGGCGGCCACCACCGCGACGTCCACCCGCTGGGTGGCCGCCTCCTGGGCCAGTTCGGCCCGCAGCTCATCGGTGGCCACGCCGGAGACGGCCAGTTCGACCGCCGTCACCGGGTACTTGGCGAGGCGGAAGACCCGGTCGATGTTGCCGCCCGCCACGGTGATCCGGGAGGTCAGCGCGGAGACGGCGGCGGCGGTCAGCGGGTGGCCGAGCACCGTCACGTGGGAACGGCCCTCGCGGCGCGGCCGGTTGTCGCCGATGCCGGAGAGGATCTCGGCCTGCAGCTTCTGCTCGTCCGCCCAGCGGTGCACGGTGGCCCGCAGGCCGCCCTCGGCGCCGGGCTCGTGGGGCGGGGTGACCAGGGCACACAGCGTGATGCGGCCACGGGTGACGACCTGCTCGATGTCGATGACGTCGACGCCGAAGCCGGCCAGGGTGGAGAAGAGGCCGGCGGTGATGCCGGGGCGGTCCTTGCCGAACACCTTGACGAGCAGGGTGCGCTCGTCCGTCCGGGGCTGGGCGGCGGGGAGGGGCTCAGCGGCCGAGGGCGATGCGTTCATGGTGTCTCCCACGCTACCGGGCGGTCGCCGCGCCGAGGGCACCCGTCCCACGTCGCGGGACACCTGCGCGCCCCCGGCCCCGGCGGCAGCCCCGAGTAGCAGCCTGGTCACAGTCACCCGGGGTGACTTTCACCGGCGGACGACGGGCTGGAATGATTCCCCCCGTCAGTCAGAGGAACAAGCACCCCCGGCCGGGGGGCCACAATTCGGGGGAACCGAGAGAGCGGGGCAGGCGAGCAGTGCCGCAACTCGTCATTGAGATCAACGGACAGCAGCGGACTCTTGAGCCCGCGCGGTCCTACACCATGGGACGCAACCCGCAGTCGGACTTCACGTTCGACGACGCCAGGGTCTCCTGGCAGCACGGGACCATCAGCTTCAACGGCAGTGCCTGGCAGCTGGACGACCACGGCAGCACCAACGGCACCTACGTGGCCGGCGCCCGCACCATGCAGGCCCAGCTGTTCGCCGGCGCCGTGGTGAACCTGGGCAACCCGGAGAACGGCCCCCGACTCGCCTTCTCCGCGCCCGCCCACGCCGTCGCCCCGCAGCCCACCCCGGTGCACGAGGCCGTCACCAGCCGCAGCCCCGCCCCGACGCCCCAGCCGCCCGGCCCGCAGCAGGGCTGGCCTGGTCAGGACCCGTACCAGCAGCACCAGGCGCAGCCCCAGCAGGCCTGGGCGGGCCAGCAGCAGCCCCCGCAGCAGTACGCGCCGCCGCAGCAGCAGCCGTACCAGCCGCTGCCGCAGGACCAGCAGCCACCGCAGCACGGCGGGTTCCCGCAGCAGCAGGGCTTCACGCCCCCGCCGTCGCACGGCGACGGCCCGCAGCCGACGATGATCCGCAACCTGACGGCGGGCATGCGCACCGTCAGGATCGGCCGCGCGCTGGACAACGACATCGTGGTGTCCGACCTCCAGGTCTCCCGCCACCACGCCGAGCTGCGCCAGCTGCCGGACGGCCGCTACGAGATCGTCGACCTCGGCAGCCACAACGGCATCTTCCTCAACGGCCAGCGGGTGCAGCGCCAGCTGATGGGCCCGCAGGACCGGCTGACCGTCGGCCACTCCGGCTTCGTGCTGGTCGGCGACCAGCTGCAGGAGTTCGTCGACACCGGCGCGGTCTCCTTCTCCGCCCGCCACCTGACCGTCGAGGTCGAGCACAAGGGCGCCAAGAAGATCCTGCTCAACGACGTCAGCTTCGGCGTCCCGGAGAAGTCCCTGGTGGCCGTCATCGGCCCGTCCGGCTCCGGCAAGTCGACCCTGCTGCGCGCCCTCACCGGCTACCGCCCGGCCGACCGCGGCGAGGTGCTGTACGACGGCCGCAACCTCTACAAGCAGTTCGCCGAACTCCGCTCCCGCATCGGCCTGGTGCCGCAGTCGGAGATCCTGCACCGCGAGCTCACCGTACGGAAGGGCCTCAAGTACGCGGCCCAGCTGCGCTTCCCCGGCGACACCGAGGCCCGCGAGCGCAACGCCCGGATCGACGAGGTGCTGTACGAGCTGCGCCTGGACAAGCGCGCCGACAACAAGATCACCGCGCTCTCCGGCGGCCAGCAGAAGCGCGTCTCGGTCGCCCTGGAGCTGCTCACCAAGCCCTCGCTGATCTTCCTGGACGAGCCCACCTCGGGCCTCGACCCGGGCATGGACCGCGAGGTCATGCAGATGCTGCGCGGCCTGGCCGACGATGGTCGCACGATCCTGGTCGTCACCCACTCGGTGGCCGAACTCGCCCTCTGCGACCGGCTGTTGGTGATGGCGCCGGGCGGTTCGGTGGCCTACTTCGGCCCGCCGGACGAGGCGCTGCACTTCTTCGGGTACGAGACCTGGGCGGACGTCTTCCAGGCCTTCGAGAACTACCCGGAGCACGACTGGGCCGGCCGCTACCGCGGTTCGGTGCACTACCAGCAGTACTCCGCCCCGACCGTCGAGGCGGGCGAGGTCCAGCACGTCCAGGTCGCCCAGGAGGCCATCAAGCCGCCCAAGCCGCAGAGCTGGGGCTCGCAGCTGTGGACGCTGATGCGCCGCTACATGTCGGTGCTCGCCTCGGACCGCGGCTTCCTGGCGCTGTCGGTGCTGCTGCCCGCGGTCATCGGCGCGGTCAGCGTGCTGATCCCCAACGAACCGGGGCTCGCGCCCAATCCGAAGACCCAGCTCCACCTCAACAACGGGGCCGCGACGATCCTGCTGATCCTGGCGATCGGCGCCTGCTTCTCCGGGGCGGCCAACTCGGTCCGCGAGCTGATCAAGGAACGGGCGATCTACGAACGGGAACGGGCCACCGGCCTCTCCCGCTCGGCGTACATGATGTCCAAGATCATCGTGCTGGGCGTCTTCTCGATCATCCAGGGCGCGATCATCTCCGCCGTCGGCTTCCTGCCGCGCAAGCTCCCCGAGCACGGTCTGATCGTCGAGAACATGCCGATGATCGAGATGACCATCGGCATGATCCTGCTCAGCTTCGCCGCGATGATGTTCGGCCTGATGATCTCCGCGCTGGTGAAGACCGCCGAGAAGACCATGCCGCTGCTGGTCATGTTCGCCATCGTCCAGGTCGTCTTCACCGGCTGCCTCTTCCAGATCTTCGGCAAGCCCGGTCTGGAGCAGGTCGCCTGGCTGATGCCGGCCCGCTGGGGCACCGGCATGGTGTCCACCACGCTGGACCTGTCGCACCTGATGGGCCCCTGGAACAAGGACTTCCAGAACCCGAACTACGACCCGCTGTGGACCCACAGCGTCGCCCAGTGGTCGATCGACGCCGGCGTGCTGATCGCCATCTCGGTCGTGATCGGCGTGATCGTGACCCGGCTGCAGCGCCGGCACGAGCCGGAGGTCATGCAGAAGGGCTGACACCCGTCGCCGCCGAAGGGCGCTCTCCCCGGTTCCGGTCCTCCCCGGTCCCGGGGGAGCGCCCTTCGGCGTCGCCCGCCCGACCCGGCCTCCCGGGCCCGGCGGCCTAGGTCCCCGGACCTGCTCCCGGCCCGGCCGGGGACGGACGCGGACGCCCCCGCGGCGGCGGTAGTTTGGCGGTATGCCCAGCACGACCGGTGACCACCGGACCTCCGCCGGCCCGCCGTACGCCTGCGACCCGCTGGCCGGCATCGAAGCCGTCAGCCAGGCGCTGCTCGCGATGAGCCGGCACCTGGAGGTCCGCGAGGTGCTGCGCCGCATCACCGCCTCCGCCCGCGAGCTGCTCGCCGCCGAGTACGCGGCCCTCGGCGTGCCCGACGACCACGGCGGCTTCGCCCAGTTCGTGGTCGACGGCGTCACCGACGAGCAGTGGCGCGCGATCGGCCCACTGCCCCGCCAGCACGGCGTGCTCGCCAAGATGCTGCACGAGACCGGGCCCACCCGGCTCGCCGACGTCCGCGAGGCCCCGGCCTTCGAGGGCTGGCCGGCCGCCCACCCCGAGATGGACGCCTTCCTCGGCATGCCGATCCTGGACACCGACGCCGCCGAGGACGAGCCCCAGGTGATGGGCGTCATCTTCCTCGCCAACAAGCGCGGCGGCGGCCTGTTCACCGACCACGACGAGGAACTGCTGCGGATCCTCGCCGCGCACGCCGCCCTCGCCCTGTCCAACGCCCGCCTGTACGAGCGCAGTCGCGAACTCACCCTGGCCGGCGAGCGCGCCCGGATCGCCCACGACCTGCACGACGCCGTCTCACAGAAGCTGTTCTCGCTGCGGCTGACCGCCAAGGCCGCCGCGAAGCTCGTCGATCGCGACCCGGCCCGGGCCCGCGCCGAACTCGCCGAAGTCGCCCGGCTCGCCGCCGAGGCCGCCGACGAACTGCGCGCCGTGGTGGTCGAACTGCGCCCCGCCGCCCTGGAGGAGGACGGGCTGAGCGCCACCCTCGCCTCCCAGGTGCAGGTGCTCGACCGCGCCCACACCGCCGACCTCGCCTTCGCCGCGGACGGCGTCCGGGCCCTGCCGCCCGCCCAGGAGGCCGCGCTGCTGCGGGTCGCCCAGGAGGCACTGCACAACGCGCTGCGCCACTCCGGCGCCGGCCGGGTCACCGTCACCCTGGCCGGCACCCCCGCCCGCGGCGCCGTGCTGCGGGTGCGTGACGACGGGCGCGGCTTCGACCCCGAGTCCGTCCGCCGGGCCGGCCGCCACCTCGGCCTGGCCTCGATGCGCGACCGGGCCGCCGCCGTCGGCGGCACGCTCACCCTGGAGTCCGCCCCCGGCAAGGGGACGCTCGTCGAGATGGAGGTCCCCGGTGCCTGAGAGCACGCCGTCGATCCGCGTCCTGCTGGTCGACGACCACCAGGTGGTCCGCCGCGGGCTGCGCACCTTCCTGGAGGTCCAGGACGACATCGAGGTGGTCGGGGAGGCCGCCGACGGGGCCGAGGGCGTCGACCGCGCCCGCGAACTCGACCCGGACGTCGTCCTGATGGACCTCAAGATGCCCGGCGTCGACGGCATCGAGGCGCTGCGCACCCTCAAGGACGGGGGCAGCCGGGCCCGGATCCTGATCGTCACCAGCTTCACCGAGCACCGCACCATGGTCCCCGCGCTGCGGGCCGGCGCCGCCGGGTACGTCTACAAGGACGTGGACCCGGAGGCGCTGGCCGGGGCGATCCGCTCGGTGCACGCCGGCCATGTGCTGCTCCAGCCCGAACTGGCCGAGGCACTGCTCGCCGACGACGGCCCGCGCACCCCGCAGGGCCGCGGCGGCACCCTCACCGAGCGCGAGCGCGAGGTGCTCGGCCACATCGCCGACGGCCGTTCCAACCGGGAGATCGCCCGCAGCCTGCACCTGTCGGAGAAGACGGTGAAGACCCACGTGTCCAACATCCTGATGAAGCTGGACCTCGCCGACCGCACCCAGGCCGCGCTGTGGGCCGTTCGCAACGGCGAGGCCCGGGACGCCTAGCGCCGGTCGTCGCGCTGCTCGCCTAACGGTCGTCGCGCTCGTCCACCAGGGCGTTGTAGGCGGCCACCTGGGCGCGCCGGGCGGTGCGCCGCAGCGGGACCAGCACGGACTGCCGGGCGGCCATCTCGGAGGCGCTCACGGCCGCGCCGTGGTTGCCCGAGGCGATCGACAGCAGGGCGGACACCTGACGGGCCGACTCCAGCACCCGTACCGCGCGCGGCGGGTAGCCGGGGGCGAGCAGCTCGGCGTGGCCGCGCCGGCGGTACGCCTCCAGGGCACGCAGCGCCTCCGGGCCGGCGCCGGCCACGTCGAGCCGGGTGAGCAGGACGGTCGCCTCGCGCAGCCCGTCCGCCAGCTCGCGCTCGGCCTCGTACAGCGAGGGCACGTCGGCCGGCGGGGTGTCGTTGACCTCGGCGCAGCGCCACAGCACGGTGGCCGAGCGGTCCCCCTCCGGCCCGAAGACGGTGGTCTCCGGCACCAGCCCGAGCGGTACGCCCACCGCGAGCACCGCCTCGCCGGCCGCCATGGCGCGGTCGTTGAAGGCGGCCGGGCCGGTCAGTCCCAGCGGGTGCCCGGCCGAGGGCAGCGCCAGCCGCAGGCCCTTCACACCCAGCACCCGCAGCCGGCCCAGGGCCCAGGTCAGCCCGTGCTGCTCGCCCGGAGCGTCCCCGGGCAGCCCGGTCACCCGGTGGCCCTCGTCGGCGCCCAGGACGGCCGCGGCGGCGTTGTCGGGCGGCACCAGGCCGCTCAGCAGGGCGTTGCCCCAGGCGGTCAGCCGCCCCGAACGGGGTTCTTCGTACGGATTGTCGGATGGAGTCGCGAGCATCCGGCCAGCCTACGGAATCGGCGGTCATCCGCGTGGCGTAGGTTTGCCCATGCGCGTGCGGCGCACCCATCCCGTGCCCACCGGCTGCCGGAGTAGGCGCGCCGCCCCGCACCGACGGCCGACATTTGTGTATTTGGGGAAGGCGTAGGCATGAGCGACGTGCTGGAGCTGGTGGACGTATCCGTGGTCCGGGAGGGGCGCGCGCTGGTCGACCAGGTCTCGTGGTCCATCTCCGAGGGTGAGCGCTGGGTCATCCTGGGCCCGAACGGCGCGGGCAAGACCACCCTGCTGCAGATCGCCTCCTCGTACCTGTTCCCGACCTCGGGCAAGGTCTCGGTGCTGGGCGAGCAGCTGGGCGAGATCGACGTCTTCGAGCTGCGTTCCCGGATCGGCCTGGCCGGTGCCTCGATGTTCGACAAGCTGCCGGCCGAGCAGACCGTCCTGCAGACGGTGCTCACCGCCGCCTACGGCATGACGGTCAGCTGGCAGGAGACCTACGAGCAGTCCGACGAGGGCCGCGCCCTCGCCCTGCTCGACCGGATGGGCATGGCCGGCCTCACCGGCCGCAAGTTCGGCACCCTCTCCGAGGGCGAGCGCAAGCGCACCCTGATCGCCCGCGCCCTGATGACCGACCCGGAGCTGCTGCTGCTCGACGAGCCCGCGGCCGGCCTGGACCTCGGCGGCCGGGAGGACCTGGTCCGCCGGCTCGGCGCGCTCGCCCAGGACGAGTTCGCGCCGGCCATGGCGATGGTCACCCACCACGTCGAGGAGATCGCCCCCGGCTTCACCCACGTCCTGATGATCCGCCAGGGCAAGGTGCTCACGGCCGGCCCGATCGACACCGAGCTGACCGCCCGCAACCTCTCCAAGTGCTTCGGCCTGCCGCTCACCCTGGAGCGCCACGGCGACCGCTGGTCGGCCCAGGGCCTGCCGCTCGGCTGACTCCCCGTCCGTCCACTTCGCCGAGGCTGTCGGAACCGGTCGCACGTGCGACCGGTTTCCGCCCCTCGACCTGCGGGAACTGTCCGCCTGGAAGGCCCTTCGCTCCCTAGGATGGACGTGTGGACAGCTGGATCTGGTGGCTCCTGGCCGCCGCAGCGCTCGGCATACCGCTGGTGCTCACCGCGATGCCGGAGTTCGCCATGTTCGCGGTCGGCGCGCTCGCGGCCGCCGGCGTGGCCGGACTGGGCGCCGGAGTGGTGCTCCAGGCCGTGACCTTCCTGGTGGTCTCGGTCGCGCTGGTGGCCTTCGTCCGGCCCATCGCCTACCGGCAGCTGCAGAAGGGGCCGCAGATCAAGATGGGCATCGAGGCGCTCCAGGGCGCCACCGCGGTCGTCGCGGAAACCGTCGACGGGGAGGGTGGACGGATCAAGCTCAACGGTGAGATCTGGTCGGCCCGCGCGCTCCACCCGGACCAGGTCTACCAGCCTGGGCAGCAGGTCGACGTCGTCGAAATCCAGGGCGCGACCGCCCTGGTCGTCTAGGGGAGAGTCCGTGGAACCCGTCCTTATCGTTTTGGTCGTCCTGGTCGTGGTGGCCTTCATCGCGCTGATCAAGACGATCCAGGTCATCCCGCAGGCCAGCGCCGCGATCGTGGAGCGCTTCGGCCGCTACACCCGGACGCTCAACGCAGGGCTGAACATCGTCGTCCCGTTCATCGACCGGGTCCGCAACCGGATCGACCTGCGCGAGCAGGTCGTGCCGTTCCCGCCCCAGCCGGTGATCACCCAGGACAACCTGGTGGTCAACATCGACACCGTCATCTACTACCAGGTCACCGACCCCCGGGCGGCCACCTACGAGGTCGCCAGCTACATCCAGGCCATCGAGCAGCTGACCGTCACCACGCTGCGCAACATCATCGGCTCGATGGACCTCGAGTCCACCCTGACCTCGCGCGAGGTCATCAACGCCGGTCTGCGCGGCGTGCTGGACGAGGCCACCGGCAAGTGGGGCATCCGGGTCAACCGGGTCGAGCTGAAGGCGATCGAGCCGCCGACCTCCATCCAGGACTCGATGGAGAAGCAGATGCGCGCCGACCGTGACAAGCGCGCCGCGATCCTCACCGCCGAGGGCCAGCGCCAGGCGCAGATCCTCAAGGCCGAGGGTGAGAAGCAGGCCGACGTGCTCCGGGCCGAGGGTGAGGCGCAGGCCGCGGTGCTGCGCGCCGACGGTGAGGCGGCCGCGATCCGGACGGTCTTCGAGGCCATCCACGACGGCGACGCCGACCAGAAGCTGCTCGCCTACCAGTACCTGCAGACCCTGCCCGAGCTGGCCAAGGGCGACTCCAACAAGCTCTGGATCATCCCCAGCGAGGTCGGCGACGCGCTCAAGGGCCTCGGCGGCGCGTTCGGCGGCCTGACCGGCAACGGCGGCGGCATGAACGGCGGCGCGGTGGCGGCGCCGAGCGTGCCGCAGACGCCCCTGGCGGCCACCCAGGTGCCGCTCGACCCGGCGGCCGGGCCGCGGCCGGTGGACGTGGAGAAGGGCGCCGCCCGGCCGCGGGTGGACCCGGCGCGGGAGTACCGCAAGATCGACCCGGAGTGAATCGACCCTGAGCGAATCGACCCGGAGCGAATCGCCTGGGGTCAATCGACCCGGAGTGATCCGACGGTGTCGTCCGGAGTTCGCCGTTCGTCGGAGGGCCCGCTACCTGGTGGTGGCGGGCCCTCGGGCTTTCCCGGCTCCGGTGCGGTGCAGCAGTGGTGCGGCGTGCCGGCGGTGTGGCGTCCCGGCGGTGTGGCGTGCGTCCCGAATGGTGGTCGGGCCTGGTCGGGCCGGTGCGCGGTCCGGCATGATCCCCTCGGACAGGACCGAGAGGAGAGATGACCCATGACGCTCTGGGAGGCGATCGCCGTCCTGGTGGCCGGTGTCGGCGCGGGGATGATCAACGTGATCGTCGGCTCCGGCACCCTGATCACCTTTCCGGTCCTGCTCGCCGTCGGCATCCCGCCGGTGACCGCCAACGTGTCCAACTCCTTCGGCCTGGTGCCCGGTTCGCTCAGCGGCGTGATCGGCTACCGCCGCGAACTGGCCGACCAGGGCCGCCGCCTGCGGCGCATGGGCACCGCCTCGCTGCTCGGCGGGCTGCTCGGCGCGCTGCTGCTGATCAAGCTGCCGAGCGGCGCCTTCGACGCGATCGTTCCGGCGCTGATCCTGCTCGCCCTCGTCCTGGTGGTGATCCAGCCCCGGGTGGCCAAGGCTGTCGCGGCCCGCCGCCGCGCCGACGGCGATCCGGACGGCGGCGCGGCGCTGCTGGTCGGAGTGTTCCTCACCGGCATCTACGGCGGGTACTTCGGCGCCGCGCAGGGCGTCCTGCTGTTGGCGCTGATGGGCATGCTGCTCCAGGAGGACCTGCAGCGGATCAACGCGGTGAAGAACGCGCTGGCGCTGATCGTCAACGGGGTCGCCGCGCTGTTCTTCCTGTTCACGTCGACGGTGAACTGGACGGCCGCCGGGCTGATCGCGGTCGGCTCGCTGGCCGGCGGCCTGCTCGGCGCCAAGGTCGGTCGCCGGCTCCCGCCGGCCGCGCTGCGCGGGGTCATCGTGGTGGTCGGGCTCGTGGCCGTCACCAAACTGCTGGTGAGTTGACCGGACATCGGACGAACGTGGGATCGTACGTCCGACCGTCTGACCGTACGTGAATCGGAGAAGTGCGCCATGGCCCTGGAGATGCGCGAGACCTGCGAGCGCTGCGAGGTGTCGCTGACCGCCGACAGCCCCGCCTCGATATGTTCCTACGAGTGCACCTTCTGTGCGGACTGCACCGAGGCCATGGCCTCCAACTGCCCCAACTGCGGCGGCGAACTGGTGGTCCGTCCGCGCCGGAAGGTCGCCTGACCGGCACCCGAGCGACGACCCCCGGAGCGCACCGATGAGCAGCAGGGCACGACTGAGCGAGGACGAGATCGGGGCGGCCCTGACGGCCGTGCCGCAGTGGCACCGTGACGGCGACAGCATCGTCCGCAGCGCCGACGCCCCCGACTTCCCGGCCGCGATCCGGGTGGTCGTCGCCGTGGCCGAACAGGCCGAGGCGCTCGACCACCACCCCGACATCGACATCCGCTGGCGCACCCTGCGGTTCGTGCTGTCCACCCACAGCGCCGGCGGGCTCACCGGCCTGGACTTCACCCTCGCCGCCCGCATCGACGAGGCCCTGCGCGCCGAGTCCGCCGCCTGAGGACCCGCTGCTCCCGCGTCGAGGGCCCGGGAGGCGTGCCCGGGCGGGCGTGAGATGCTGACTGCCGCAATCGGCAGGCAGGCGGGGCTGGGAGGGACGGAACGATGGCGCAGGAGCCCTTCGGAGACCCCCACGCCCAGCAGCAGCCCTGGTACCCCCAGGGCCCGCAGCAGGACTGGCAGGGGTACTACGACCCGCAGCAGCCGCCCTCGCAGCCGCACGGGCAGTGGCAGCAGACGCCGCAGTGGGACCAGCAGCCGTACCACCAGCAGCCGTACCACCCGCAGCCGTACGACCAGCAGGGCGGCTACGGGCAGACCGGATACGTCGAGGGCGGCTACGTCCACGGCCAGGGACACGGTCATGACCAGGGCCACGGTCACGGTCAGGGCAACGGCCATGGGTCGTACGGCGGCCAGGAGCAGTACCAGCCGTACCAGCAGCCGTACCCGGACTACGGGCAGCAGCCGTACGCCGGCGCCGCGCCGCAGGCCCAGCCGGCGGAGGAGGGGCTGTACGTCCCGGTGGGGGCGGAGTACTCGGCCGACGGTTACGTGCAGGTGGAGGAGCCCCCGGCGGAGCCCGCGCCCACCGGGGAGGAGAGCGGCGCCGAGGCCGTTGAGCCCGCTGAGCCCGCCGCGCGTTCGCGGGCAGCTCGGCGCGGTGACGGTGGCTCCGGTTCCTCCTCCTCTTCCGCCTCCTCGGCCTCGCTCGTGGACAAGGTCCGGTCGGCCGTCCTGACCGGGGACCACGTGCCCAGCCGGCGGGCCCTGATGGTGCGGGCCGGCGCCGGGGTGGCCGCGCTCGGAGTGCTGATAACGGCCGCGTTGACGGTGGGCGCCGAGGGCGGCGGCAGCGCGGCCGCGACCAGCGGCGGCGAGCCCGGGTTCTCGGTGGCGCACACCAAGGTCTGGTCCGCGCAGGCCGTCGCCGCCACGCAGCCGGCGGGGGACGACACGCTGGTCGGCAGTTGGCTGCTGGCCGACGCGGTGGTCCGTGCCGACGGCTCCGGGGTGCACGCGTACGACCGGACGGCGGGCAAGCCGACCTGGACGGTCGAGCCCCCGGCGGCCGGGGCCGTCCCGTGCGGACTGTCCGTCGGCGTGAACCAGGCCGGCCTGGGCGCGGCCCTGTTCCGGCCGCAGGCGGACCCGAAGAGCCCGTGCACGCTGGTCGCCGCCGTCGACACCAAGACCGGCAAGACTGCCTGGACCAAGACCCTCTCGGACGCCAAGGGCGCCTACTCGGCGCGGATCGGCGTCACCGAGGACATGGTGGTCGCGGTCGGCGACGACCGCGCGGTGGCCTGGGCGTCGGCCGACGGCAAGGACGTCTGGCAGTACACCGGGCAGGGCAAGTTCTGCACCCTCTCCGGCGGCGTCACCGGCAAGACCGTGCTGGTCGCCTCCTCCTGCGCCGACTCGACGCCCGCCGACCAGGCCGTCTCGCTGAACGTGGCGGACGGCAAGGTCGGCTGGTGGCGGGGCCTGAACAACCAGCCGAAGACGGTCACGGTGCTCTCCGCCGAGCCGGCCGTGGTGCTCACCACCGGAGGGAAGCCCGAGGACGACCGGGTGTTCGCCTGGGGCACCGCCGGCGACCCGGCCGTCGAGATCCCGGTGGTCACCGACGCCGGCCGGTTGGCCGTCGGCCACGGAACGTTTTCGGCCACCCCCGAGGTGTTCTTCGAAGGCCGCACCATGGTCGCCGCGATGACCCCGGCGAACGCCGGCGGACCGGTGTCCGCGGTCGGCTACGACCTGGACACCGGCAAGCAGCGCTGGAAGGCGCCGACCGCCGCCAAGGGCACCGTCCGGGCCGTCGGCGTCGACGGCGGCTCGTTGGTGCTGGCCGCCGACGAACGCCGCGACCAGCCCGCCCGCCTCGGCCGCTTCCCGCTGGCGGGCGGCCAGGAGGCGGTCGGTGGCAACTTCCCGCCCGGCACCGGCTCGCTGCTGCTCTCCGGGCGGGTGATGATCGGCGGCGGGCAGGTGGTCGTGGTGCCCGAGCACGCGACCAACTACGGCACGGCCGCGGGCTACCAGGCGAAGGGCTGAGCCCCCCGAGGCTAGGCCGCGGTGACGGGCTGCCCCGGTACGGCCGGCAGCCAGTCGGCCAGCTCCCGGGCCTCCGAGCCGCGCAGGCCGAGCGCCAGCATCAGGGTGGCCTGCGGCGTCGGCACGAACGGCCGCCGCAGCAGTTTCATCCCGGCCTGCTCGGGCGTCCGGTCGGCCTTGTACTGGTTGTCCTCCGGGCACGCGGCCACGGTGTTCATCCAACTGTCCTCGCCACCACGCGACTTGGGCTGCAGGTGGTCCACCGTGGTGGCCCGGCGCCCGCAGTAGGCGCACAGGTGCTGGTCCCGGGCCAGGACACCCCGCCTGGACCACGGGGCCTGTTGTCGGAACGGCACCCTCACGTACCTCTGCAGCCTGATCACCCGTGGCACCGGAACGGCCACGCCCGTCCCCCGGATCGAGCGCAGCGGGTGCGCCTGCTCCACCACCGCCTTGTCCTGGAGCACCAGGACGACGGCGCGCTGGAGCGACACCGTCGTCAGGGGCTCGTAGCTCGCGTTCAGAACCAGCGTGTTGCGCACTCGGCACACCCTTCCCACGGGCGTGCCACGGCGGCACGACCGTCTCCACACACGTCACTGCCGCCGCACGGCGGTGGAACCACTCTGAATGGGCCCACAGCCGACTAACAACGGAATTTCCGGTATCGGGGAGGAACCCCGGGGGAGAGCCGCCGCCGATCAGGGCCGATCAGGGCCGACCGGGACCCACCCGAGGCCGACCGGGACCGACCCGGGGGCCGACCCGATCCGGTGCCTCGGAGAAAACCCGCTGGCCGGAACCGCGTAGGCTCTAGCAGGCTGGAGTCGTACCGACCCGGGGCCCGACCGAACCGGGCCAGCACCGGCCGGACGCCCGATCGAAGGAGAAGCGTGACCGTGACGGACATCGTCGACGAGCTGCAGTGGCGTGGGCTGATCGCCCTGTCCACTGACGAGGACGCACTGCGCAAGGCGTTCGCGGACGGCCCGGTCACGTTCTATTGCGGCTTCGACCCGACGGCCCCGAGCCTGCACCTGGGCAACCTGGTGCAGATCCTCACCATGCGCCGCATCCAGCAGGCGGGGAACCTCCCGATCGGCCTGGTCGGCGGCGCCACCGGCCTGATCGGCGACCCGAAGCCCACCGCCGAGCGCGTGCTCAACGACCCCGAGACGGTGGCCGGCTGGGTCGAGCGCCTGCGGGGGCAGATCTCGCGCTTCCTCGACTTCGAGGGCCCGTACGCGGCGCGCATGGTCAACAACCTGGACTGGACGTCCGGGATGTCGGCCATCAGCCTGCTGCGCGACGTCGGCAAGTACTTCCGCGTCAACAACATGATCGCCAAGGAGGCCGTCGCCCGACGGCTCAACTCCGACGCGGGCATCAGCTACACCGAGTTCAGCTACCAGATCCTCCAGGGCATGGACTACCTGGAGCTGAACCGCCGCTACGGCTGCACCCTGCAGACCGGCGGCAGCGACCAGTGGGGCAACCTCACCGCCGGCACGGACCTGATCCGCAAGGCCGACGGCAAGTCCGGGCACGCGCTGGCCACGCCGCTGATCGTCAAGGCCGACGGCACCAAGTTCGGCAAGACCGAGTCCGGCACGGTCTGGCTCGACCCCGAGCTGACCACCCCGTACGCCTTCTACCAGTTCTGGCTGAACGCGGACGACCGGGACGTCTCCAACTTCCTGCGGATCTTCAGCTTCCGCTCGAAGGAGGAGATCGAGGAGCTGGAGCGCGAGACCACCGAGCGCCCCGCCGCCCGCCTCGCCCAGCGCGCCCTGGCCGAAGAGCTCACCACGATGGTGCACGGCGCCGAGCAGTACGAGCGCGCGGTCGCCGCGTCCAAGGCGCTGTTCGGGCAGGGTGACCTGGCCGATCTGGAGGCCCCGACCCTGGCCGCGGCCCTGGCCGAGGTCCCGAAGGCCGAGGTCACCGAACTCCAGCCGGTGGTCGACCTGCTGGTCGCCGTCGGCCTGGCACCGAGCCGCTCGGCCGCCCGCCGGACGGTCAAGGAGGGCGGCGCCTACCTCAACAACGTCAAGGTGGCGGACGAGGAAGCTGTGCCGACCGAGGCCGATCTGCTGCACGGGCGCTGGCTGGTGCTGCGTCGCGGCAAGCGCAATCTGGCGGCGGCGGAGCTGCTGCCGGCGTCGGCCGCGGCGTCTGACGCGACCGCCGAGTGACCGAAACCCGATGCCGCTGAGCTGCGGCTTTGACGAACGAGGGCGGGATCCAGCCGGATCCCGCCCTCCACGTTTGACGATGTCCTCCAGGTGGCCTAGTGTTGAACGAGTCGCTGGAGCGGCCACCCCACTCAGCAAGACCCACTCTCACACTTCGAAGCCCATTCAGTTGGGTTCGTTGGCGTTGTCGTCAACAGGGTGTGAACGTGAATTTCGAGTAACTCTCGGAATACGCTAAAGTGGTGGTCGTCGCAGAAAGCGGCCCCGCCAGTTCGGGAAATCGGATGAATGAAACTCCGGAAAACGGAGCGGAAAACATCTGATAAGCTGGAAACACGAAAGAACGAAGCGCCCGGAGGGCCCGCTGGAAGG
>NZ_JBVHIP010000058.1:0-34396 GCF_055560495.1 Kitasatospora sp. NPDC023176 | reverse complement strand
CAGTCTGAAAATCACCCGTCACGCCCCTCTCCGCAGCCACCCCCTGCGCCGCCCCCTTCCGCAGCGCGTCCCTCTCGCCTGGTGAGGAGGGGGTGCGGAGGGTGGGGGAGGTGGGTGGGCGGGGGAGGTGGGTGGGTGGGGGGTGGGGGTGCGGGGGTGGGGGTGCGGGGGAGGTGGGTGGGGGGGGAGGTGGGTGGGGGCTTCGCACTGACGCGCCCGTGGGGGGTGGGGGTGCGGGGTGGGGATGGGGTCAGGCGAGGTGTGGGAGGAGGAGGGCGGTGAGTTGGCGCCCATGCTGAGGCCGACCAGGGCGGGGCGGGTGAGGCCGAAGTGGTCCAGGACGGTGCGGAGGTCGGCCAGGTCGTCGAAGGGCTGCTCCGGAGGTGTGGAGCGGCCGAGGCCTCGGGCGTCGTAGCGGATCACGTCGTGGTGGCGGGCCAGGGCCGGGACGACGGCGTCCCAGAGCCGGGAGTCCATGCCGGAGCCGTGCAGCAGCACCACCGGGCTGCCTGCGCCTCGGCGTTCGGCCCAGAGTCGGCCGCCGTCGGGGGTCGGGACTTCGTGTTCGGTCCTCACCCGGAGGATCCTCGCAGACGGCGGGTCAGGGGCTTTGCGGGAGGCGGATCGGCATCAGGACGGAGTAGGTGCCGGTGCGGCCGGGGGTGCGGATGGCGAGGGGGGCGATGGGGCCGCCGAGTTCGAGGAGGAGTTGTGCGGGGTGGGCGGCGTGCAGGGCGTCGAGCAGGAAGTCGCGGTTGACGGCGATGTGGAGCTCGTCGGGGGTGGGGTCGTCGGTGACGGTGAGGTGGCCGTCCTCGGTGAGGGTCAGCACGGTGACCTGGCAGTCGGCGCCGTGCGGGCCGGAGGGGAGGGTGCGGGTGGTGCCGGTTTCGATGGCCGCGCGGAGGTCGGCGGCGGGCAGGGTGACGCGGTGTCGGGGGTCGAGGCGGGTGGCGGCGCGGTGGTCGGGGTAGTCGAGGTCCGGGGCGGTGCCCTCGATCCGGTGGCCGCCCGTTTCGGCGCGGAAGGTGCCGCCGCCGAGGATGAGGGTGACGTCGGCCGGGCCGTCGGGGAGCAGTGCCCGCAGGGCGTCGACCAGGGCGGTGGGGACGGGGGTGCCGGGAGCCGGCTGCTGGGGGGCGCCGATGGCGGGCAGTTCGGCGAGGGCCATCCGGTAGCGGTCGGTGGCGACCAGGCGCAGTACCGGGCCGTCCGGTTCGAACAGCACTCCGGCGAGGGAGGGCAGTTCGGGGTCGTCGCAGACGGCGAAGCGGACCGCGTCCAGGGCGGCGGCCAGGCCGTCGGCGCGGACGGTGAGGCGCAGGTCGGCGGGGGTGGTGGTCATCGGGTGCTCCCTCTGCTCGATCATCGTGCGGATCAGGGAGAGTTCGCGGCGGGCGTCGGTCAGGCCGTCCTCCAGCCGGCGCAGGTGGGCGTCGAGGACGCGTTCGGCCTCGTGGCCGGCCAGGACGGCGCGGATGCCCGTCAGTGGCAGGCCGACCCGGCGGAGCCGGGCCAGCAACCGGGCGTCGGCGAGTTGGTCCGGCCGGTACCAGCGGTAGCCGGTCTGCGGGTCGACCCAGGCGGGGGTGAGCACCTCGGCGCCGTCGTAGTAGCGCAGGGTGCCCACGCCCAGGCCGCTGGCGCGGGCCAGTTCGCCGATGCTGTGCAGCTCGCTCTCCATGCCGGTGACTCTCGGGGCTCGACCTGGTCGAGGGTCAAGCCAGGTGGGCGAGCTTGTGGGGGTTGCGGACGACGCGGATGGAGGAGACCAGGAGGGCGCCGTCCGGGCCCTCGGTGAAGTCGAGGACCGAGACGGAGTCGACGGCGCCGTCGACGGTGATCAGCAGGCCGGGCTGGCCGTTGACGAGGACCGGGCGGACGCCGGCGCCCTCGCCCAGCTGGCGGAGCACGCCGAGGATGAAGCGGGCGACGTTCTCGGCGCCGGTGACCGGCCGCAGCGCGGCGCGGATCACGCCGCCGCCGTCGCTCCAGGTGGTGACGTCGGGGGCGAGCAGGGCGAGCACCCGGTTGAGGTCGCCGCCGACGCAGGCCGCCAGGAACTCGTCGGTGGCCCGGCGGCGCAGCCCCGGCGGGGCGTCGAAGCGGGGACGGCGGGCGCGCACGTGCGCCCGGGCCCGGCTGCCGACCTGGCGGCAGGCGGCCTCGGTGCGGTCCAGGGCCTCGGCGATCTCCAGGTAGGAGAAACCGAAGGCCTCCTTGAGGACGAACACCGCCCGCTCCAGCGGGGAGAGGCTCTCCAGCACCACCAGCAGGGCGAGCGAGACGCTCTCGGCGCGCTCGACGCCGTCGGTCGCGTCCGGCTCGGCGACCAGCGGCTCGGGCAGCCAGGGGCCGACGTAGGACTCGCGGCGGACGGCGGCCGAGTCGAGGCGGTTGAGGGCGAGGTTGGTGACCGTACGGGCCAGGTAGCCGGCCGGGCTGGCGACCGGGCCGGTGACCTGGCTCCAGCGCAGCCAGGTGTCCTGGACCAGGTCCTCGGCGTCGGCGACGCTGCCGAGCATCCGGTAGGCGATGCCGAAGACCATCCGCCGGTGCTGTTCGAAGGCGGCGAGCCGGGTGTCGGGCGTGTCGGTCACCCCCAGGACGCTACCGCCCGGGGGCGGGGGTTTGAAGACGGGCCCTAGGAACGGAAGGTTTCGTAGGCGGGGGCGAGCAGGGTGGCGAGGTCGCGGCCGTGTGTGGTGATGCCGGAGCGGCCGAGGCGGTGCAGCGAGGGTTCGTCCGTTTCCTCGTCCGGGGGTTCCGGGCGCAGGGTGAAGTCGCCGCGCCAGTAGGCCGCGACGTTGACCATCGGGGTCTTGGGGGGCGGTGGCTGTTCGGTCATGTGTCCTCCTCGGCGACGGCGTCCTCGCGGGTGAGGGTGACCAGTTCGCGCAGGGCCTCGGCGGGGAGATCGGTGAGCCACTGTTCTCCCGCGCCCACCACGGTGTCGGCCAACCGGCGTTTGGCGGTGAGGAGTTCGTCGATGCGCTCCTCGACGGTGCCGACGCAGACCAGGCGGCGGACCTGGACGTCGCGGCGCTGGCCGATCCGGAAGGCGCGGTCGGTGGCCTGTTCCTCGACCGCCGGGTTCCACCAGCGGTCCAGGTGGATCACCTGGTTGGCGGCGGTCAGGTTGAGGCCGGTGCCGCCGGCCCGCAGGGAGAGCAGGAACACCCCGGGGCCGTCGGGAGATTGGAAGCGTTCGACCAGTTCCTCGCGGCGGGTGCGGGGGACGCCGCCGTGCAGGTAGAGCACCTCCTCGCCGAGTCGGCGTTCCAGGTACGGGCGGAGCATGGTGCCGAACTCGGCGTACTGGGTGAAGACCAGGGTGCGGTCCCCCTCGGCCAGCGCCTCCTCCAGCAGTTCGGCGAGCCGGGCGACCTTGCCCGAGCGCTCGCCCAACGGTGAACCGTCGTGCAGCAGTTGGGCCGGATGGTTGCAGACCTGCTTGAGCTTGCCGATCGCGGCCAGCACCGTGCCGCGCCGCTCCACGCCCCGGATGCCCTCGACCCGCTGGAGCAGGTCGGCGACCACCGCCTGGTAGAGGCCGGCCTGTTCGGCGGTGAGGTTGCACCAGACGGTCATCTCCTGCTTGGCGGGCAGCTCCGCCGCCACCGCAGGGTCCGACTTGAGCCGGCGGAGCACGAACGGGGCGGTGCGGCGCCGGAGTTCGGCGGTGCGCTCGGGGCTGCGGTGCAGTTCGACCGGGATCGCGTAGCGCTCCTTGAACCGTTCGGCCGGGCCGAGCAGGCCGGGGTTGGCGAAGTCCAGTACGGCGTGCAGTTCGGCGAGCCGGTTCTCCACCGGGGTGCCGGTCAGGGCGATCCGGTGCCGGGTGACGGGCAGTGCGCGGATCGCGCGGGACTGCGCGGTGCCGGTGTTCTTGATGTGCTGCGCCTCGTCGGCGACCACCCGGCGCCAGCGGATCGCGCGCAGCGCGGCGAGGTCGCGCTGGACCAGGCCGTAGGTGGTGATGACCAGGTCCACGCCCCGTACCGCGTCGGCGAGTTGACCGGCGGCGAGGCGGTCGGAGCCGTGGTGGACGTGGCGCCGCAGGCCGGGGGCGAAGCGTTCGGCCTCGCGCTGCCAGTTGCCGACCAGGGACATGGGGCAGACGAGGAGGGTGGGGGCGGCGGCTTCGGGGCGTTCGGCCCGCTCGGCGGCGAGGAGGGCGAGGGTCTGGACGGTCTTGCCGAGGCCCATGTCATCGGCCAGTACGGCGCCGAGGCCGAGTCGGGACATGGTCGTCAGCCAGGCGAGTCCGCGCTGTTGGTACGGGCGCAGTTCGGCGTGGAAATCCGCGGGCAGGGGCGGAACTTCGGGCGCGGCGGGGGTGGCTGCGGCGCCGGCCAGCAGGTCGCCGAGCGGGCCGTCCACCCGGACGCCGGTGACCGGCAGTCCGGCGACCGTGGCGTCCGGGTCGAGGGCCAGGCGCAGCAGGTCGGCGGTGGCCAGCAGGCCGTCGCGCTGCTCGGCGAGGAAGGCGAGCGCGGCGGCGATCTGGGCCGGGTCGGCCTCCAGCCAGGTGCCCCGGACCCGCACCAAGCCCTGTTTGGCGGCGGCGAGTTCGGCGAGTTCCTGCTCGGTGAGCGGGGTGCCGTCCGGGCCGAGGGCGGCCTGCCAGCGGAAGGCGACCACGGCGTCCCGGTCGACCTGGCTGGTGACGGCGAGGGTGCCGGGGGCGGGCGGGGTGGTGGCGCGCAGGGCGAGCCCGAGCCGGGGGCGGCGGCGCCACCAGGCGGGCAGCAGGACGCCGAAGCCGGCCTCGGCGAGTGCGGGTGCGGCGGTGCGCAGGAAGTCGAGGGCGCCGGAGCGGTCGAGCGGGAGGACGGACGGGCGGGAGCGGTGGCGCAGCCCGTGCAGGGCGGGCCAGCGGTGGGCGGCGCGGGCGAGTTCGGCGACCAGGGTGTCGGTCGGGCCGGCGGCCTGCGGGTTCCGCTCCTTGCGGGCGAGGGCGGCGTAGGCCGGGCCGCCCTCGTGGAGGTCGGCGGCGCGGACCAGCAGGGAGGGTTCGTCGACGGCCTGGAGCAGGAACTCCAGCCGCCAGGCGTCGTCGGAGGGGCTGCCGTCGGGGTCGTCGTCGGCGGGGCCGAGCGGTTCGACCAGGCGGAAGCAGAGCCGCAGCGCGGGGTCGGCGGGCTCGGCGGTGGCGTACCAGTCGGTGATCCGGCGGCGCAGCTCGGTGAAGTCCTCGGGCGGGGCCTCGACCTCGCCGGAGGGGGTGGCGAGGGCGTGCAGCCAGTGGCCGGCCGCGTCCCGGCCGGGGTCGGGGAAGGGGGTGGCGGCCAGCGCGGCGCGGGCCTCGGCGTCCACCAGGGCGGCCAGGGCCGCCTCCAGCAGTGCCTCCCCGGTGCCGGCGCCGGTCGGCCATTCGCCGAGCAGGACGGGCGGGCAGCCGGCCGCCAGTGCGGCGGCCTCGCGGCGGCCGGCCGGGGTGGGATCGGGCCGCCAGCGGGCCTGCGGGCGGCCGTCGGCGAGGACGGGCAGGGGGAGCACCCGGCCCCGGCCGACCGTCCGCCAGGCGAGGTCGTGCACTCCGGTGAGCCAGCGCAGTGAGGGGCCGTAGACCACTTCGACCCGGCCGGCGCCGGGCAGGTCGGTGTCGGTGACGGCCCAGTGCGGGTCGTGGACCTCGCCGAGCAGCTGGGCGGCGGCTCCGGCCTCGAAGAGCAGCGCGGGCACCCGCCAGGGGGTGAGGACGGCGCCGCCGCGCGGCGGGGTGACGGGCAGGTCGGGCGAGGGGGCGGGCAGGGTGCCGACGGTGGGCAGCAGCAGGGTGGCCCAGCGTTCGGGGGCCTGGCCGGCGAGCCAGCCGAGGCCGGGGCCGATGCCGCCGAGCACGGCGGCCAGGCTCGCGGCCGGGCAGGCGTAGGGGTGGGCGCGCGGGGCGGGCCGGTCGGGGTTCGGTGCGGTGGCGCCGGGGTGGGCGCGGGCGTCCTCGGCCCAGAGCGCCAGCCGTCCGTCCGCCCGCCAGAGCGCGTGCAGGACGAACATGGGGGGCCTCTCGGGGCGGGCGGGAACCGTCCTCGGCAGCCTAGCCGGGTGGTCGGACAGTGGCCGTCGGGCGGCCGGGCGGGCCGGTCCGTGGGCCGTTCGGAGGGTCCGGAGTGGCTCCTCGAGGATTGTGGTTGAAACTTGAACGAAAGAGTCGTACGATGGAGCCAAGAAGTTGAAGCCTAAACAAATGGCTTCGAACCCGAGGAGGAGCCATGGGCCTGTTCAGCCGCACCAAGACCGCCGCACCCGTCACCGTCCGCACCCCGGCCGGCCCCGACCTCTCGCACCTGAGCGGCGACTGGACGATCGACGCCACGCACAGCGAGATCGGCTTCTCGGTCCGCCACGCGATGGTCACCAACGTCAAGGGCCGCTTCACCGAGTACGAGGGCAAGCTGCACCTGGACGGCGCCACCCCGGGCAACTCCTCGGCCGATCTGGTGATCAAGGTCGGCAGCATCGACACCAACCAGGCCCAGCGCGACGAGCACCTGCGCACCGGCGACTTCTTCGCCGCCGAGACCTACCCGGAGATCCGCTTCCGCAGCACCTCCACCGAGCAGCTCGACGCGGACTCCTACCGGATGAACGGCGAGCTCACCATCAAGGACTCCACCCGCCCGGTGGTCCTGGAGCTCGACTACACCGGCAGCGCCACCGACGCCTACGGCGCCGAGCGGGTCGGCTTCGAGGGCCGGACCGTCGTCGACCGCACCGAGTTCGGGCTGACCTACAACGCGGCCCTGGAGACCGGCGGCGTGCTGATCGGCGAGAAGGTCAAGCTCAGCTTCGACATCTCCGCCGTCAAGGCGGCCTGACCCGACCCGGCCCCAGGGTCCGTGGAAGCCGGACCCCTGAACCCACCGCCCCCGCCTATCCCCCCTGGGCGGGGGCGGTGTTCTGTACGGCGGCGACCAGCGCCGCGTCCGCCGCAGGCAGCCAACTGCCCGCCGGGCTGCCCAACCAGCCCTCGGCCGCGCCGAGTTCACCCGCCCCGGCGGCCAGCGCCCGCAGGCCCGGATGGCGCTCGCCGGGCCGGTGCACCAGGCTGACCAGGCTCAGCGGCACCGGCTCCACCAGCGGCACGTTCACCGCCCCCGGGATCCTCGGCCCGCCGACCGTGGTCAGCATCGGGTCGCCGTGCCGGGCCAGGTAGCGGGCGGTCTCGTCCAGGCCCACCGGCGGGACGTACGGCTCGGCCGCGGTCAGGCCGTGCTCGCGCAGCAGCCGGGAGCCGAGGTCGGCCCATTCGGTGGTGGCCGGGTTGCCCGCGCAGATGTCGACCGGGTGCCCGGCCAGCTCGGCCAGGCGCAGCACCGGGCGGCCGGCCAGCGGGTGGGTGTCCGCCATCATCACCGAGATCCGTTCCAACCGCACCGGCAGCTGGGCGAGTTGGCCGCGCACCTGGGCGGGCAGTCCGGCGAAGCGGCCGAACGAGGCGTCCAGCCGGTGCGCCAGCAGTTCGGCGGCGGCCGCGGCCAGCCCGCCGTGGAAGCGGGCCAGCAGTTCGCCCTCCGGCCAGCCGGCGCGGGCCCGTTCGAGCACCCGGTCGGCGGTGAGGTCCGGGCCGGTGACGTCGCTGTTGAGGTCCAGCAGCAGCGGTCGGGCGGCGGCGCCGGCGCCGGTGCGGGCCGCGGCGAGGATCTCGTCGTGCAGGGCGAGCAGCCGGCGCGCCCGGGGCAGCAGCCGGTGCCCGGCCGGGGTGAGTTCGACGCTGCGGGTGGTGCGGGTGAACAGGGTGTCGCCGAGCAGGCCCTCCAGGGTGCGGACGTCCCGGCTGAGTGCCTACTGGGCGACGTACAGCCGCTCGGCGGCCCGGCCGAAGTGGAGCGTCTCGGCGGTCGCGACGAAACCGCGGAGCAGGCGGGGGTGCAGGTCACGGGGCATGGGCGGCAGATTAACAACACGGTGTTGTGGGTGTGGCGGAACAGGTGTTGGACGCCCGGCGGCCGGCGCCGGGAGGCTTGGCGCATCCCCCGTCCGTCCTGTGCCCCAGGAGCCCGATTGCCCCCGCGCGCCCTCCTCGCCTCCTACCGCCGGCTGTTCGCCGCCCCCGGCGCCACCGCCTTCACCCTGGCCGGGCTGCTCGGGCGGCTCGCGCTGTCGATGAACGGCGTCTCGCTGGTGGTGCTGCTCGCCGAGCGACGCGGCTCGTACGCGCTGGCCGGGACGGTCTCGGCGGCCGGGCTGGCCACCGGCGCGATCGGGATGCCGCTGCTCGGACGACTGGTGGACCGCTACGGGCAGTCGCGGGTCGCCGTACCGGCCGCGCTGTACAACGCCGTCCCGCTCGCCGCCCTGCTGCTCTGCGTCCGGCTCGGCGCCCCGGACTGGACGCTGTACGCCTGCTGGGCCGCCTGCGCCGCCGCGCCCAACCTCGGCGGCATGGCCCGGGCCCGCTGGGCGCACCTGCACCGGGACGACCCGGCCGCCCGGCACCTGGCCAACTCCTTCGAACAGGCGCTGGACGAACTCTGCTTCATGGCCGGGCCGGTGCTCGCGACGCTGCTCTGCACCACGCTCGCCCCGGAGGCCGGACTGCTCACCGCCGGCACCCTCGGCACCGCCGGCGCCCTGCTGTTCGCCGCCCAGCGACGCACCGAACCGCCGCTTCCCGCACGGGCTGCGGCCGGCCAGCGGCACGGCTCCCCGCTGCGGGCGCCCGGACTGCGGGTGCTGGCGCTGACCTTCCTCGCCACCGGCATGGTCTTCGGCGCGACCGAGGTCACCACCGTCGCCTACACCGACGCGCTCGGCCACAAGGCGGCGGCCGGACCGCTGCTGGCCCTGGTCGCGGCCGGATCCTGCGTGGCGGGGCTGCTGTTCGGACTGCTGACCCCGCGTCGGGCGCCCGGGGTCCGCTTCCTGCTCGGGGCGGCGGCGATGGCCGGGGTGCTGCTGCTGCCGCTCGCCGCCGGGCTCGGCGGGGCCGGCCTGGCGGCGCTCGGAGCGGCGCTGTTCGCGGCCGGCACGGCCACCGCGCCGACCATGGTGACCGGCATGACGCTGGTGCAGGAGCTGCTGCCGCAGCGGCAGTTCAACGAGGGGATGGCGGTGGCGGTCGCGGGCATCGTGGTCGGCATCTCGGCCGGGGCGGCGCTCGCCGGGACGCTCGCCGAGCACGCCCCGCCCGGCACCGGCTACGCCCTGCCCGCCGGGGCCGCCGCGCTCGCCCTGCTGATCGCCCTGGCCGGACGCCGGCACCTGCGCGCGCCCGGTGCGCGGGAAAATGCCGAGCGGGTTGTCAGTGCCTCCGTCTAACTTCTAGGCATGGCGGAAATCACCTACGTCCGAGGCGATGCCACCGCGCCCCAGGGCAAGGGCGTGAAGGTGATCGCGCACGTCTGCAACGATCTGGGCGGCTGGGGAAAGGGCTTCGTGCTCGCGCTCTCCAGACGCTGGCCCGAGCCCGAGGCGGCGTTCAGACGCTGGCACAGGGAGCGGGCGAAGAACGACTTCGGCCTCGGCGGCCTGCAACTGGTGCAGGTCGAGCCGTACGTCTGGGTGGCCAACCTGGTCGGCCAGCGCGGCATCCGGACCGGGCGCTCCACCGGAGTGCCCGTACGGTACGAGGCCATCGACACCGGGCTGGCCGCCCTGGGCGGCCGCGCGCTCGAACTCGGCGCCTCCGTCCACATGCCGCGGATCGGCTGCGGACTGGCGGGCGGGCGCTGGGCGAAGGTCGAGCCGCTGGTGGCGGACCGGCTGACGGCGCGCGGCGTGCCGGTGACGGTCTACGACGTCGACTGACCGGCGGCCGGGCCCGGCCGCACGGCCGTTGACCCGGGCACGGGCGTGGCCGGGACGGCGGCCGGCCAGGCGTACACGTACTCGGGCAGCAGGTAGCCGCCCGGGAACACGCCCTCCTGCGCCCTGATCCGCACGCCGCCCTCGCGTTCGTAGAAGGCGACCGCGCGGGTGTTGGCGCGCAGCACCTCCAAGTACAGCCCGGCACCGGGGTGCCGCTCGGCCACCTCGGCGCGGGCGGCGGCCAGCAGTTGCCGGCCGATGCCACCGCCGGTGAGGCCAGGGCGGACGTGCAGGTTGTCCACCAGCACCCCGCCGTCGGGCTGCGGCACCAGATAGACGAACCCGGCCGGCTCGCCGGCCCGTTCGGCGATCAGCAACACGGGCGTGTTCTCCGGCGTCCCGTAGTCGACCGTCAGGCGCAGCTCCCACAGCTCGCGCCGCTGGGCGGCCAGCCCGTCCCCGAGCGCTTCGTCGGGGACGATCCCGCGGTACGTGGCGCACCAGCTCTCGGTGTGCAGGTCCGCGACGCGTACGGCGTCCTGCGCCGCGCCGTGCCGAATGGTGATCCGTCCTGAACCGGTCATGTGACGAGCCTCCCACAGAGATGGAGTTGAACATGTTCAACCGAAACGTCTACAGTTCTGCCAAGCTTTTGAACGCGTTCGAAATCACGGGGGCGGTGTGCGCGGCACCGGATGCGGAGGGGGCATCCGGTGCCGCGAGCACCGACAACACCGACACCGGGTGGAACGTCGTCTCCGGCTAGGCTCGTGCCTGTGGACGACCTGGCAGCGACGAACCGAACGGACGGCGAGAAGGGTGCGGCCGACGCCCCGGCCGCACCCGGCACGGACGGCGGGCCCATGCCCGGCGGCCGTGCCCAGCCCAAGACCGACAAGAGCGAGGCGACCCGGGCGCTGATCCTGGAGACGGCCATGCGGCTCTTCCAGGAACGGGGCTACGAGAAGACCACGATGCGCGCCATCGCCACCGAGGCGGGCGTGTCGGTCGGCAACGCCTACTACTACTTCTCGGCAAAGGAATTCCTGATCCAGGGGTTCTACGACGGGATGACCCACGACCACGCGGCCGAGGCCCGGATCCGGATGGCCGGCACCCGGGACTTCGGCGAGCGGCTGGAGATCGCGCTGACCTCCTGGCTCGACACCGCCGCGCCGTACCACGAGTTCGCCGCGCAGTTCTTCCGCACCGCGGCGGACCCGACCAGCTCGCTCAGCCCGTTCTCCAACGAGTCCCACCCGGCCCGGGCGACGGCCGTCGACCTGTTCCGTGACGTCCTCCAGGGGTCGGAACTGGCGCCGAAGCTGGACGCCGAACTGGTCGAGCTGCTGCCGGACGTGCTCTGGCTGCACCTGATGGTCGTGGTGCTCTACTGGGTCTTCGACCGGACCGAGGACACCGAGCGGACCAGGGAGTTCGTCCGGCGGTCGACCCCGATGGCCGCCCGGGTGATCAACCTCTCGCGCTACCGGGTGTTCCGGCCGATCGTGCGGGACGCCAAGGGGCTGATCCAGGACTTCATCCTGCCGACGATCGGCAAGACAGCCGTCAAGTAGGGCTCAGGAATCTGGAGTTGCGCAACGGCGGCGGCCGGCCCGCGGGTTCGTGGGCCGGCCGCCGCCGTCGTGGTCTCCGGCAGCTCAGAACTCGGTCGGCGTCCAGGCCCGCAGCGGAGTGCGCAGCAGCAGGTCGGCGGCCGCCGCCGCGCCGGGACGCAGTTCGGTGAGCAGTCCGGCCGCGGCCAGCCTCGGGGCCGTCTCGGCGCCCAGGTAGAGCGAGCCCAACTCGGAGGCGCCGAGGGCGAGATCGGCGTCGTCGGTGGTCCGGGCGCAGCTGCCGGTGCCGTCCTCGGCGACCTGGATCGCGAAGCGGCCGGAGGCGTAGCCGAGCCGGTCCTCCACCTCCAGCACCACCCGGCCCGCCGCGCCGTACGACCGGGCGCCGAAGGCGGCCTCGACGTCCAGCAGCCGCAGCCACATGAAGTCGGTGTTCCCCTCGTCCGGGGTGGCCGCGCGCGGGTCCTGGAGCAGCAGCGGCAGCGGGTCGTCCGGGGCGACGCCCTCCACCACGACCTTGCGCACCCAGTCGACACTGAGCACCAGGCGCCACAGCTCGACGGCGGTGGGCAGGTCGAGGGCGATGAACTCGTCCACGGTGAGCGTGGCGTCGGGGCAGGCGCCGTCCCACTTGTTCTCGACCCGGTAGACCACCAGACCGGTGACCTCGCCGTCGGCGTTCCGGTGGACGGCGGCGAACGGCGCCTTGAAGCTGTCGCCCGGCACCTGGATCTCGTTGGTGTTGCGCTCCCACCAGAGCTCGTCGCGGGCGATCGCACCGGGCTGGGCGAGCCGCCAGCGGTCGTACAGCTCGGCACCGAACTCGCGCTGCTCCGCCAGGGTCACGAAGTCGACCCGGCCGCCGGGCACGCCGGGCAGGCCCTCGCGCAGGCCGCGGGTGCGGCTCAGGTCGATGTTCCAGCCGCAGCCCCAGGTGGCCGGGCCGAAGCCGAACCGGCCGTAGATGTTGTACTCGGCGGCTATCAGGACGGCGACCGCGCAACCGCGCTCGGCGGCCGAGGCGAGGTCGCGCCGCATCATCGTGCTGAGCAGGCCGCGGCGGCGGTGGGTGGCGCTGACCGTGACGTTGGTGATCGCATCGGCCTGGACCACGGCCCCGCCCGGGACGGTCAGTTCGACGTCGAAGCTGCGGTAGGTGGCGATCTGGCGGTCCCCGTCGAAGCCGGCCACCATCCGGCCCGGCTCCCACTGCCTACGGCGCAGCTCCGGCGCGACACCCGCGTGCGGACGCAGGAAGCCGAAGTTGAGCGCCCGGTTCCACTCCTCCACTTCGTCCACGGATACGGCCCGGACCTGGAGCCCGTTGACGGTCTCTACGGCCGTGTGATCGGTGTTGTTGCCCATCGGCCCACCGTACGGGCGGTGGCTCCGGGGCGGCACCCCAATTAATCCGTGCCCGATCCCCTGGTGTGCTCGCCCGGAGTCACCGCCCAGTGGTTGGTGCGCAGGACGCGGTCCGCGAAGCCAAGGTCCCGCTCGCCGAGCAGCCGGAAGCCGAGCGAGCGGCAGATCCCGTTGGACGGGCCGTTGCTCACCCCCGGGTTGGCGTGCACCACGCCCCACCGGCCGTCCGCCGCCGCGGCGTCCAGCACCCGGCGCACCGCCGCCTTGGCGAGGCCGCGGCCCTGGAAGTCGGGCAGCACCATCCAGCCGATCTCGGAGACGGCGGCGCCGTCCTCCTCGTCCTGCCAGAGCGTGACCACCCCGGCCGCCGCCTCGCCGCCCCCGGTGCCGTCGTCCAGCGCGATCACCTTGATCCAGGCGGTGTCCGCCGCCACCAGCGCGAGGTCCTTGCGCAGCCGCGCCGCCACCTTCTCCCGCGGCAGCGGCCCGCCCAGCTCGGCCATCATCCCCGCGTCGCACCGCATCCGGAGGTAGGGCTCGAGATCGCCCGCCTCGACGTTCCGCAAGCGCATGGCGCCTCCTCGGAGTGGTCGGAGCGGCCACGCTAGCGCGGGCCTCGGACACCGGCGCCCGGGGGCTGACAGGCCGGTCGTCTGCGGCCGCCCTCCGCCGGGCCGACGCCCCGGCCGTCCTGGGCCCGGAGCCGGCGGCGGAGGGCGCCGAGGGCTACGGCCGGGCGTAGTAGTCCGGGGTGCCCATGATCCAGAGGCTGGCCTGTTTGACCGGCATGCCGACGCGCGGGGCCTCGATCATCTGGTCGTCGCCGATGTAGAGGCCGACGTGGTGGATGTCCGCGGAGCGGCCGGTGTCGGTCCAGAAGACCAGGTCCCCGGGGCGCAGCTGACGGTAGGTGACCGGGGTGGACTGGGCGTACTGGTCGGCGGCGAAGTGGTTGAGCTGTTTGCCGGCCTCGCGCCAGGCCATCATGGTCAGCCCGGAGCAGTCGTAGCCCTCCGGCCCCTCGCCGCCCCAGATGTAGGGCAGGCCGATCTTGGACCTGGCGAAGGCGATGGCGGCGGCCGCGCCCTCGGCCGACCAGGGGCGGGCGGCGGGCGGGGCCGCCTGGGCCCTGGCGGCCGCGGCGGCCGCGGCTTCGGCGTCGCGGGCGGCCTGCTCGGCAGCGGCCCGGGCGGCCGCCTCCGCCTCGCGGGCGGCGATCGCCTCCAGCGCCTCGCGGCGCCTGCGCTCCAGCTCGACGGTGGTGTTCCGGGCGGCGGCCAGGTCAGCGAGCAGCCGTTCCCGGCGTTTGCCGGCGGCGGCGACCTCACTCCGCTGGGCGGCGAGCCGCTGTTCCGCCCTGGTCCTGGCCGCGCCGACCTCGGCGGCGGCCTTCTCGGCGGCCCCGGTGGCGGTGCGGGCGGCGGCGGAGGCGGTGCGGGCGGCGGCGGCCGTGGAGGTGGCGGCGTCCAGGATCTGCCGGGTGCGCTCGCTGGCCACGCCGACCACGGCGGCGCGGGCGCCCGCCTCGCGCGGGCCGTGGGCTCCGAGCAGGGCGTTGAGCGCGGACAGTTCGGCGCCCGCGCCCTGGCGGTACGTCTCGGCGGCGAGCCGGGCCGCGTCCTCGGCGGCTTCGGAGCGTTCGGCCTCGGCCGCGGCCGCGCGCCGGTTGGCGGCGCTCTCCTCGGCGCGGGCCCGGGTGAGGGCGAGCTGGGCGCCGTTGTAGGCCTCGACGGCCTGTTCGGCGCCGCGGCCGGCCCGGTCGAGTTCGGCCCGCGCGGTGGTGAGCGCGGCTTCCAGGGCGGCGGCCGAGGTGGCCTTGCCGTCGGCCTCGGCGCGGGAGCGGTCGATCTCCTCGGCGGAGGGGTACGGGTCCTGGCCGGCCGGGGGGCCGGCAACGGGCGGTTCGCCGGGGGCCGGGGCGGCCTGGGCGGCGGGGATCAGCCCGAGCAGGGCGGTGAGGGACAACAGGAGGGTCGGCAGGATCCTGCGCGCCACGAGACATCCCTTCTCACGGGGGCGGAGGGGACGGCGGCGGAGGCCGGGCGGCGCGCGGCCTCCAGGGCTGCGGTCGAGGCGGCGGGGATCCGACGAATCATCCCATCACATGACAGAACGGTCACTCGCCGATCATGTTCTCAACTCCGAGGGTTTTCACACCGCGAACGCGCTCCGCCAGCCGGGTGACCATCCGATGATCCGATCGGGAGTCAACTCCGGTCAGGAGCACCGGGCACACGAACTACCGGTGGATCCGGCGGGTCCGCGTCCGCAGGTGGGGGTGTCGCCCCGGTCGGCGCTCCAGCCCGGTCGGGCCGACCGCGTACGTCCGGCTGCGCCCGGCGCGGACCGTACGGCGGCGCCGCTGCGTCCCGGCCGCGCGGCCCGGGACACTGCCGGCGGCCTCCTCGGCGGGCTGGGGGTGCGGCGCGGGCGGGTTCGCCGCCGCTCCGGCGGCGGCCGCCGAACGGCGGTCCGCCAGTCGCGCCCGGCGGCGGGCCAGCGCCCGGGCGGCGTGGGCGTCGAGGTGGGCGGTGGCCCGGGCGGACATCCGCTCGGCGACCCGGTGGGCGGCCGGATGGCTGGCGGGCACCTTGTCGGGCGCGCCGGCGATCAGGTCGAAGAGCCAGGTGCGCGCACGGTCCGCGCGCCGATGCAGCAGGCGTTCGCGCCGGAGCGCACGCGCCCGGCGGCGGGAGCGCGTGGTGTAGCGCCAGCGGGCCCACGGGCTGCTCGGGCGGGCCAGCCGGATCGCGCCGATCCAGGACAGGCCGGGGATCATGATCCCGAGCAGGCCGGTCCACACCTTGCCCTTGAGCAGGGTGATCACCGAGGCCAGCGCGTTCACCGAGATCACGGTGATCAGGCCCCAGCGGGTGTCCTCGCCGGGCAGCGCGCCGAACGGCACGTACCCGATCAGCAGCAGCGCGGTGAACAGGATGCCGAAGATCACCGCGTCCACCGACTTGCGGCCCTGCTCGCTCCAGTACACGTCGTCCAGGTGCAGGATCAGCGCGAACTCGTCCAGCACCAGCCCGCAGCCGATGCCGAAGGCCAGCCCGAACCAGTCGATCCACGGGGTCCCGCCGTAGGTGGCGAACACCCCGAGGCCGCCGACCAACAGGAAGCCCAGGCCGAACACCATGTGGTGGATGTGCAGGCCGCCGGGGGTGACGTTGCCGGGCCACCAGCGCACCTTGGCGCGGATCATCCGCACGCTGAACCGGATGAAGACGAAGGAGGTGATGAAGCCGACCAGCAGCAGGAACAGCGGTTGCTTGTGCGCGTTGACGATGTGCTCGCGGTAGCTGTCCAGCATTGTCGTCATGGGACTTACCTTCGTTCCTGGTCCTGCGCTCTGCCTGCCGTGACATGGCCCGGGGCCCAACAGCCCACCAACTCGACTGCCGGCACCGGCCCGGGCACGGCTCCGGGGGCGGCTTCCGTCACCGGTCCCGACGTGCGGTCAGAACCCACGGGTTCGCTTGGCCGCCCGGCGCGGCACCACCGGGTAGAGCGAGGGCAGCTCGGCGCCGACCGGCAGCTTCAGGAACAGCCGGGCGATCTCGCCACCGAGGTTCACCCCGATCGCCAGCGCCATCGCGATCGCCGCCGCCCGGAAGACCGACACCAGGCCGGTGCCGGAGTGCCCCTGGGCGAAGGCGAGCATCCCGAGGTAGAGCGCCGAACCGGGCATCAGCGGGCCGATCGCGGCGGTCACGTACGGCAGCGCCGAGCCGTTGCGGTAGCGCGCCATCAGCTGGCCGAACAGGCCGACCAGGCCGGCCGCCACCCCGGTCGCGGCGATCGGGTTGACGTGCGCGTTGTACACCAGCGCGCCGTAGCTGGCCCAGCCGATGCCGCTGTTGACGGTGACCAGCGCGAGGGTGCGGCGGTCGGTCTGCAGCAGCATCGCGAAGGCCAGGGTCAGCAGCATCGCGGCGACCATCTGGACCGGCGGGTAGCTGATGCCCGCCAGGCTCTCGTCCGGCTTGAGCTTCGCCTCGAAGCCGACGCCCAGGTAGAGGATCATGATCACGCCGATCACGATGCCCGCGACCAGGTAGACCACCTCCAGCAGCCGGGCCGCGGCGGTGATGTAGAAGCCGGTCAGGCCGTCCTGGACGGCGGCGACCAGCGCGCGGCCGGGCAGCAGGGCGAACAGGCCACCGGTGATCACCACCGAGCCGCGCAGGCCCCAGTCGTTGAAGGACAGGATGATCCCGGACGCGGCGGCCGGCATCGCGGCCGCCACGAACTGGTAGAACTCCGGCAGCCGGCGCTTGGCCAGCGCGGAGGCCAGTCGGTCACCGAGGACGGCCGCGACGAACGCGCTGGCAAAGACCAGCCAGGCCTTGTCGTCGATCCGGCCGCCGACCAGGAAGGTCGCCGCGCCGGCCAGCAGACCGGTGGTCAGGGCGAGCAGCCAGGACGGGTACGGGTGCCGGTTGCGGCGGATCTCGGCGAGCCGGCGGTAGGCGTCGTTGACCGTCACCTTCTCCGCGGTGATGTCCGCCACCAGCTGGTAGACCGCGTTCAGCCGGGTGTAGTCGGAGGTGCGGCGGCGCACCACGCGGTCGGCGGTGACCGGCGGCTCGACCAGCGAGGGCTGGTGCGAGATGCCGATCAGGGTGAAGGTCACCTGGGGCTCGCAGTGGTCCAGCCGGTAGGCGTGCGCGATGCCGAGCATCGCCGCCTCGACGTCCTCGGCGGCCTCGCCGCTGGCCAGCAGCAGTTCGCCGATGCGCAGCGTCAGGTCGAGGATGCGGGGGACGTTGCGGGCGATGGCCGCGGAGGGGTGCATCTCGCGGGCGGTGCGCTCGAAGGCGGGGCGCTCGGACATCGGGGTGCGCAGCAGGGTGCGCATCCGGTCCGGCCAGGGCGCCTCGCCGGGGGCGCCGGCGGTCAGTTCCGGGATCGGGATGCCGTTGGACGGGGTGTAGCCGGCCGCGCGCCACTCCTCGGGGGTGAGGGTGTCCTCGGCGACCGAGCGGCGGCGGGCCGGGCGGGCGGGGGCCGGGCGTTCGGAGGCCGGGCGTTCGGAGGCCGGGTCCCGGGGACGCAGGTCGATGGTCAGCTCGGGGTGCGGTTCCGGCCGTACCTCGGGCTGTACCTCCTGCTCGGGCTTCGGCTCGGGCTCCGGCTTCGGCTCGGGGGCCAGCAGGCCCTTGGTCTCCGGGGCGGGCGGGACGAGCGGCACCACGGTGACGGGCTCGACGGCCGGGGCGGGGTGGCCGAGCAGGCCCTCGGTGGGCGGCGCCTCGGCGGGGTGCACCGGTTTCGGCGGTGTCTGCCGTACCTGGCGGACCGCCCGGCCTCCCCTCGCCCGCTTGCCCGCACCCGGTCGGCCCCGCTTAGGCACTTCCGCTCCTCGCCGCCCCTGGTGGCCGCCGGCCACCGTTCGATCTCGGGTACACCTTGCCTGATCGAACAGCTCGACGCACATGTACGGGACGTCCCAGGGCGGCGGCGCCGGGCGCCTACCCGGCGGGGCGGCGGTCGCCGGCCGCCGCGCCGGAGCGGCGGGCCCGGAGCAGTTCGACCGCCACCGGGACCACCGAGACCAGCACAATGCCGACCAGGATGGCCTCGATGTTGTCCCGGACGAAGGGGATCTGCCCGAGGAAGTAGCCGAGCACGGTGACCCCGGCGCCCCACAGCACCCCGCCGACCACGTTGAACAGCACGAAGGTGCGGTAGTTCATCCTGCTCACCCCGGCGACGATCGGGGTGAAGGTGCGCACGATCGGCACGAAGCGGGCCAGCACGATCGCCTTGGGGCCGTGCCGGTCGAAGAAGGCGGCGGCCTTCTCGACGTTCTCCTGCTGGAAGATCCTGGAGTCGGGGCGGCGGAACAGGCCCGGTCCGACCTTGCGGCCGAAGAGGTAGCCGACCTGGTCCCCGGCGATCGCAGCGAGCACGATCAGCGCGCAGACCAGCCAGAGCGGCTGGTGCAGGTAGGTGCCGCCGGCGACCAGCAGGCCGGTGGTGAACAGCAGCGAGTCGCCGGGGAGGAAGAAGCCGATCAGGAGGCCGGACTCGGCGAAGACGACGGCCAGGATGCCGACCAGGCCGAAGGTCGAGATCAGGGTGGTCGGATCGAGCCAGGACGGGCCGAGGGCGAGGCTGGTCACGGTGCTGGCACTCCTGGAGGTCGAGTCTTGGCAATGCGATGGTAAAGCAATGACAAAGACTCGCCTGGGGGCGGGATGGTTCCCCGGCCCGCGCCGGGAGGGCGGACGGGCCGGGGAACCGGCGACTCGGAGGCCGTAGCCGGCTCAGAGGCCGTAGCGCTCGACGATCCCGGTGTGCCGGCCGAGGTCCGTGCCCGCCGCCTCGGCCAGGTCGAGCCAGGCGAGCGGGTGCGCCCAGCCAGCGGTGAGCCGGTGCAGCAGCGCGTCGGCCGACCCGGCGCCGGCGGTCGGCGGGACACCGAGGGCGGCGTAGATGCCGGGCAGCCCGTCGCCGTCCTCCGCCGGGTCGGTGATCCGGTACTGCTCCCCGCTGTACGCCCAGACCGCGTAGCCGGCCGAGCGCAGTCCGTCCCGGAACGCGGCCCAGGCCTCGTCGCCGGGCCAGGCGCCGTCGATCCAGTACGTGGTGAAGCCGGCCGGGTCGAGCAGGGTCAGCAGGGCGAAGACCGGGCGCCAGCCGGCCCGCTCCGACTCGGGGGCGTCCTCGGCCGGCGGGCGCTCCAGCAGGGCCGGGGCGAAGACCACCACGTCGCCGTGGTTGAGCGTCACGTCCTCGCCCAGCACCGGCAGGATCCGGGCGGTGGCCGGGCCGGTCCGCACGGCGGGCAGGTCGACCGTCGCGCCGTTGGTGCGGGTGGCGCGGACGGTGACCAGCTGCCACTCCTCGTCCACCGGGCCCTCGGGCTCGTCGAACTCGATGCCGATCCGGGCGCCGGTGGAACGGACCACGGCCCAGTCCCGGTTGGCGCTGGCCGCGGTGATCAGGTGCCAGAGGTCGGGCTCCTGGACCGTCCGGTGGGCCTGCTCCGCCCCCGCCTCCTCGGCGGGCAGGGCGTGCTCCAGCAGTTCCTGGTAGAGCCGCTGCGCGGTGGCGTGGTCGCCGAGTTCGGTGGCGGCGGCCGCGGCCAGCCGGCGGGTGTTGATCCGGCTCGCCTCCAGCGCCAGGATCGCCCCGCACTGCTCCAGCACCTCGGCCCAGCGGCTCTCGGCGGCGGCCCAGCGGGCGCGCATCCAGTGGGCGTCGGCCGGGGCGGTCGCGGCCAGCCGGTCGGCGAGGCGGCGGACCCCGTCGGCGTCGCCGGCCTCGATCAGGGCCTGGCCGAGCGTGCCGACCAGCTCCTCGCTGCCCGGGTCGGCCTCCAGCCGCCGCCACAGCAGGTCGGCGGCGGCCCGCGCGTGGCCGAGGCCGCCGAGCACATCGGCCAGCAGCACGGCGAGTTCGGTGGCGCCGGCCGGCTCACCCCGGTACCGGTCCAGGGCGACGGAGAGCAGGTCGGCGCCGGTCTCGAAGGGCACCCGGGCCTCGGCCAGGTGTGCCGCCAGTTCACCGGGCGGGACGGGCAGCTCGGGCACCGGCAGTGCCTCGGCGCCCGCGCGCAGGGCGGCGACCTCCTCGGCCACGCCCTCGGTGCGGCGCAGCCGGGTGAGCTTGCGCTCCCCGGTGGCCGCGAGCGTGAGCGCCACCGTACGGGCGCCGCGGGCGAGGGCCAACCGACCGGCCGCCAGCAGCAGGTCCACGCACGGGCGGTGCGAGCCGGTGCCGTCCAGGTAGCCGACCCAGCGGGCGAGCACGGCGCCCAGCTCGGCGTCGTTCTCCCAGGCGCCGGCCGCGACCAGCAGTTCGACCGTGCGCGTCCAGGTCTCGCGCAGGCCCGCGTGGCGTTCGGCCTCGGCCCGCTCGGGCAGCACGGCGAGCGCCTCCGCCGTCCGCCCGAGCGAGGCCAGCGCGCGGGCCCGCAGCAGGGCGCCCCAGCGCCGGTCGCTCTCGTCGATCTCCTCGCGCCGGGCCCGGACGGCCTGCTCGGTGGCGTCCAGCAGGGCGAGCACCTCCTCGTGCCGGCCCAGCAGGTGCAGGGTGCCGGCCCGGGCACGGTGGAAGCGCAGCGAGACCTGCTGGCCCGCGGCCCGCATCCGGGCGGCGGAGGTGTCCAGGTGGGCGAGCGCGTCGGCGGCCCGGCCGTCGTCCTCCAGGGCGTCGGAGTACTCGCGGGAGAGGCAGTCGAAGCAGGCCCGGCCGGGCTCGATCCGCTCCAGCGTCTCGCCGACCACCGCCAGGCGCTCCGCCACGTACCCGGGGCCGTCGACCCGGGCGTGGCAGATCGCGAAGTCCTGCACCACGCAGACCGACTGCGGGCAGCCGGCCGTCTCCTCCCGGTGGGCGAACTCCAGCAGGTCGACCGCCTCGGGCAGCACCGACTCGCCCTGCTGGCGCTCGTTCAGCAGGTTCTGCATCCGCCAGTGCCGCAGGTAGACCTCGACCCAGGGCAGGTCGAGGGCCCGGGCGGCGGCGAGCGCCTCCGGGTAGACCGCGTCGAGCTGCTCGTTGCGGCCCTCGGTGGCGTGCTCGGGCAGCTCGTACATCGCGTCGGCCAGCCGCTGGTGGCCGGCCTCGCGCAGCTGCTGGTCGGTGTCGCGCACCCAGGCCCAGATGTCGGTGGTCATGTCCGTTCCCCCTGCGTCGTGCTGATGAGTCGCGCCTCGCGGGCCACTGACGGTCCGTCCGTCACGCGTCGTCCCGCAGGGCGCCGGGGCTGTCCGGGACGTCCGGCAGGCCGGCCGGGACGTCCGGCAGGCCGGCCGGGACGGCCGCGGTCAGGGCGGAGACGGCGGTGCCGATGCCGGCCAGCGCGGCGCCGAGGTCCCCCTCGGCGGAGCCGGCGGAGGCCGCCGCCATGATCACCTTGAGCGAGCGGAGCAGCCCGGCCGCGGTGGCGCTGCCGGTGTGCCCGGCGCGGTAGGCGGTGAGGAGGTCCCGGACGGCCGGGCAGTCCAGGTTGAGGTAGAGCCGGGCCCTGACCTCGCCGTCGGTGCGGGCGGTGAACGCCCGGGCCAGCCGGAGCGCGGCGGACGGGATCCGGGCGTCGGCCCGGTCGTCCTCGATCCGGGCCTTCAGCTCGGCCTCGCGGTCCGGCACCAGGACCAGCGGCAGGCCGGGCGGGTCGAAGCGGGCCGGGACGAGCCGCTCGCCCGGGTCGGCGAGGGCTCCGGAGAGCCAGGCCGCCTCCTCGGGCGGCAGCGGGCGCTCCGGGTCGCGGAACAGTTCGCGGTTGCCCTGCTCGCTGCCCAGCTCGACCACCCGGCACCCGCGCAGTCGGGCGTAGCGGCGCAGGAACGGCAGGACGGCGTAGCGGTCGCCGCGGGCGATCGGGACGCGCATCGCCCGGTACAGCATCTCCTCGAAGCCGCCGCCGCTGCCGAGCGCGACGTGTACCGCTCCCCCGCCGGCCGCCCGCAGGCCGCCGGCGGTGAGGTCGCCCTGCGAGGTGGGCACCGGGACGTCGTCGGCGAGCAGGGTGAACAGCCGTTCGTCGCAGAGCGCGGCGCCGAGCAGGTCCTGGCCGTGCCGGGTGAGGATGCGGCGCCAGGCGGCGGGCCGCAGCCGGGCCGTCTCGTACAGGCCGTCCACCACGGCGTCGGTGAGGGCCCGTTGCAGCGCGCGGTAGTGCTCGTCGCGCTGGAGGTCCTCGCGGCTGGCGGTGGGGGTGAGCCGGCTGGACTCGACCACCCCGCCGATGAACCCGGCCCAGCCGGGCAGCAGGTCGCGGGCGTCCTCGGCGAGCAGCATGCCGCGCAGGTAGACGGCGAGGTCGCGGTTGTCGCTGCTGCCGTAGCTGCCGCCGTCCTGGACCCAGAGCAGGCCGACCGCGTCGGTGGCGGCTTCGCCGGCCCCTTCCGCCGGGACGGGCAGCACGGGGAAGGCGGTGAGCGGTTCGAAGCGGCGGCCGAAGGCGGCGGCGAAGGCCATCCGGGCGGCGTGCCGATCACCCGGCACGTCCTGGCGCCAGGGCACCTGGACGGCGTTGACGGGCTCTTCATCCTCGCCGACGAAGACCGGGATGGGCAGCAACACGCAGTAGCGGCCGAGGACTTCGCGCAGGGTGTGTTCGTCGGCGAGGTGGGCGTGCTCGGCCTTGAGCGCCAGTTCGACCACGGTGCCGGGCCGCGGCCGGGCGGGCACCGGCTCGACCCGGTAGTGCTCGCCGCCGCGGCTGCGGTAGCGGTGGCCGAGCGTCGGCTCGCGGTGCGAGGTGGTGGTGACGGTCACCTCGTCGGCGACCGAGAAGGCGGAGAGGAAGCCCAGGCCGAAGGCGCCGATCAGCTCCTGGTTGCCGGTCAGTTCACGCAGCATCCGGGTGTAGCCGGTGCCGACGGTGGCGAGGTAGGAGTGGATCTCCGGCTCGGTGAGGCCGGCCCCGGTGTCCTCGATGCCGATGGTCCGCCGAGCGGCGTCGGCGCGCACCCGGATCAGCGGGTGGTGGTCGCCGTCCGGGTCCTCCAGGAGCCGGCGGGTGTGCGAGTCATGGGCGTTCTGGACGAGTTCGCGCAGGGCGACCAGCGGGGTGGAGTAGAGATGGGTGGCGAGGACGTTCACCAGGCCGCCGAGGTCGACCTCGGTGGTGCGCAGGTCGTCGGCGGGGGTGGGCTCGGTCGGGGCACCTTCAGACATGGGTCCCCAGTGTGCCAGTGCGACTATCTGTCGACCATTTCTTTCTATGCCTCAGTCGTCGCCGCAGAAATGACGGATTATCGTCAACTCGAATGTGACCGATCCCCCACCTTCGAGGGAACCGCCACCCGTTTGGTGGAGTTCGTCCACGTCACTGGTGAATGCTGACCGTGCGACGTCAGGCAACGGCGCTACGGAGCGGCCACTCCGGATCGCGCCACATTCGCACTTCCAGCTCAGGGAGACCAGCGTGTCCCGTATCCGCGCAGCCGCCGCCGTCACCGCCCTCGGGGCCTTCCTCCTCGTCGGCGTCGGCACCGCCACCGCGCACGCCGACAACGGCGCCGGCGCGAGCGACCACTCCAACGGCAGCGTCGTGAGCAACGTCGGTTCCGGCAACGTCATCGGCACCGTCCACGGCAACGTGGTCAACACCCAGCAGACCGCCACCGGTTCGGGTGCGAGCAACCAGAACAACGGCCTCGCCGTGGCCGGCAACGGCGGGAACGTCGGCGCCCTGCAGGGCAACGGCAACTTCGACGCCCGGGTCTACTACCCGCACGTCCTCTACTAGCCGGGCCGACCGGGCCGCGAGCCCGGTCGCAGCCCACGGGCCGGGTGCCCGCCGCCGACGCGACGGTGGCGGGCACCCGGCTGTGCGCGTCGGCCGCCCCTCGGTGCCCGGCTCCGCGCGTCGGCCCCCCCTTCGGCACCCGGCTGTGCGCGTCGGCTACGCCTCGACCCCCAGCACCGCGCGGCCGATCCGGCGCAGGCAGTCGCCGAGGTCCGGCCGGGCGCTGTGCGGGCCGTTCCGCACCCCGTCGTTGACCAGTGAGAACAGCGCGTGCACCCGGATCCGGGCGGCCACCGCGTCGTACTCCGGGCGCACCTGCCGCAGCAACTCGACCCAGGTGCGCAGGAAGTCGCGCCGGAAGTCCACCGCGACCCGGCGGTCCGGCGGGGCCAGCCGCTCGGTCTCGCTGAGCATCGCGCCCAGGTAGTCGCCGTTGCGCAGCGCGAAGTCGACGTACGCGCCGAGGCCCGCCGCCAGCGCCTGCGCCGGACCGGCGGCGGCCGCGATCGCGCCGTCCACCTCGTGCCAGAGCCGCTCCCGGCTGCGTACCAGGGAGGCCGCGAGCAGGTGGGCCTTGCTGTCGAAGTGCCGGTACACGCTGGGGCCGGAGATGCCGACGGCGGCGCCGAGCCGGTCGGTGCTGACGTTGTCGAAGCCGTGCCGGTGGAACAGCCGGACGGCCGCCGCGAGCAGCTCCTCCCGGCGGGCCTGCGGACTCGGCCGCGGCACCGGTACGACCCCGGGCCCGGGCCCGGCGGCCGTGCCGTCCAGGGACACCGCGAGGACGGCGGCGACCAGTTCGCGCAGCAGCGGCTCGGCCCGGCGGGGCTGCGGCGCGGCCGACTGGTAGGACAGCCCGGCACAGCCGGAGAGTGCCGACCAGCAGAGCAACTCGGCGTCCGGGGCGGAGAGTTCGGGACGTTCGGCGCGCAGCACGGCAGCCATCAGGGCGACGTCGGCGCGCAGTTCGCGGCGCAGTTCGGCCCGGCGGGCCGGTGGCAGCAGCCGGGCGTCACGCTGCACCAGGGTGCCGAGCGGGCGGTGCCCGACCGCCACCGCGGCCAGTGCGGCGCCGAGTTCGGCGGTGCTGCCGGCCGCGCGCAGGCCGTCGGCGAGCGCGTCCAGGCCCAATCGGACGGCGCGGTCGAGCAGTTCGGGCTTGCCGCGGAAGTGCCGGTAGAGGGCGGGCGCGGTGATGCCGACCCCGGCGGCGACCTCGGTCATCGAGACCTGGTGGTACCCGCTGCGGTGGAACCGGTCGGCGGCCACGGCGAGGATCTGGGCGCGCCGCCCGGGCGGCCGTCGGACCACCATGGCCTGCCTCCCTCGGAGTCGTCCCCGCGGCCCGTCCGGACCTCGCCCGAAGGCTAGCAAGGATTCACTTGCCGACCGTGCCGAGCCGTATTTCCGGGCCCGCCGACGCTGGACAGTCGAGGCTACCGGGGATTAACTTGTCGGGCCACCACCTGGTACGTTCCGCCTCCGCCGGCCCGCGGCCGGCATCGCCGAAGGGAGCGCCGCCGTGCGCCGCACCGTGTTCAACGAGGACCACGAGGCCTTCCGGGAGACCATCCGGGACTTCATCGCCAACGAGGTCGTCCCGGTCTACGAGAGCTGGGAGGCCGACGGCCACCCGCCCCGTGACTTCTACCGCCAGCTCGGCGAACTCGGCGTCTACGGCATCGAGGTCCCGGAGGAGTACGGCGGCGCCGGCGAGAGCGGCTTCAAGTACCAGGCGGTGATCGCCGAGGAGACCGCCCGGGCCGGCGTGAGCTTCGGCTCCTCCGGCGTGCACACCGGACTGGTGCTGCCGTACCTGCTGGAGTACGCGAACGAGGAGCAGAAGCGGCGCTGGCTGCCCGGCTTCGTCTCCGGCGACATCATGACCGCGATCGCGATGACCGAGCCGGGCGCCGGCTCCGACCTCGCGGGCATCTCCACCACCGCCCGGCTCTCCGAGGACGGCACCCACTACGTCCTCAACGGCGCCAAGACCTTCATCACCGGCGGCGTGCTGGCCGACCTCGTCCTGGTGGTCTGCCGGACCGCCCCCTACGACCCGGAGAACCGCCGGGCCGGACTGTCCATCCTCTGCGTGGACACCACCTCGCCGGGCTACTCCGTCGGACGCAAGCTGCAGAAGATCGGCCTGCGCACCTCGGACACCGCCGAGTTGGCGTTCGTCGACGTCAAGGTGCCGGTGGAGGACCTGCTCGGTGAGGAGGGCAGGGCCTTCTCCTACCTGACCCACAACCTGGTGCAGGAGCGGCTGGCGATCGCCGTCGGCGCGTACGCGGCGGCCGCCGCGGCGGTGCGGTTCGCGGTGCAGTACGTCAAGGACCGCAAGGTGTTCGGCAAGGCGGTCGCCGAGTTCCAGAACACCAAGTTCACCCTGGCCGACTGCCAGGCCCAGGTGCTGGCCCAGCAGTCGATGGTGGACCGCGCGCTGGAGCTGTACCAGGACGGCGAGTTGAGCGTCGCGGACGCGGCCGCCGCGAAGCTGTTCTGCACCGAGTCGGCCTCCACCGTCATCGACAAGTGCCTGCAGCTGCACGGCGGTTACGGCTACATCCTGGAGTACCCGATCGCCCGGCTCTACACCGACAACCGGGTGTTCCGGATCTACGGCGGCACCAGCGAGGTCATGCGCAGCATCATCGCCAAGTCGCTGGGGCTGTAGCGGAGTCGGCGCCGCGTGAAGCTGCGGCGGGCCGCACCCCCATGGCGGCCCGCCGCGTCCGTCCGTCTGTTCGTCTGTTCGTCCGTCCGCGCCTACCGGCTGACGGGCGTACGGGGGGTACGGGGGGTACGGGGGCACCGGGGGGTACGGGCGCCCGGGCCGGCTCAGTTGGGCGAGCTGTGCTCCGCGCGCCAGGCCTCCCAGCCGGCCGAGGAGGCCACCTTCACCTCGTGCAGGGCCCGCTGGGCGAGCGCGGTCGGCGCGGCCTCCAGGCTGCGCACCCAGCTGCGGCCCGCGGTGAACAGCGCCGCGCACACCAGCGCCGCACCGGCCGCACCGAGCACCGAGCCGATGCCGGTCAGCGCCACCCCGCCGGCCAGCAGCGAGCGGTTGACCTGGAGCCCGTCGAAGATCCTCTGGTTGGTCGCCATGCCTCCACGATGCGGGCAGTCGGCGAGAGCCGCACCTCGGGCGGCCCGCATCGGGTCTCTCCGGGTGCGCGCCGCCGGTGCGTCCGCGAACCTGGGCACACGGCTTGAGGAGGAGGCGGCGCGATGCCCGATCTCGAACGGCTCGCCGTGGAGCACTCCGCCCGGGCGGCCGAGAGCCCGCACGGGCGAAGTGCCCACCTGGTGCTGCACGACGGGGTGCTGCGGCAGACCGTGATCGCGCTGACGGCCGGGACCGCGCTGGACGAGCACACCCCGCCCACCGCCGGGAGCGTCCAGGTACTGCGCGGCCGGGTGTCGCTGACCATCGCCGGGCGGCGGGTGGAGCTGTCCGTCGGCGGGCTGGAGCCCGTACCGCAGGAGCGGCACGGGCTGCTGGCCCACGTCGACTCGGTGGTGCTGTTGACGGCGGTCACCGCGTAGGCCGTGCCTACGGTGCGGCGGCTCCCAGCACGCTGCTGCTGACCAGCCGCAGCCCGCGCAGGAAGTCCTGCCCGCTGGGCGCCAGTTCGGGCGCCGCCAGCCACTGGGCGACGTATCCGGCCAGCAGGGTCTGGTAGAAGGCCCCCCGGGCCAGCTCCTCCTCGGTGTCCGGCACCTCGGGCAGCCCCTGGAAGAGCGCGGCGAGGCCCAGCCGGCCCTCCTTCTGCGCCTGGCCGAGCGCCTGCGCGAGTTCGGGCGCATGCCCGGCCTGGGCCAGGGCCTCGAACTGGGCGGCCCAGAGTCCACGGTGCTCGACGAACACCGTTTTGAGCCCCTCCCAGACGGCGGCGAAGCGCTCCGCCGGGTCCTCCGACACCTGGTTCGCGGCGATCACCACCTCCCCCAGGGCCTGCCCCATCTCGCCGATCGCGTCGATCATCGCGGCGTTGAGCAGCGCGTCCTTCGAGCCGAAGTGGTAGCCGATCGCGGCCAGGCTGACGCCCGAGGCGGTCGCGATGTCGCGGGCCGTGGTGCGTCCGTAGCCCTTCTCGTACAGGCAGTGCTTGGCACCGGCCATCAGGTCTTCGCGGTTTCCCATGCCCCGATCCTACGGAAGGTCTGCACGGATGTCTTGCACGAGTGTCTCGTACGGATGTCTCGTACGGATGTCTCGGACGGTCGATTTACACATACGTACTAGACAAGCGTCTGAAACGCCCGTACCGTCTTCCCCATGACCGCAACCACCGGCCGCGCAGGCCGTCGCGAATGGACCGGCCTGGCCGTCCTCCTGCTGCCGACCCTCGTCCTCTCCATGGACATGGGCGTGCTGTTCTTCGCCGTCCCGTACATCTCCACCGAGCTGGCCCCGAGCGGCACCCAGCAGCTGTGGATCATGGACATGTACTCGTTCCTGCTGGCCGGACTGCTCATCACGATGGGCGCGCTGGGCGACCGGTTCGGCCGCCGCCGGCTGCTGATGGTCGGCGCCGCGGGCTTCACCGGCGCCTCGCTGCTGGCCGCCTGGTCCGGCAGCGCCGAACAGCTGATCGCCGCCCGCGCCCTGCTCGGCGTCGCCGGGGCCACCGTGATGCCCTCGACCCTCGCGCTGATCCGCAACATGTTCCACGACCCCAGGCAGCGGCAGATCGCCCTCGGCGCCTGGGGCGGCGTCCTCACCGCCGGGGCCACCCTCGGCCCGGTCGCCGGCGGACTGCTGCTCGACCACTACTGGTGGGGCTCGGCCTTCCTGGTCGCCGTCCCGGTGATGGTCCTGGTGCTGCTGGCCGCGCCCGTCCTGCTCCCCGAGTACCGCACCACCGCCCCCACCGGCCGCTTCGACCTGCCCGGCGCCGTGCTCTCGCTCGCCGCGATCCTCCCGCTGGTCTACGGCATCAAGACGCTCGCCGTGGACGGCTGGAGCCCGCTGCCCGCCCTCGCCGCCGCGGCCGGGCTGCTGTTCGCCGCCGCCTTCGTGTGGCGCCAGCGCACCGCCGCCGACCCGCTGATCGACCTGAGCCTGTTCCGGATCCGCACCTTCAGCGGCGCGATCAGCGTCAACACCCTCGCCATGTTCGCGATGATGGGCTTCGCCCTCTTCACCTCGCAGTACCTGCAGCTGGTCAAGGGAATGAGCCCGTTCACCGCCTCGCTCTGGTCGCTGGTGCCCAGCGTCGGCGTCGGCGCGGCGATCGGGATCAGCTCGGCGCTGGCCGGCAAGGTCCGCCCGGCGGCCCTGATGGGCGGCGGCTTCGTGGTCGGCGCGACGGGCTTCGCGATGATGACCCAGGTCGGCCCGCACTCGCCGCTGGCCCTCATCCTCACCGCGGCGGGCGTCCTGGCCGCCGGCACCGTCGGCACCATGACGATGACCGCCGAGATGGTCGTCTCCGCCGCCCCGGCCGAGCAGGCCGGCGCCGCCTCCGCCACCTCCGAGACCGCCGTCGAACTCGGCAGCTCGCTCGGCATCGCCCTGCTCGGCGCGGCGGGCGCCGCGGTCTACCGCCACCAGCTGGACGGCGCCCTCCCGGCGGGCGTCGACGGCACGGCCGCCGGCACCGCGCGGGACACCCTCGGCGGCGCCGTCTCCGTCGCGGCCCACCTGCCCGGACGGCTCGGCCCGGACCTGCTGGAGACCGCCCGCGGCGCCTTCACGGACGGCCTGCACGTCGCCGCCGTCGTCGGCCTGGTTTTCGCCCTCGGCGCGGCCCTCCTCGCCTACCGCCTCCTGCGCCACCTCCCCGCCGCCACCCCGGCGGCCGAGCCGGCCCCGGAGCCCGTCGCGGTCCGACCCACCACGGTCTGACCCACCCCGGCCGACGGTCCACGCGAGTCATCGAGAGCCCCCGCCCGAATCTGGGCGGGGGCTCTCCGCCGTCCGGAGGGACTGGATCTACCGGGAGGGCCTGCCCGAGGAGGCCGACACCCGGCGCGGCTGTCTGCCGGCGCGCCGCCCGTAGACCGTACGGCCGCTCCACCCGGGGGTGGACCGCGGTGCGTCCACCCCCGGGTGCGTGTCGCGGCGGGCCGTCCGGAGGACCGTGGAGGGGTATCCACGAGACCGCCAGGAGCCGCCGCATGTCCGTACCGTCCCTCCTCTCCCTGCTCGGCCTCCTCTGCTGGATCGGCTACGAGCTGCTGTTGCGCCGTCGCGAGGACAGCGCGGCCGGCACCTGGCGCGCGGACGACCGCGACCGCGGCTCGACCCGGCTGCTGCTCTGCTGCTATGCCGCGTCAGCGCTGGCCGTGGTACTGCTCGATCGCGCCTCGATCGGTGAACTGCCCACCTGGGCACGCTGGTTCGGGGTCGCGATGGTGGCCGCCGGGCTGGCCCTGCGGGCCTGGGGCATGCGGACCCTGGGCCGCTACTACACACGCACCCTGCGCACGGTGGACACCCAGGAGGTGGTCCGCGGCGGCCCGTACCGGCTGATCCGCCACCCCGGGTACGCCGGCAGCCTGCTGGTCTGGACCGGCTACGCGCTCGGAGCCGGCGGCTGGGCCGCGGCCCTGGTGGTCGCCGCGGTGCTGCTGGGCGCGTACGGCTGGCGGATCGCCGCCGAGGAGCGGCTGCTGCTGGCGGCCTTCGGCCCGGCGTACGCGCAGTACCGGAAGGAGTCCAAGCGGCTGGTGCCGTTCGTCTACTGATCGGACCGGCCCCCCGGCGGGGGTGGGCAGGGCCGCCGGAAGAGCCGCTGTCGCCCGCGCTCCGCTCGAACAGCACCTGGTTTTATGCCAGCGTTTCCCGGCCGGTGTATCCGTTCGGTGTGAGAGCCAGGCATACTGGCGAGAACGGGCGCTAGCGCCCACCCGTGACTCTAGACAAGAAGGGACCGGTGGCCAGGGATGCTGCGGAACGGTCTTGAGCCCTGGCACATCTTGGTGGTGCTGGCGGTCGTAGTCCTGCTGTTCGGATCGAAGAAGCTGCCGGAGATGGCGCGCGGCCTCGGCAAGTCGATGCGCATCCTGAAGGCGGAGACCAAGGCGATGCGCGAGGAGGACCCCTCGACGGAGGCCGGCACCGCGCAGAGCACGGCCGCCCCCCAGCAGGCGACCCCTCAGCCGGCCGCCGACCGCCCGGCCGTCACGCCGACCCACGTGACCACGGCCGCCGAGGCGAAGCGCCCCGAGACGACCGCCTGAGTCGTCCGCATGCTCCGTCGAGCCCCCGGTGGATCCCCACCGGGGGCTCGACGCTGTTCCGGGCCGGGCCGGCCTGACCCGTACGGGGGACGTCGGCGAGCGGGCGGGCGCGGGGCGGGGCAGGCTGGGCGGGATGGCCGAGAACCCGCCGACCGTGGATGTACGCGCCTGGCTATGGCTGCTGGGCGCGTTCGCGCTGCTGATGACCGGGTACTTCACGCTGCCGCTGCACTGGCTGGGCGACCGTCGACCGGTGCTGAGCTGGTCGGTCTTCGCGGGGGCGCTGACCGGGCTGTCCTGGCTGATGCTGGCCAAGATCGTCGGCGTGATACGGGGGACGGCGAAACGGCCGGTGTACTGGCTGGCGTTCCTGATCTGCCTGGCCGTGACGATCTTCTCGGCGACGTACTTCGTGCTGGGCTCGCACAAGGCGGAGTTCGCCGGGCTGGAGACCCGGCTGGACGCGCTGTACTTCACGGTCGTCACCCTGGCGACGGTCGGGTACGGGGACATCACGCCGTCGGGCCAGGTGGCACGGCTCCTGGTGGTCCTGCAGATCGGGTACAACTTCGTGTTCCTCGCGGCGGCGGCCGGGACGGCGTCCCGGACGGTCCGGGGGAGCGTGGAGAAACGGATCCATCGGCAGGAGTGAGTTCGGATCCGCCGTCCGGCACGGCGGGCCTGTGCACGCGGCCCGCCGCACGTCCGGGGTCGGTCGGCTGCCTTCGCCGGGTGCCGAAGGGGTCGCCCGGAGGGCCCGTTCGAGTGACGCCCTTCGACATCCGGCGCTGTGGAGAACCCCACCTCTGCGCTCGGCTCGGCCCCAGAGCTCCACACCGTTTTCGACCCCCCACGCCTCACACCCCTCCCCCGCACACAGGACTGTCCACAGCCTGTGGACAACCCCTGTGTATTCACGGGCGGCTGGTGTCGACGGGAGCCTGAGCTGCGAGAACGCCGATCGGGGGGGTGCGCTGGGCTGCTCGTCCCTACCGTGGCGGTGGAGGAGGGTGGCCGATGGGCTCGCTGTCCGTGGAGTCGGGGGCCGGCGGGGCGGCTGCCCGGGTCCGGGTCGGGGCGCCGTCGAGAACCAGGAACCGGCCGTCCCGGTGGGGCGGTGGCCGTACACCCGCCCGGGGCCATGGAGGCTGGTTCGTGCCGGGACAAGGCCATCGCCGCGCCCTTTCCTCAACAAGCTTTGCTCATCGGAGAGTTGCGTGACGGCCACCTCATGGCCAGAGGCTAGCGATGATGGTCGAGCAACTCCGCGGCCATCAAGGCCAGCCCGATCACCAGCATCATCGCGCTCAGCTTGACCCACCCCGGGAGACGTCGGCCTGGACGGGGGATTCGCTGATGCCGAGGCGAGTTGGGCGCCGGTCCGGTTGTCGGCGGGTTCGAGGGCCGGCCGGTCGTCCCTCCACCGGACCGCCGCGCGGGACGTAGCCGAGGGCTGCCCTTGTGGCCGAGCCGCCGTCAGTCGTCCTGGTTGTCGGCGGTCGCGTGGAGGGTCGTCATCAAGGCGCCCAGGCGGGCGTTCCAGTTCGCGTACGTCAGCGGGTCGATGGTGTGCTTCTTGCCCAGGTCCTTGATCACCTTCTGGGCGCCCCTGAGGTCCTGGGCGGCGTCGTCGGGGTTGCCCTCGTTGAGACGGGCCGAGGCGTCGTCGAGGATCCGCAGCAGGTCCGCCTGCTTGTCCCGCTCCTTGGTGATCGGCGCCTGGGCGACCGCCTGACGGAAGGACTGGAGCTGGAGCGCCGCGGGCTGGTTGCGCGGGACGGCCGCGGTGGGGACCGACGTGGGCAGGGCGGCCGGGCTGGTGGGGGCGGCCGCAGCGGAAGTCGGCGCCGCCGTCGGGGCGGTGGCCGCGGGCTTGGTCGCCGCCGGGGGCTTGGTGGCGGCGGCATGGCCGGCCGGCTCGTCGAAGGCGGTGACGGCCAGGGCGGCGATCCCGGCGAGGCCGGCCACGCCCAGGGCGCCGAGGACGAGGGGCTTGCGGCGGCTCCGGGCGGGCCCGGGCGTGGGCGCGGGCGTGGGCTGCGCGGTGTAGGACGCGGCGGGCGGCATGGGCGGACCCACCGGCGCCATCACCGAGGTGGCGGCGGGCACCGGATGGTGGTGCGGGGCCTGGGGCGGGAGCAGGGTGGTGTGCTGCTGGTCCGGGTGCGCCGGGGTCACGGGCGGCAGCAGCTGGGTCGGTGCGGCCGTCGCCAGCAGCTCCGCCGTCGGGTCACCGACGGCCAGGCCCGGGACGGTGGCGAGGAGTTCGGCGCGCGCCGCGGAGGCGTCGGCCGGGCGGTGGGCCGGGTTCTTGGCCAGCAGGCGCAGCACCACGGCGTCCAGGGCGGGCGGCAGGCCGGGGCGCCGGACGGACGGCGGCAGGGGCTGCTCGCTGACGTGCTTGAAGGCGATCGCCACCGGGGTCTCGGCGGTGAACGGGGTCTCGCCGGTGAGCATCTCGGTCAGCACGCAGCCGACCGCGTACAGGTCGGTGCGGCCGTCCAGGGCGGAGGCGGTGGCCTGCTCCGGCGAGAGGTAGGCGGCCGTGCCGAGCACGCTCGCGGTCTGGGTCAGGTTGCTGGAGGAACCGGCCCGGGCGATGCCGAAGTCCACCACCTTCACGCCGCCGTCGTCGGTGATCATGATGTTGCCGGGCTTGATGTCCCGGTGCACCAGCTCGGCCGCGTGCGCGACCGCCAGCGCCTCGCAGACCGCCGCCGCGATGCCGACCGCGCGCTCCACCGGCAGCTGCGGCTGCTGGACCAGGACGGCGGCGAGGGAGCGGCCGCTGACCAGCTCCATGACGATGAACGGGGTGCCCTGGTCCACGCCCGAGTCGAAGACCATGACGATCCTCGGGTGCACCAGCATGGCGGCGTGCTGCGCCTCGCGGCTGAAGCGCTCGGCGAAGCGGGGATCGTCGGCGAGGCCCCCGTTGAGGACCTTGACGGCCACCTGGCGGCCCAGCACCCGGTCGACGCCGCGCCAGACGGTGGCCATGCCGCCGACGCCGAGTATCTCGACGAGTTCGTAACGCCCGTTCAGCGCGCGTCCGATCAACTGGAGCTCCCCTCGGGTGCGGCGGCCGGGGGTCCGGGGCGCCTGGTGCACCTGTGCACGATAGCTGTCTTGTCGTGGGGGGCCGCTGACGCGGGGGTCTTCGTTCGTTCGGGGGGCTCTCGGGAGGGTGGGTGCCGGGGGCGGCTCCGGGGGTGGCCGCTCCGGGGGCTGGGTGATTTTCCGACTGCCGACCCTCATCGCGGGGGGTTGAGACCGTTGGCAGTCTGAAAATCAC
>NZ_JBVHIP010000057.1:0-39730 GCF_055560495.1 Kitasatospora sp. NPDC023176 | reverse complement strand
GCGAAGCGCGCGAGTTCCAAGAATCTGGAGCCGGGATGCACTCGAACCCGTTCGTCGGTGCGACTTCAAGACGGCTTCGGATACGAGTTCGCTGCGCTGGTCAGCGGGCAGGGCCCGGAGCTCGAGTCGGATGCTACTGCTGCTATCGCAGCGCAACTGGGCGCCGGAGCAAGCGTTTGTGGGCCAGGAAGCTCGTCGATCTCCCCGAACACGACGACCTGGACGAGGACGTCGCCCGGCTCTCCCCGCACAGGCATGCCAACCTGAACATCCTGGGCGAGTACTCCACCCATGAACTCGGCATCACCCCCAGCGACTACGACGCCCGCCTGGACGTCGATGTCAGTTGCTTCGTTCACGTGAAGTAGCAGCGATTAGTCAGCACTTCGGGCAGCAGTTGGCGATCTTGAGTGCTGCGGATGTTCACGAGGAATGACAGCGCGTCGGTGGCTTGCGTGTTGAATGCCGGAACCTGCTGATCAGCTGCGGTCGATCAGCAAGTCGGACGCCTATGCATCGGTCGGATGGAAGCATGCTGCCCATGGCAGACAGCTCCAGCAGGTTTCAGGCAGGCCAGACCGGACTGATCGTCAAGGTCCCCGAGGCAGAAGTGGTCGTCCGATCATGGCGCGAACAACTTGATCCATCAGCGTGGGCAGGCGTTCCAGCACACGTGACGGTGCACTTCCCCTTCCTTGAGCAGGCTCGCGTGGACAGCCTCGTCCGTGCTGCCATCGAAGATGTTCTCGAAGGCCATCGCGCCTTCGACGTTCGCTTCGGGTCGTGCGGGCGGTTTCCCGGGATGTTGTATCTCGTCCCCGAGCCCGACGGGCAGCTGCGACGACTGACGCAGACGATCACCGAGCGATGGCCGGACAACCCGCCGTTTGGCGGCCGGTACACGGATATCGTTCCGCACCTGACCGTGGCTCATCACGAGGACGACAACGTGCTGGGCGAGATCGAGGCTGCCGTCGCCGCCCTGCTGCCCGTCACCGCTCGCATCTCATCCATAGAGCTCGTGGTTCACGACGGTACGATGTGGCGGGAACGGGCATCATTCCCGCTCCGGCGGGAGTGATGACGGGTGGTCCACTCCTGCTGGGTACGCGCGCTGCTCGATGGCCTAGCAGGAGCTCGCCAGCCAGCTGGTAGCGCTGGAGCGGGCCGGCTGCACGAAGGTGTTCGTCAAACTCCCGGCCAGGCCGCCTGGATCTACCTGAAGAGACAACGGGACCGGCTGTCCGCTTGCACACCGCCGGGCAAGGCCACTGGTCAGCCATCCGTCGCCTTCCGTGGTCACGCCCACCCATCGGTCTTGACCACTCGACCCACACGATAGTCGGACACTACGGGCAAACACTCATACAGTCAGTGACTACGTACACCTGACGAATCGAGGCCCACACCCCAACACCCCAGCCAGGACAGCAAGGTTAGGTTAGTCTCTCCGGGTGTATACGTTGCGACTGAGGCTTACCGAGCCGCGCTGAGCAGTCCCGGAGTCATTGCACAACACCCGGATTCGGCGCGGCCAGGGCCCCTTGTATGGGGGCTCTCTCTTTTCCTCTTGCCAAGCGCCCGCTCGCACGCGTACCCGCGTCCACGCGAGTCGGGGCCAGGCCCGACCGGACCAGATGGAGATACAGGACGATGAGCGACATGACTTCAGGCAGTCATGGGCACCCTGAAGACGGCAGCGCGCTGCCGTTCCGCTACACGGCCGCACTGGCCAGCCGCATCGAGCTGGAATGGCAGCAGCGCTGGGAGAAGGAGGGCACCTTCCGTGCCGCCAATCCCTCAGGGAACTTGGCAGGCGACGCCGACCCCGAGCGCAGCTTCATCATGGATATGTTCCCATATCCATCCGGCGCAGGTCTGCATGTCGGACATCCTCTCGGGTTCATCGCAACCGACATCTATGCGCGCTTTCAGCGGATGAGCGGCAAGAACGTCCTGTACACCATGGGGTACGACGCATTCGGACTACCGGCCGAGCAGCATGCCGTTCAGACGGGCACCCATCCGCGGGTGACGACCGAGACCAATATCGCGCGCTACCGTGACCAGCTTCGCTCCTTGGGCATGTCCTACGACTACCGGCGCTCGATCACGACGATCGACCCGGATTACTACCGCTGGACACAGTGGATCTTCCTGCAGATCTTCAATTCGTGGTACGACCCGGAGGAAGGCCGGGCGAGGCCAATCGATGTGTTGGTGAAGCGCTTCGAGCGCGGGGAGTGCAAGGTGCCGGGTGGCCGGGCCTGGGCAGAGCTGTCCGCATTCGACAAGGAGGAGGTGCTCAGTGAGTACCGGCTCGCCTATTCCAAGGAAGCGCCAGTCAACTGGTGTCCCGGCCTGGGTACGGTGCTGTCGAACGAGGAGGTCACCGCTGACGGTCGGTCGGAGCGCGGCAACTTCCCAGTCTTCCGTTCACGTCTGCGCCAGTGGATGATGCGCATCACCGCCTACGGTGACCGGCTGCTGGACGACCTGGACGGGCTGGACTGGCCCGAGGCAATCAAGCTTCAGCAGCGCGGATGGATCGGTCGTTCCGAGGGTGCACGAGTCGAGTTCGCGGTGGACGGCCTCGAGTGCTCGATCAGTGTGTTCACCACGCGCCCCGACACTCTGTTCGGCGCCACGTACCTGGTGCTGGCTCCCGAGCACGACCTGGTAGACGAACTGGTGCCCGCCGCCTGGCCGGAACAGTCGCCGGTGTCGGACGCATGGACTGGCGGGTACGCCACTCCCGCCGAGGCCGTCGCCGCGTACCGGAGGCAGGCCGCCAGGAAGTCAGAGCTGGAACGCCAGGCCGAGGATCGCGACAAGACCGGTGTCTTCGTCGGACGGTATGCACGCAACCCCGTCAACGGGGAGCTGGTGCCGATCTTCCTGGCCGACTACGTGCTCCCGGGGTACGGCACCGGCGCCATCATGGCCGTGCCTGCACATGATCAGCGTGACTTCGAGTTCGCCCGCGCCTTCGCGCTGCCGATGCGCTGTGTGGTGGAGCCCTCCGACGGACGTGGCACCGACCCGGCTGAGTGGCAAGACGCCATGGCCTCCCATGACGCACGGGTCATCGGCTCTGCCGCGGCGTCCGTTTCCTTGAACGGGCTGACCGTTCCCGAGGCCAAGAAGCGGATCACTGTCTGGCTGACGGAACATGGCGTCGGCGAGAGCACGATCAACTTCCGGCTGCGAGACTGGCTGTTCAGCCGGCAGAGGTACTGGGGGGAGCCATTCCCGATCGTCTACGACGAGGACGGCGTCGCCCATGCGCTGCCCGAGTCTATGCTGCCCGTCCGCCTTCCGGAGATTGACGATTACGCACCGCGCACCTACGACCCCGAGGACCTTGCTAGCACCCCTGAGACGCCCCTGTCGCGGTCCGTCGACTGGGTTGAAGTCGAGCTTGACCTCGGCCGAGGCGATGGGCTGCGGCGCTATCGACGCGAGACCAACACGATGCCGAACTGGGCGGGTTCGAGCTGGTACCAGTTCCGCTATGTGGACCCGAACAATCAGCAGGCCATGGTCGCCCCCGAGAACGAGGCCTACTGGATGGGGCCCTCGGAGCACAAGCCGCACGGTGGAGTCGACCTGTACGTCGGCGGAGCCGAGCAGGCCGTGCTCCATCTGCTGTACGCGCGCTTCTGGCAGAAGGTGCTGTTTGACCTCGGGCACGTCTCGTCTAGTGAGCCGTTCCACCGGCTCGTCAACCAGGGCATGATCACCGCCCACGTGTACCGGGACAGCCGCGGTTTCCCGGTGCCGGCGGCTGAGGTCGAGGAGCACAACGGCGGCTGGTACTGGCAGGGCGAGCAGGTCAGCCGGGAAGCCGGCAAGATGGGCAAGTCGTTGCGGAATGCGGTCTCGCCGGATGAAATCCGCGAGGAGTACGGCGCTGACACGCTGCGGCTGTACGAGATGGCGACTGGCCCGCTGGACGCCTCTCGTCCCTGGGACTCCCGGGCGATCATCGGGTCTCACCGGTTCCTCCAGCGGCTGTGGCGCACCATCGTCGACGAGCGCACTGGCGAGACCGTAGTCACCGACGAAGAGCCCGACACCGAGACGCTCAGGGCACTGCACCGGGCCATCAGCGGAATCGCGGCCGACATGGCCGGACTGCGCTTCAATACTGCGGTCGCCAAGGCCATCGGGCTGACCAATTTCCTGGTCAAGCGTGGTACCACGCCGCGCATGGTGGCCGAGAAGGCGGTGCTGCTCGTGGCTCCGTTGGCCCCGCACATCGCCGAAGAACTCTGGCAGCGGCTGGGGTACACCTCGTCGCTGGCTCGTCAGCCGTTCCCTGGGGCCGATCCGCTGTACCTGCGTGAGCCCGAGGTCACCTGTGTGGTCCAGATCCAGGGCAAGAACAGGGCCCGGCTCCAGGTGGCGCCCGAGATCGGCGAAGAGGAGCTGCGCGCTCTCGCCATGTCCGAGGCCGCGGTAGTGGCCTCGCTAGGGGGCGCCGAGGTACGCAAGGTCATCGTGCGTGCACCGAAGCTGGTGAACATCGTCATCTGACACAGTGCGAGGGGGTGGGGGACCGAAATCCTTCCGGTCACCCACCCCCTCGCGCTTCTGCACATATGCCTCGGGGCTACCTCCGCCGTACGGCTAGATGCCGGCCGACGAGACCCGGATCGTGAGCTCGTACGACACGGACTGACCCACGACTGGCCTGACGCTCTATCTCATGACCGCTCTGGATGATGTCGTCCAGCCGCCCCGCAGCGCGTCCGACGAGTAGCCTGTCGGCTCGGCGGAGCATCTCGCGCAGGCCTTGCTGACCGTCGTCGACCTGGTACCAGTGTGCGTAGTCCTCCACCAGAAGCGCCGCCTTGTTCTGCACGGGCATCCACAACACCGGGGCCAACGCGCCGGCGGGGGCTGACTTGTGCACAGGTCGACAGCGCAGTTCGGTGGTGGTGGAGCTGGCCTGCAAGTCGTCGCCGCCGCGAACGTGGATCTGCGCAGGAGCTACGGTGCTCCCGAACGCCGCGGCGAGATTCGTCTGAAGCTGGGCCAGAAAGGCCAGCAGACGTCCCGAGATCCCGATCTCGAGGACTGCGGTGTCCGGCGCATCGAGGTGACCGAGGAACTCCGACCCGAGCTCGTAGGCCAGGGACCACGGCTCAAGCGAGTCCCGCGGATCGGGCATGAGCGCCGCGAGGCATCGATCGGCGTAGTGAGGTGGAGGAGGCTGCTCGGCGAGCAGCAGAGGGGCACCAATCGCGGCAGCAATGCCCGCGAGGATGTCCTCCACGGCCACCCATGCCTCGGTCAGCTGCGCGCGGGGGAGCACGAGGTGCATGGCCATGAACGGCGCAATGTGCTCATCACGGATCAAGGGCTCCGTACTCGCGACCGGCCGATAGATTCCGCTCGCGGAGACGACGGCGCGCGCGGTCCGGTCCAGAGCCGCTTCACGCAGCCAACTCAGGTGCGCGAGGTTGAGATCGAAAAGCGTCGGCCGGCCGTCCTCCAGCAGATAGCAGTCGAAATTCTCGGACATCCCGAGGGCAACGTTGAGTCTGGCTCTGTCGGCCATCACCCCGTCGTGCGCCACCCAGTCGACGGGCCAATGCGCGGCGACGAGATCGTGGAACCTCGCCATGAGGCGCTCGGTCAATTCGAGACCGTCGCCGGTGAGGTTGGTGTAGCCGGCGCCGAGGGAATGGCGACTGAGATAACCGGCGGCGATCAGTCGTCTCCGGTATGAGGGGATCTTCCGACTCACCTCGGGGATCATCGCCCAGCCCTCCAAGCACAAATCCGGACCCGCCGCAGCATCGGCGTCAGGTCGATGGTCTCGTGCACGACCTGCCGACGGGAGGATTCGAGAACAGTCATGAGGTCGTCGGCCGCAGAGCGCTCCGGCCGCGACCATGCCTCCGCGAGCAGCACGTCGTACTCGATCGTTCCGTCCGTTCCGAGGGCTTCGCCGATGGAGTACACCGCCAGCGGAAGTCGCTCCCGGCGCAGCCGCTCCCCGGGCACGAGCTGGAAGTCGAGTCCCACGGTGCGAACCGAGAAGGCGCTGGTGCACCCGGACGCGGTCGTCAGTAGTTGTCGGGGTCCCAGGCGCGGGCCGGCCGGGACAGAGATACCGACGAACGTGCAGTGGTTGTCGGACCACGGTGCAATCAGGGGGGCCGAGGAGCGTTCCCAGCCCGCCGCTCTGAGCGCTTCGTGCATGCCGCGCTGGTTCGCCCACTCCTGCGGATCGACCCGTCGCAGGCCCATCCCGTGATTATCGGCGCGGGATAGGCCCATCTCTCCGGTCACAAGTGCTCCATGTCGTCGGCCATGCCGTCCAGCGGCTCGAGTCCGAGCTCACGCCTGGCCCAGTCGAGTGAGATCCTCCCGAGGTCGCGCTGGAGCAACCGACGGCCCGAAGCGGTGTCTGTCTCGGGGAGGCCCATCTGCGAACACCAGAAGCCAGCGAGCAAGGCCGCGAACTCTCCTTGCCCAGGCATCACCTGGTCGGGCAGCGGGCCGCCCTCGCGTCGCAGGCTCGGGAGCCACGCACAGACGTCGAAGGCCGGATTGCCGATCGCGGCCCAGTTCCAGTCGATGATCCGGACACCGTCGGCCGCGAAGCACAGGTTGTCGCTGCGGATGTCGAGGTGCAGGAGCGAGGTTCCGTCGAACGACGCCGCGGCCGCCGCATTGCTCAGCGCAGGCAAGGACCGCTCCAGCCAGCCGGGAGTGACCAGACCGCAGGAGAGGAACGGAGCTCTGTCTTCGGCTACCAGTTCCCAACCACGGCGTAACTCGGTGTCGGCCCCAAGGAGTGGGAGGGGGAAGTCGGGTTCGATGGCATGGACCGAGTCGAGGGTCTCAAGGACCTGGCCGATCGCGGCGTCATCCCATGGCGGGGGCCACCGCGCGTCGTGCATTCCTTCGAGAACAAGGATCGGGTGGTGGCTTCCGCCCGGATCCCACGCGATCACCTGCGGCAGCCACGGCCCGTCGATGCGCTCGTAGATCGCTGCTTCGTCGCGGAGCCATCGGGCCGTGAGCTCCTCCGTGGCCGCCTTGACGAAACAGGGGGCACCCTCGGAGGTGACTGCCAGCCATCGTTCGGCGTTGGTATAGCCGCGCATGACCCTCTGCCAGCCCTGGACGGGGCCGATGAGTTCCTCTACACGGCGGACCAGATCGGTCGGTGGACGGTCGTGGGTCAGTTCGGTTCTCATGTCGGTCCTTGTCAATCCGGGACCGCAGAGGCCTCGTGCAGGGACATGAGCAGCTCCGCGGCGAGCTCGCGACGTGCCGGCTCCGGGTCGTGCACAGCCATACGCTGCAGCGCCGAGATCGCTCGCGTGTCACCACGCTTCGCGTACTCAATGGCCTGACGGTTTCGTTCTTCTTCGTAGCGGAAGTCGAACGGGACGGTCCGCAGCTCCGGCCGGTCCCAGTGATACTTCAGCGCCTCGTTCTCCCACGTGAGATAGAGCTCGTCCCACGCGAGTGCGGAGGTGGACGGCACAAGGCTGCGGTCGCAGATCGGGTCGGAGAAGGGCTGGAACCTGAAGTCGGTCGACATCCGGAACCGGTCGGACCGATTGGGCAGACCGCGATGGACCGTCAGACAGTTGAAGATGACGACGTCGCCGCGCTGGAACTCGGCGCTTCGCCAGTCCTCGTCCGGGACGTCCTCGATCACCGTGCCGCCGGTACCGCGAGCGGGGGCGCTCGGTCGTACGCCGGAACGGTGGGAGCCTTCGGCGATGGCCAGCGGACCGTCTGCCCAACAGACGTCGTGGAGGGGCACCCAGCACGTGTATGTCTGGGTCGAGCCCTGCACGGACACGAAGTCCTGATGGGCCGGCGTGGTGAAGTCCATCCCCCGGGGATCGCTGGAGACCGGGAAGACGATGCGGCCGATGGGGCGAGGATGGATGAGCGCGGCCTCGCCCAGGAGGGGTTCGAGGAGACTGTCACGAACCGAGTGGCCCACGCTGTGGAATGCCTCGGAACGGTACGCCTGGTGGTAGACGCGCCGGTACTCCTGCTGCGGCTCGACGGTGAACTTGGACGGGTCGGCCCGCCGGTCGGCCGGATCGCCGAGGAACCAGCCGTTCTCGGCGATCGGCCGGGTGAAGTCGGCAAGTACGCGTGCGAGCAGCCCGGGATCCATGACCTGACGCAGGAAGAGATAGCCGGCCTCGCGCAACCTGCCGAGCAGCTTTCCGCAGTCGTCGAGATCCGGACTGGAGTCGTGGAAAGTCGTGATGTGCTGCTGGTCATTCATGAATGTCAGCCCCCTCGGGCAGCGTTGAGGAGATCTACTCAACGAGGTCGCGGGATGTCGATGACGGCACCTGACAGGTGGTGGAACTCCGGCATCGTCAGAGCGATGACCATCCGCGCCACATCCCCGGTGTCCAGGGCGGTGGCCGGATCACGGTCGGGGAAGGCCGTGCGGAACATTTCGGTGTCCATCGCTCCCGGACTCACACAGTTCAGTCGGATCCCGTCTGGCTCCAGTTCCATGGCCAGGCACTGCGCGAGAAAGCCCGACGCCGCCTTCGCCGTCCCGTACCCGTAACCGTGGGGTCGTGGACGGCTCCCCATCCGCGACAGGATCACGATGACGTGTCCCTGGGCGGCAGCCAGCTGGGAGCGGAACCGCCGGACCAGGCGATAGGTCCCGACCACGTGTTCGTCGAGCATCGCCAGGAACGTCGCGGGATCCAGCTCGGTCATGTCGCCCAGTGCCGCTCCCCCGGCACTGATGACGAGGAGGTCCAGGCCCGTGCCGCGTGCTGCCTGGGCCTGGGCAAGGCGCTCCACGGAGTCGTCATCGCGCAGCTCGAGCGGCTCGTAGTCGCGAGGACGCCCGTCCGCGGACCGAAGGTCGGACCGTGAACGCCCTGTGCGCACGACGGACCAGCCGGCCTGCTCCAGTTGCTCGGCCACCTCTCTGCCGAGTCCGCGGCGACCTCCCACGACGACTGCGGACCTCATGGGGTTGCCTCGCCGGGCCGGCGCGCCAGCACGAGTTCGCGGGCATCGGCGTCCAGCGTCGCCTGGTGGCCGATCGGCAGGGTGAGCATGGGATCGGTGTGCCCGATGTCGGCGTTGAGGACCACAGGGATCCCGCTGCCCCCATGTCGGCGCAACACCGTCTGCTCGATACCGATCGCGAAGTCGGGCGACGCACGGAAGGTGCGACCCACGACGACGCCGGCGAGGTCGGCGAGCGCGCCCGCCTGCTCTAGGTGGTCCAGCGAACGCTCGACGAGTCCGAGCGACGTGCTGCAGGTCTCCCAGAACAGGATCGCACCCGTCAGACTCGGGAGATACGGCGTACCGAGCAGTGCCTCGATGGTCTCGAGGTTGCCACCGACCAGAGGGCCGGACGCCCTCCCCGTGCCCGCCCATCGCTGGTCCGGACCCTGCGTCATCCGACGGGGCCGGACATCGTCCTGGTCCCATTGGAGGAACTCATCGGTCCAGGCTGGCACTTGGGGCAGGGCACCTTCCCAGGCTCCGGTGAGAAACCGGAGCATCTCCTGTGCCGACACGGGCTGTGGCACCGGGAATTCCGCGAGCTCCGGCAGCAGGGTCGGGCCGTGCAGCGAGACGACTCCAGCCTGGCTCAGAATTCCCAGGTGAAGAGCGGTTATATCGCTGTAGCCGACAACGAACTTCGGGTCCCGGTGCAGTGCGTCGAAATCCAGCAATGGCAGCAGGGCGTTGCTGTTGTAGCCACCGATGCTGGTCACGATCGCACGCACGGAAGGATCGGCAAAGAGAGCGTTGAGCTCTTCCGCGCGTTGTGCCGGGGACCGAGGCTCCGAGCTGGCCGCTCCTTCGGGAACGCGAACCTCGAACCCTGATTCGCGGAGGAAGGAGACCCCGCGGCGAATCCGCTGGGGTGTTGGCGGCGGTTGGTTCGCCGGTGAGGCGATCGCCACGGTGTCACCGGACCGAAGCGGCGCGGGATAGAGCAGATTGCCGGTCATTCCTTGACCAGGACGAGACAGCGTCGCATGGTCTCCGCAGTTACGCCACGGTCGGTGTAGTCATCGAGATCCTCCACGACGCGAAGTCCCGATTCCGCACAGGCAGCCTTGAGCTCGTCCTCGGTGAACCACCGCTGACGGTGATGCTCGGTTCCGCGAGTGAAGCTTCCGTCTTCGTTTCGCGTGAACAGCGTGATCAGGAACTCGATGCTGCGGGTCGACGCGTCGTAACGATTGCGCCAGACATAGGCGAAATCATCGAGATCGTCACCGAAGTGCGACGAGCCGAATATCTTTTCGATCTTCGTCTGGGTGTTGACGTCGAAGATGAAGATCCCGCCTGACCTCAGGGCCTTCGCCACGCCATGAAGCAGTTCGGAGAGCTCACCGTCGCCGGCCATGTAGTTGACGCTGTCGAACGTGCACAAGGCCGCGTCATACGTGCCACCGAGATCGGCGGACGGAAGGGTCCGCAGCAGGTAGTCCGAGCCTTCGCCGTCGAGCGCACGGGCCTGGGCGAGCATCCCCTCGGACCCGTCAATCCCCGTGACGTCGAAGCCACGCCCCCGAAGGAGCCGCGTCAGGCTGCCCGTACCGCAGCACAGATCCACGACGCGTCTGACTCCGTGCTGCTTCAGCCGCTGCTCGACGAACTCGGCCCACCGGTCGTACGGGTTCTCGGCCGTCCACCGGTCGTATACGCGCGCCAGCTCCGCGTACGGCGCCTCGACGCCGACCTGAGCCTCAGCCATTGGCGGGCTTGCGGACGTGGACCATCAGGTTCACACCGCGGTCGGCCCACTCCGGACGCTCCGAGGCCTTCAGCTCCGCCGCCAGCGCGGCGTTGAAGAGCTTCTGGTCCTGGAGCGACTGGGACACGAGGCTGAGCTTCTCGTAGGGGTAGCCGAAGTCCTCGGGACCCGGGTACGTGAAGAGCGGGACACCGTACACGCGGGGAACCTCGAAGCCCGCCTGCTCTCCGAGGTCCTGCAGGTCGGCCGCGGAGAACACGCGCAGCGGCGGGACGTGCGGAGCCCAACGGACGATGCTCTCGTTCTGGAGGGTCTCGAGCTCCTCGGGCGTGACGCCGTCCCGACTCAGCTTCGAGTGGATCGCGTTGGACAGCGAGTGGGACATGAACATGCCCTGAGCACCCGGCTTGAGGACGCGCGCCAGGGTGTCGAACGCCGCACGCGGCTGGTCGAGGAAGCTGAGCACGCCGTAGGTCGAGATGGCGGCGTCGAACGACTCATCCGCCAGCATGGGGGCGTCTTCGAGATCGCAGTGCACCACGGTGACACGCTTCCCGAAGGGCGACTCGGCAACGTTCTTGAGCGCCTCCTCGACCATCTTCTCCGACTTGTCGGCGACGGTGACGTCCACATCGAAGTGCTCCGCGGCCCACAGCGCCCAACGAGCGGTACCGCCACCGGCGTCAAGGATGTGCTCACCGGGCTTGATACCCAGGTGCTTGTCCATGAGCGCACGCACCAGCGCGTCCGAGAAGGTCCAGAAGGGCGCTTCGTAGAAACCCTGCACGTTGCCGGCGTAGGGCTCGAAGAACTCTTCGAACTGGTCGTCAGTCATGAGCGCCATGGAAATATTTCCTCACCGATAGGGAATGAATGGAAGTTGATTAACTGAGGACGACTTTACCCGGTGAAATCCAGGAGAGTTCGCCTGCGAGTCTTTTTCGGAATTTACTCGACGAGAGCACCGTGCGACAAGGGTTTGTCGATCACCGAATTCAATCCTGGTACTTGATCCACAATCGCAGAAGTCGGCGCCGCTCTTCGAGCTGGACACTGTCGACGAACCCTCTCCTGCCGTGCAGGATCGCCGTGTTGTCAAGGAGGAAGAGGTCGCCCTCCTGAAGCACCAGCTCCGCCGCAAGGCCGGCCTCTTCGATGACATTCGGAAGGTCGCGGATCAGCTCTTGTTCCTCTGCCGTCACGATCCCCGGGTGAAAATCGCGCCCACGCTCGATCGAGCCGATACTGAAGCGCGTCACCAGCTTTCCCGCATAGCTTCTGAAGATGGCGTCCTCGACAAAAGGCCCGTCCTTCAGTGTTTCCGTCGGCCGTCCACCCCACCATCGCTTCTCGCAGAGAACACGAAGGTATTCGGGGCGGTTCGCGGCGAGCCATTCGTACACCGCTGGCCCGCTAGCCAGCACCGACTCGCCGCCCTCGGGAGCCTGCTTCATGCAGAGCAGTCCGAGGATGCCGATGTCCGGCCGGCCGCCAGGCGTCTCGCCCTCTTGGGCGCTGGCGTTGTCAGTGTGCATGGCCTGGGCTTCGACCGACAGATTCGATCCGAGTTCGGGCTCAGGTCCAGCGTCTCCACGCACGGCTGCCAGGACCTTCGCGGTCATCTCTTGGGAGATCATGCCGATGGCTCCGTCCCGGGCCGTCGGCTGCTCGAACACGGGGCCCAGCAACGGACTGATGGTCTTGATGACGCCCGAGTCGATGTCCTCGATCCCGGAAATCGGCCACCCCCGGAGAACAGCAAACCCGCGCCCTGAGATCACCTTCTCATCCGCGACGCCCCGAAGGAAGCTCCCTATGCGCTCGGACTCCTTCTCCGAGACATACACGGGACCGGAGCCGTTGATCCGGACCTTGGCCTGAACGTCGAGCAGCTCATGGAAAACCGGAGCGGGGACCTGTACGAGCCAGTCGGCCTCTTCAAGAGTGCTCTTATTCCAGACGCGTGAGCGCGGATAGGCTACTTCACCGAACATTCAGGTCTCCATTGGATTCTTTGCTGCAGCCCCAACAACGTCAAGACAGACGCGCCGTCAAGGACAGGTCAGGCAGCCGAACGAAGGTTTGAACCATGGGTCGCGAGAGCCCTCGAAGAACGTTCGATCGCATCGTCATCGTGCGACCGCGTCGGATCCACCACCGCGATGCTCACACCAATCGAGGTGTCCCCCGGTCGCCACCCCGCCACCCCGTCTAGATCGCCAGCATGGCTCAGTGGGACGCAAATGTGAAGCCCCCCTTTTTCGCCGCAGCGCTCCTCCGGCGTCGCCGCCGACTCCCCCCACGGACCGACCTTGGCGCACCAAGTCGCTTACGGCGCAAGCTTCGTGACGATACCTGATATGTCTACAGTCGCAGCCGGCGCGAAGCCCACGAGGTCGTCCGAACCTGGATCCGCGGGTGGCGAACCCGCTGATGCCTGACGGTAGTGCGATGCACCTTCGATCGCCACTGGATTGACGGACTACGTTCGGCAACCGGGGCGGCTCGGCACGCTCGGCCTCCCACGCCCGGTCGCCCACGGCGTCTGACCGTGGGGGGTACCAGAGTTGGACACCGGCTCCTCGTGGACTTCCGTGATCGACCAAGATGTCCCGATCACGGTGCGTTCGCACACTCCCACAACTGGTTGCCATTCGACTGCTGTTGTGATCGTATGATCCCCAACTTCACGTGGTGTATGGGATTTGATGCTGCGACAGGAGGCACGTCGACGTACTCTCGCGGTGCGGCGATGAGGTCGCTGCAAGTCTTGATGAAACGAATGTCCGAGATTTCGCGACCTTCCGACTTTGGTCAGGACTGCCTCCAGGTCGCAGGGACCAACGTTCGCAGGTGCTCTGGAACCCATCTGGGAGGATTTGAAACATGCCCGACGAATACATCGTTCCTCCCCACACTTGGCAGGACCCGGAGACTCATTACCTCAAGGCATTCCAGGGCGAGTGGTACCCACTCGTCGTCAAACTTCAGGACTGCATCACCTCAGCGACGGTGGAGTTCTGGAGTTCGCGCGGAGTCCGCTTCGGGCACCTCCCCATCACGACCGGGTCGATCTCGTCGCCGATGGGTCTGGGCAGCGATTCGTCGCCGGTTTCGGTCTCGATGTTCGATGTGTCGACATATCTCGCCGACTCCATGCAGTTCGGACTCGAATACCTCTGCCGCCTCAGCGAGGCAGGCGCCTACTACATGATGCCCGCCTTCCGGGGAGAGGCGTCCGATTCGACCCACCTGTGCCAGTTCTTCCACAGCGAGGCCGAGCTCCCCGGCACCCTCGCCGACACTCAGGTCGTCGTCGAGGAGTACATACGGCACATCCTCCTGCGTCTGAGGACCCAGTGCGGCCCGGAGATCGAGAAGGCCGCCGGCTCGCTGGACCACTTCGCCCGCCTCGACGACCCCACACCCTTCCGGGGCCTCACGCTCGACGAAGCGATCGACATGCTCGGCGGCGACCCGGATCTGGTCACGACCGACCCGGATCTGGGCTTCAAGGGACTCACCCGCGCGGGCGAGCGCAAGCTCATGGAGCTGTGCGGCGAGTTCGTGTGGATCACTCACTTCGACGAGCGCTCCGTGCCCTTCTACCAGGCGAACGACGGCAAGGGACACGCGCTCAACGCCGACCTGCTCTTCGGCCCCGGCGAAGTCGTTGGCGCGGGCCAGCGCCACGTCGACGGCGAGTCGGTGCGTTCCGCGCTGCGCATGCACGAGGTGGCCGAGAACGAGTACGAGTGGTACGTCGCGATGAAGGACAGCGCGCCGATGCTGACCAGCGGCTTCGGCCTCGGAGTCGAGCGACTGCTGATGTGGGTCACCCAGCAGACGGACATCCGTGACTTCCAGATCTTCGTTCGTGAGAACGGCGTCGGAATCCTTCCCTGACGGGTCGTCAACTGTTCCTGAACACACTCACTGCCGCTCACGAAGGCGAGGCTCCGCCATGACCATGTCGCGTACTTCCGGGTCGTACGGAGATCCGGTGCGCGCCCGGACTGCAGGGTGGGGCCTCCGGTGACTCTTCCCCATCTGGTCGTCGTCTTCGACGGCGGATCCGCATCGCCGCTCGAGCTCCTGTCGAACGCCGAGGGAATCGCAGACCTGTCGTTCGCGGTGCCGAAGGGCTCCGCCGAGGTCGCCGGTCATCTCGATCTGCTGCACGAGATAGCGCCGGTCCACGAGTTTACCCGAGGGGAGCCGCTCGCCCTCCTGGACATGATCGGTCGGCCGGACGGCATCGTGTCGTTCGCGGACCCCGGCATCGAGCCGGCGGCCCAGCTGGCCGAAGCGCTGTCGCTGCCTTCGGTCGGGTCAGCGGCAGCCAGGCTCCTGCGAGACAAGTTCCTCCAGCGGACCCGGCTCCGTGAGCGAGGCTCGCGCGGTCCCGGCTTCCTCGTCCCGGTCGACGAACCCGCGACGCCGGGACTCGGCGACATCGAGTTCCCAGCCATCCTCAAGCCGAGAGCCGGATACGGCAGCCGCCACACCTATCCGATTGCGGGACCGGGCGAGCTGCTGACGCGCCTGGGCCAGCTGGCTGCCCAGGGGCTCTCAGGCGAAACGTTCATCCTCGAATCGATCCTCCCCGGTGACGCCAACGTCGCCGGACCAGAATGGGGCGACTACATCTCGGTCGAGTCGGCCGTGGTCGACGGCATTCCCACCCACCTGGGTGTCTCCGGACGGTTCCCCATCACGCCGCCCTTCCGCGAGACGGGCATGTTCTTCCCCGACAACCTCCACGAGGCCGTCAGGGCGGAGGCGTTCGCCGAGGCGACGAAGGCAATCGAGGCCCTCGGTGTGCAGAACGGCCTCTGCCACACCGAGCTGAAGCTGACATCCGAGGGACCCACCGTCATCGAGGTCAACGGCAGACTGGGAGGGCTCGTCGACAGCCTGCTCTGTCAGCGCCATCCTGGAGCCCTCATCAGGGCGGCGTACGCCATCGCGCTGGGCCGGCACGACGTGATGCGGCAGGAACTGGCGCGGATCGACTCCGACGCCGTCAGCTATCACATCTCCGTCTACCCCGACGTCGAAGGGACGATCGTCGGCATTCGCGGCGTCGAAGAGATGGGGCGTCACCCGGGTGTCGAGGCGATCCGCGTGCTCAAGCACCCGGGAGACGTCGTGTCGGTGGACATGGGGACCTTCGGCGAGACCGTCCTGATGCTCGGCACCGCGCCGACCCACGACGAGGTGCTGCGGATCCTGGAGACGTCCCACACGACGATCGGCATCGCCACGACATGACCCTCGGGGGTCGTCGGACATCAGCAGGGTCGGCGCGTCCGGTGAGGATGCACTCGCAACGAACATCGGAAGGGGTTGTGTGTCCAAGGAAGTCAGGGGCTCCTCGTCCCAGGAGATCTCGGGGACACAGCCGCTCCCTGCTGATTGGGCGGACTGGATATCCGGGCGGTCGTTCGCCTGCACCGGAGGATCCTCAAGCCTGCGCCAAGGGCTGCTGCACCACGTTCCGCTGAGCTCGATGTCCGATGAGTCCGCAGTGCGCACGATGCACTCCGCTCTCACTGACGTCAGCCCCCTCGTCGCCGAGGAGGGCAGTGAGTTCATGAGTCTCCTGTTCACCTTCGAGGACGACTGCGGCGACGCAGCCGGCTTCCACGAGAAGCTGTGGGCAAGCATGCGGTCGCTCTGCCGAATCGACCGGGCCCAGGGTCACCGGCAGGCACCGGGCTCCTCTTCCGACCTGCGCTCTCCCTGGTTCGCCATCTCCGCCGCCGAGACCGCATATTTCGTCCTGGGCCTCCACCCTCGGTCCGACCGGCTCGCCCGCCGGTCACCTGGAGCGGGCCTCGTGTTCAACTCCCATCTGCAGTTCAACCGGCTCCGGACCCGCGGCGTCTACGAGCCGATGAAGAAGCGGATCCGGGAGCGTGAGCGGAGACTGCAGCCCGAAGCCAATCCGACCCTGACCGACTTCGGCCACGCCACCGAGGCACCGCAGTACTCCGGATGGATTCCCCTTGGCTGGCAACCGAGCAGCACCGACCACATCGCCTTTTGAAACCGACATTCGTGAGACTGATATGAGGACGCCCCCGTGGTAGACCAGGCATCCGCCCGCCCCGCCGCCGAGGCGGCCCCAGCCGCAGTCATGCCGGCACCGCAGACCCTCGTCGAGGTCGTGTCCGCAACCGCCACTGCTCATCCCGACCGCAACGCGTCCCGCGACGACCGGACGGAATACACGTATCGGGAACTCGACCGGCTGTCGACCGACATCGCGCTGAGCCTCGTGGACGCCGGGGTCAAGCCCGGCGACCGCATCGGCCTGTTCCTCGAGCGCTCGGCCATCGTGCCGGTCGCCCTGCTTGCCGTCCTCAAGGCGCGTGGGGTCTACGTATGCGCGGATCCCCGTGATCCCGATGACCGTCGCGAGGAGATGTTTTCCCGGGCCGGTGTGAGCCTCGTCATCGTGTCGAGCTCGTTCGTCCACCGGATCGACGGGGACTCGCACCTCTTCGTGCTCGATCCCGAGAATCTCCCGGTCGCCTCCGCGGACGCCGACGGCCTCGGTTCGCCGTCCTCCGCGGATCCGGCGGCCCTGGTCTTCACCTCCGGATCGACGGGTCAGCCCAAAGCCATCGTGCTGGGTCACGCCGGCCTGACCTGGTTCGCCCTGAACGACGCGCTGCCCGCCCTCGGTACCGACGACTGCATGGGCCAGATCTCGAGCCTGTCCTTCGACGCCTTCCACTACGAGATGTGGCGTGCCCTGGCGACCGGCGCGACCCTGGTCACGCTGCCGCACATACCCCAGATGCTCGCCGCCGGAATTCAGCGGCAGCTGACCTCACGCAAGATCACCGCGCTCCTTGTGCCCACGATGGCGTTCAACCACATCATTGAGGCGGACGCCCAGGCGTTCAGCGGCGTGCGTGTGCTCGGGGTCGGTGGCGACGTGCTCGCCGTCTCGTCGGTACGCAAGCTGTACGACGGGGGCTTCCCGGGAACGCTGTACAACCTCTACGGGCCCGCCGAGATCACGACCGCGTGCACGATCCACACTGTCAGCCCGGCCGACGTGGACCGGCCGAGCATCCCCCTGGGTGAGACACTGCACGGCTGCTCCATCGAGCTGGTGGACGAGACGGGGCTTCCCGTGGCGTTCGGTACGCCCGGCGAGGCAATCATCGCCGGCCCCGGCGTGAGCCTGGGTTACCAGGACAGTCCCGCAGAGGACGCCGTCGTCTTCGGGACTGCCGTGATCGGAGACACCGAGGTCGCGACGTATCGCTCCGGGGACATCCTCGTACAGCGGGACAGCGGGCTCGAGTTTGTCGGCCGGCGCGACAACAAGGTCAAGATCAGCGGTCACCGGGTGGACCCGGTCGAGATTGAGCGGGTCCTGCTCGAGCACAAGTCCATCGACGACGCCGTGCTGATCGTCGACCGGCAGGCGGTCGAGCCGTCCCTGGTCGCCATCATCGTGCTGACCGCGGGTGCAAGCGTGGCCGACGTGCAGGCGTTCGCCGAGTCCCGGCTCCCCTCGTACCTGGTCCCGCACTCGTTCGTCACCGTCGACCGGCTTCCCTTCACCGACCACGGAAAGCGCGATGTGCACGAGATGCGCATGCTCGCCCTGGCCGAGAGTGCGCGCCTGTCCTCCTTCACCCCGCCCGTCAGCGAGACGCAGAAGCGTGTGGCGGCCATATGGAGCAGGCTCCTGCGCGTCTCCCCCGTGGGGCTCGACGACGACTTCTTCCGGCTCGGCGGCAACTCGATGCTGCTGTTCCGCCTCAACAAGATGATCAAGACGGAGCTCGCGGTCGACCTCGGTTTTAAGGACCTCCTTCAGGAGAAGACGCTCGCCGCGCTGTCCCACCTGATCGACGAGCGTGCGACGCGATGACGCCGTCCATTCCTGATCTCAGCGACGCGAATCTCTTCCGATCCGACGCTCCCGAGGCGGTGTTCGAGTATCTGCGCGAGAAGCAGCCTGTCTACTGGAACGACGGTGGACCGGGCGAGGGCTTCTGGAACATCTCGCGCTACGCTGACGTCTCCGCCTACTACCGCGACCATAACTGGCTGAGCTCGCTCGACGGCGCCATCATGGGCAGCTCCTTCGGCACGGACCAGGACTCCGCCAGGGGCAAGATGCTCGTGGCGAGCGACCTGCCGGAGCACCGCTACTTCCGTCGTGTGTTCCTCGGAGCCCTCGGCCCCGCGATGACCCAGCGGATCCGCGAGCGGCTCCAGGTCCTGCTTGCCCGCGAACTCGGCGTCATGATGGCCGACGGCGGTGGCGACTTCGCACGGTCCATCGCGCGTCAGCTCCCTGTCGCCGCACTGATGACGCTGCTCGGCATCGGCGAGTCCGACGCCCGTCATGTCGTTGACCTCACCGATGCCGTCGTCGGCTACCGCGACGAGACGCTGTCAGATTTCTCCATGCCCGAAGAGACCCGACGGGCCGTGGCACAGATAGAGCTGCTCGGGTTCCTCGACCAAATCCTCGAGGAACGACGTGCCGCAGCGGCCCGTGACGACGCACTCAGCCACTTCCTCGACGCCGAGCGTTCCGGCACGCTCACCCGGAACGAGGTGCTCTACAACCTCGTCAACCTCGTGTTCGGCGGCAACGAGACGTCCGCCCACACGGCGTCCGGGTCGCTGCTGCTCATGATGCAGGAGCCGTCGGCCTACTCGGCGCTGGCCGATGATCCCGATCTCGTGCCGAACGCCATCACGGAGATGCTGCGGCTCACCTCCGTCGCCGCCTACGTCAAGCGCGTCGCCACTAGTGACAGGACGATGCACGGCACGACGATCAAGGCCGGCCAGACCGTGCTGCTCTGGATCTACTCCGCCAACCGGGACCCTGCGGAGTTCGAGAAGCCCTTGGAGCTACGCCTCGACCGGAAGCCCACGGGCCACCTGGCCTTCGGCGTGGGCATCCATCGCTGCGTGGGGGCGACGCCTGCTCTGGCCGAGCTCGAGACGGTCCTGCGCGCGGTCGTGGAACTCGAAGGCGTGCGGCTGGTCCCGGACGGTGAGCCCGTACGGCTCCAGTCCAACTTCATCCGCGGCTTCACCTCACTCCCGGTGCGTGTGACATGACCGACGAGATGACCGAGACGAAGGGCCCCGCGCCCAAGTCCGCCTATCGCTTCCTCCTGCTCTCGCAGGGGGTCAGCGGATTCGGCGATGTCCTCACCCTCGTGGCGATCCCGTTCGCGATGATCGCGCTGGACCCGAGCGGATTCCTCACCGGGCTCGTCCTCGCCGCACGCACGATCTCCCAGGTGGCGGTCCTCCTGTTCGGCAGCGTGGCGGTCGACCGCTTCCCGCCTCGGCCCCTCATGATCGCCGCAGACCTCGTGGCCTTCAGCACCCAGGCCGCGATCGGGACGTTGATCGTCGTCGGCACCCCTTCGGCATGGCAGCTCACGGTGCTGTTCGCCGTCAACGGGGCAGCCGCCGCACTCTACATACCGGCGACTCGCAAGGTCATGGCCGGCCTTGCATCGGGCCGCGAACTCCAGAACGCCAATGCCGGCCTGTCCATGACCTTCACATCGGTCGGCATCCTCGGATTCCCCCTGTCGGGCCTCCTGGTGAGCGTGACCTCGCCCGGTGCCGCGCTGTTCGCCGATTCCCTGACGTTCCTGACCAGCGCCGTGCTCCTGACGCGCATCCGCGGGATTCAGGCGTCCGTGTCCGTGCCCGGCAACTCGTGGACCGCCGACTTCGTGGCCGGGATCAAGGAGGTGGCGCGCACGCCATGGCTGGTCGCCGGGCTCGCCAACGCCGGAATGTTCCAGATGCTGGTGCTTGGCGTACTGCCCGTCCTGGGGCCGCTCTTGGCCATCCAGCATTACGACGGTGTCTCCGGCTGGTCCGCCCTGCTCCTCGCGAGCTCGCTCGGCATGCTGGCCGGCGGATTCGCCTCCACCCGCTTCGCCCCGAAGCGCCAGCTGCTGGCGGCGTACTCGGCGACCGCGCTCGGCGTCGCGCCCGGCCTGATCCTTCTCGCGACGGGTGCCCCCCTCCCGATAGCCCTGGTGGGCATGTTCGTCTACGGTGTCGCGCTCGCAATCTTCAACACTTTGTGGGAGACCGCGATGCAGCAGCGAGTGCCGAGCGAGATGCTCGGGCGGGTATCCGCACTCGACGGGTTCGTCTCCTACGGCTTCAGACCACTCGGCCTGCTCCTCGCCGTTCCCGCGGCCGCTGCCGCGGGCCCCGTGCCCGTCATGGTCGTCTCCGCCGTCATCGTGGCGCTGCTCGCTGCGATCGTGTGCGCCGTGCCGGCGTTCCGGGGAGACCAAACGGGAGATCAAGCCTCACCACGTAACCCCGCGGAGGTCCGGACGTGAGTCGCCCGACGCGGACCCAAGAAGGAAGGCCGCCGGTCCCGATGACCCAGGTGAGCACGCTCCCGCAAGACCAGGAGCTCGACACGTACGTCCGCGAGCTCGCGGATCCCGACGCGTTCCCGATGCTGCGTGGCGCGGGCACAGGAATCGACGCCCCGCTCGGAATGCCGGGCAGGTCCCGCCCCGTTGCCCAGCTCCGCGTCGCGTGCGTCGCGGGTTCGCCCGCCGTTCCCGTCGCCGAGGCGCTGGCGACCCGCTTCGACGGAACGGTCGTCACCCTGCCGGCCGACCACCCGGGCGACCACCTCGTCCTGGATGACCAGGCCGCACACGTGCTCCTCGTCGCTCTCGCCGACGAGGTGTCCGTCGAGGACGCTCTGGCGGTCGTCGATCAGGTCAACGCGTGCAGGAACAGGCCGGACGGGCGGGTACCCCGGCTCGGGTTCCTGACCGCGGGCGATCTGGAACAGCTCGCCTGGCTGATCGCGAAGAACCTCGCGTCGGGGCACCGTCCGCCGGCCACACGCAAGCACGTGGTCCTGACCCCGTTCGCTGCGGGTCCGCTCACGGGCGCCGACGCATTGGTCCTCGCCGGGGCGCAGGTCACGCGTAACTCGGTGCACCAGGCGGTCATCGCCGACAGTGCGACGTTCCTGTCGATCACTTCGTCCGGGCGGGAGCACGCGGCGCTGCTCAACGACACGGTCCTGTGCGGCAGCGATCACGAATCACGTCGGCAGTGGCTCGAACTCGGCGAGGGCGCGGCTCCGCACTGTGCTTTCGAGGGCACGTGCTTCCTGCCGGGGGTGAGCCTGGACGACGTGATCGAGGCGAGATCGGTCAGGGCCGAAGTCGTCTTCACCAACTCCTGCCTCAGCTGGCGTCCCCATGCCGGCAGCGCGCCCCGCCAGTTCCTGCTGACCAACGCACTCAGCTCCGGCCACGCCGCGGCCGCCATCGGCCCCATGTTCCCCTCGCACACGACGGACTGGGCCACCGAGACCTTCCACCGTATGTGCGACGCGGGAGCCCCGCTGGGTGAGGTCGTCGCCACCCTCAACCGGCTCGCGGTGGACACGGAGGAGGAGCTCCCGTATTTCGCCCTGCTCGGTTTTCCCTGGCTGGTGGCCGGTGGTGTCGAGCCGGCCGACGAGGCGGCCCTGAAGCAGAGCGAGGCCGACTCCGCACGCTCCGCCGGTCTCGACGTGGCTACCGTGGCCGCGAGCCCGGCATCCGGGCACGACACGTCAGCGACTCCGCAGCAGTTGCTGCGGAGCCTCCTCGGCCTCGGCCTGAGCTCGACGGCGCTGGAGACCGGCGTGGCCGATCTGGAGGCCCTGTCCGCGCCCGACCCGGAGGTGCTGGCTCGGGCGCAGATGGCGGCGGCGGCCGAGCTCATCGACTACACCTCGGCCACCTACTCCGGATTCGACAGCATCTGGGAGCCGGCGTTGACCACCCGGGTCCACGCCTCGAAAACGCCGTGCCCCTACTGCGGCGCCACGGTCGAGGAACTGGTCGGCGACAGCCCGGGCAAGCCGTGGAGCTCTCGCACGGCCGCGTTCTGCTATCGGTGCAGCCACGTCTGGGACGCTCCCGCCGACCCTCAGCTCCAGGTGCCCCTGATCGAGATACCCGAGGTGTGGCGTCGCGGTGACGACGTGCACGGGACAGTTCGGCTGCGTCCGGGGCCCGCCGGCTGGAGGACCGACCGCCTCACCATCGGTTGGTTCCTGCACGGGCAGTACTTCCAGGGAGTCGACGTGCCCGACCCCGAGGAAGTGCGCGTGACGCCCGGAAGTACCGACGAAGTCCTCGTGTCGACGCAGATGCACGTCAACGACGACGCCTTCCCCTATCACCAGCATTTCTGCCGGGTGATCGTGATCGCGTCCGGCGCCGTCCACCTCGGCGGACGAAGGTTTGCCATCGTTCCCAAGGAAAGGTGACACCGAATATGAGCGATGTAGTTCTGATCCTCTCCCAGCTGAACGCGGGCGGCGTGCGCTACCTCGCGCATGCTCTCCGGGAGCGGGGACTGTCGCCCGTTCTCGTCTCCGACGAGCCCGAGGACCTCAACCGGGCGGTGTGCGACGACCACGTCCTGGTCGACTGGAGCCACGACTCGGAGCCTGAACTCGCCGCCACCGTGGCCGCCCTCGTACCGGCACCGGTCGCTCTCATCAACCTCGTCGAGGCCCTGATTCCCTGGCAGATCCACCTCGTGCAGCATTTCGCCCTTCAGGGAGCTCCTCCCGGTCTGGCCACACTGCTCAGCAAGGCGAAGGTCCGATCGGCGATGCGCGAGCACGGTCTCTCCGACGTGCGGTCCACTGCCGGGCCCGCCGCGTCCTTCCCGTTGGACGACGTGCCGAGCTTCCCGGTGATCGGCAAACCGTCACAGCGCAGCGGCGCATCCCGGATCGTACGGCTGCTGCGTGATCGCGAGGAGGCGGCGACCTACCTGCTCGAGGCGGCCGGCAATCTCGGCGCGGACTGCGAGATGATCCTCGAGGAGTTCATCCCCGGCATCGAGTTCTCCATAGACGGCCCGGTGACAGGATCCCGGTTCACCCCGGTCATCGTCTTCGAGAAGGAAGAGCAGACCGGGCAGCGCTTCCACGACACCGGCCTCCTCGTCTCCCCGCCCACGTCAGACGGGGTCGACGAAGGGGCACGGCTCCTGGCTGACCAGGTGTCACAGCTCTGCGCGTCGATCGGGGTCGACGAGGCATGGTTCCACGTCGAGGGACGGGTGGCCGGCGGTGTCGCGGAACTGATCGAGATCAACCCGCGGGTGGGCGGCGGAGTGACCATGCACGCGATCACTCAGCTCACCGGCGTGAACCCGATCGACATCCTGATCGACATGGCACTCCCCCACGCTGACGAGCAGAAGCCGAGGGAGCCCTTCACGGCTCGCCCGGTCGAGAACCGCCTGTGGGGCTCCCTCCCGATCCAAGCCGACGAGGCGGGCATGGTCACGTGCCATAGCGAGGTGGCCGACCTTCTGGACCTGCCAGGTGTCGTCGACGGTTACGTCCTGTCGCCTTACCGGGCCGAGTCGACGGACCAGGAGAACTTCTTCGCTACATTTCTCCTGACCGCACCGGACGTGGCGACCTTGCGTAATCGCGCAGCCGCTTTGCGTGAGGCCGTGACCTACTCGGTCACTCCACTGCAGGAGCACATCGATAGCTTGTGATCGTCAGCGGTGGCATACGGGACGACGATGGTCCGCTACGGGCCCGCGCCTTGGGCCGATCGTACGAGGTCAGTACGTTCGGCGGGTGCGGATGCGGGCCAGCCGGCCGAAGGTGATGGCGATCAGACCCAGGAGGATGCCAACGCCGCCCCTCGTTCGTGCCGTCTCCCCTTACGCGGAATCCCGGGCGGGCGATGCGGCGAGCTTCGGCGCCTGCCCCATGGCTGAGCTTCCCCCGGTGTGCGGGAGGTGCGCGAGCTCACCGGGCGAGTAGAGCGTCCGCGAGACCAGATCGACGGGCAGGTAGGCCGGCCGCAGCTCACGCACGCGTTCCTTGAGGATGGTCAGCCCGCGCTCCCACCCGATCCGCTCGGCGATCACCGTGGCCGGCATCGTCGGGGTCTGCTTCAGCAACTCGCGGATGGCAGGCTCGAAGGCGTCCACGGCGGAGCCCTTCAACGGGCGCTGGTAGACCGGCGGCCGGTCGGTCGCCAGTGCCCGCTTCACGGTGTTCTTCGAGATTCCCAGGTGCCGGGCGATCGCCCGGATCGGCATCTGCTCCGCCCGATGCAGCCGACGGATCTCAGCCCAGTCCTCCACGGAAATCGCCCTCTCCTCCTGACCCTCGATGAAGATCAGGATGATTGGAAGATCGCGAAGTGGGTCCCCTTTGGTCCGCCGATCAGCGGTCAGCTTTCACCCGTCGCCGACAGAGGGCGGGGAGAAGAATCGCGAGACCGCCACCGCACTGAGGGTGAGCGAGCGGTCGGTGGAACGATGGCGCCGACAGTGGCGTGAGCGAGGCGAGGCCGGGGTCCTCTCGAAGGGTTCACCCGGGCGCCCGAGGCTCAGCGAGAAGCAAGTTGCCAGGCCGGAGCGAGGTCCGCTCGCGCATGGGTCGCTCTGCAGGTAGTTGATCGCCATGGTGTAGAGGCCGTTCGCGGTACCCCCTAGCTGGGCGGCGGCCGCGTCGTCGCGTCGGCCAACTTCTGGGCGGCGAGGTCGTACTTCGCGGCGAACTTCTTGCCGGCGTCGCCGTCCCCGGCCATCCCGGCGGCGGCGTCCAGTGAGCCGACCAAGCCTCTGTATATCTGCGCCGCCGAGTCCGGCAGATCAGAGAACCCTGCTGAGACCACCAGCATGTCAGCCGGTTTGACGTGAAAGCCGGTCATCGGCCGCCCCCCGAATCGCACGCGCTACCAACCGTAGCAACCGTGGCCACGCCGCAGTGATGCCGCCATCCCGACGCTCGTCGCATCCCCGCTGGCTGTGCCCCGGGGCCCTGCCCCACGGCAGCCTTGCGCCGAGTCGGGGGCGAGTGGTCACTGTGGCCACGACACGCCGAACAGGCACGGCAATCGCTGGGCGTCCACACTGTTCAATGGGCCTGCGAGCTGGGATGACAGATACGAACTGGTGTGCGATGATGACCTAGGTTTCATAAACAGCCCCTCAGATGAGGTATGTTTTTTGAAACCTACGGTTGTCTGGAGGGGTCCTTGCAGAACCTCAGTGCTGAGTGGTGCGCGGAGCGTCTCGCCCAGCTCGACTTCACGATCGACCTGTTCCACGAGGCGCTCGCCGCGGCTGGCGACGAAGCACGTCGTTGCACCGACTACGACGCGCCGGCCATGCGGGGTACCACCTTCTGGAGTCGCACCAACCGCTTCATCGGCGAGAAGCTGGCGGATGAGGGGTGGGGCTTCACTCGGCGGGACAGCATTATGCGGACGATTCACCCGAGCCGAAGCCATGCGGTGACTGCGGTCAGCGCAGCAGGCGGGGTCGGCGATCTGAAGGCGAAGGTGCGGTCGAGGAACCCTAAGGGCCCGAAGATGGCTCAGATTGTGGAGCGCAACGGACAGTTCGCCTTCATGACGCCTGACGCGGTCCTCTATGGCCGGGAGCTGGACGAGATCCCGACTTGGTGCCTGCTCTACAAGTGGAAGAACGGCGAGCTCCTGGCCGAGCTGTCCCTGCCGATCAAGATGAACGGCAAGTTCGTCGACGAGTGGCTGGAGCGCATCCCGCTGGATCTGCCAGACCTGGGCGAGATCAGTGTGGACGTCAACCTGCTTGACGACCCCGGGGACGACGCCGGACCCGAGGTCATGGTGGAGCTGCTGGAGGGCTGACGGGGCTCTACGTATGTACGACTTGGGAGCTGAGGAAAGTGTTCACCCCTGAACGGCTGGTTCTCGCGCGCAAGCGCCGGCGGATGACGCTGGTGGCCCTAGCACGGGAGTCGGGAGTCTCGGCGCAGAGCATCACCGCGTTCGAGAACCACCGCAAACCGCCCTCGGAGGATTCGCTTTCCTCGCTCGCGCAGGCCTTGCGCTACCCCGTGTCGTTCTTCGAGGCTCCGACGCCGAAGGAAATGCTGCCGGACATGGTGAGCTTCAGGGCGCCATCAAAGATGAGCGCCCTGGAGCGTGACAGTGCGCTGAGCTCGGGGACGGTAGCCGCCACGCTGAACACATGGCTGGAGGAACGCTTCAAGCTGCCCAAGCCCAACGTGCCGACCTATCCGCACCTCAAGCCGGAGGAGGCCGCCGAGCAGCTCCGGGCACACTGGGGACTCGGCGAGGATCCGGTACCAAATCTGGTGCACCTGCTCGAGGCCAACGGCGTGCGGGTATTCTCACTGGCTCCGGACTGCCTGGACGCGGATGCCTTCTCCACCATCCAGTCCGGGACACCATTTGTGTTCCTCAACACTCGCAAGACCGGTGAACGTGGACGCTTCGATGCCGCGCACGAGCTCGGGCACCTCGTCTTGCACTGCGAGCACCGCATTCCGCATGGCCGTGATTCCGAAGGAGAGGCGAACGACTTCGCCTCTGCCTTCCTGATGCCCAAGGCCGGGATCACCGCACAGAAGCTGAACAACGTGTCGGTCGAACGGATCCTGAGCGCCAAGCGCCGATGGGGCGTGTCCGCCATGGCTCTGACCTACCGCCTGCGCAAGCTCGAGCTGCTGTCCGAGTGGCGTTACAACCAGGCCGTGAAGCAACTGGCGGGAATGGGCTACCGCACATCGGAACCCGGTTCATCGATGGTCCGTGAGAGCAGCCAACTGCTTGCCAAGGTGTTCGACGCACTGCGCAAGCCCCCGCTCAGCATGACGCCGGCCGACGTGGCTACACAGATGGCGATCTTCCCTGAGGAACTCAACGACTACGTCTTCGGCCTCGTACCAGTCCCGGTGGCAGGTGGCGGACAGTCCTCCGCCCCCGCGCGGCCCGAGCTACGACTCGTCAAGAGCTAGGCCACAGCGACACCCTCAGCCCAGCAGAACTCGGACCCCTCTCATCGAGGGGTCCGAGCTGTTGCATTTGCACGTGCAGGAAGGGCTGCAGCACGCCGACCTGACACTCGCCGTTCACCCGAAAGGGTGAATCTATGCGGCCATGACGCCGATAGCGGGGTGTAACCAGAACGGCGGTCGCGGATGCGGCGAATGTCCGCTATGTGACGCATAGAGCTGGGAGATTGCCGATAATTCGGCCGAGTTAGAGCATATGAAGGCGCTTGGAACGCAATACGTTGCGTCAATTTGATCGTCTATCGGGGCATCATCGGCGGCGCTGGTCAAGATCCATCAGCGCGATGCATTTGCAACGTGGCGGAACTCGTGGCGCCAGTCGGCGCCGGGCTGTAGCGTCGAGTTCACGAAACGTAAAGAGGCCCCGGGCATGGGTACCAGCCAGCCCGGGGCCAGATCGATCGAGACGGGATCTGACTCATGCTCGACCGCTTTCTTCGAGGGGGCTCGCGCCAGCCCTCGACGAGTGACGAACTTAGCATTCCGTGGTCCTCCCCGCGGGAAACGCGTCGCGTGGACGCCTGGGATGTCACGGTGCGCCTGCGCGTCGTCTTCCCGGCCGTCATCGCCCCCTGGGCGGCGATGACCGACAGCGCCATCGGTCCGGTGAAGGCCGGCCTCCTCGCGGCGCTCACGGCCCTGGTCGGCCGCTCCACCATCCGTTACGTGCGCATTCGCCGGCGCTAGACGCCGCGTGGCGGCCCGCCGCCAGCTCGGCGGCGGGTCGCCACCGTACGACGGACTCCTCTCGGTTCCGACGCCCCGGATCGGGGCTAATGCGTACCGAGTTGGATGAAGAGCGCTTCGGTGGGAGGGAGAAACCAAGGTGAGTGCGACGGTGTTCTACGCGCTCTGCGCGATGTGTGGACGCCGGTTCCGGCAGCGGACCGGCCCCGGCCGCAAGAGGCAGTACTGCACGACGGCCTGCCGACGGAAGGCCCAGCGTCTGAGGGACGGCCAGGGCCTGCCACAGGGACCGACGACGACGTTCCCGTGGGGACGTGAGGTAGCCGAGGACCTCCACCAGATGGCGGCCAGGCTCGTCGACGCAGAGCGCCAGAAGGCGCCCCTGAGTGTCCTGTTGGAACACGCCGGGCGCCTGACCCGGGAGGTCTCGTACTACGCTGCTGCGGCCGTACGGGACGCACGCACCGCAGGCGCGACCTGGGACATCGTGGCGACTGCAGCCGACGTAAGCTCCGACACCGCGCGGGGCCGCTGGAACGAGGACCGGGTCAGCAGACTGCTAACGCGTAGGGCCTGGGACCAACTCGTCTCCCCGACCGTACCTGTGCTCGGAAACCAGCCTTCCGCCGCACCATCAGAGACGCCAGTCACCGCCCGCCGTGGAGCAGAAGCACTGGCCGGCAGAAGCTCGTCAAACAAGCTGGCGTCCGCGCTGTCATACCTGCAACGGACGAGCGGCATAACGATTCAAAGCGCCGCCTCACAAGCCGACCTGTCCCCCTCGTACGTTTCCCGGGTCCTGGCTGGGGAGCGCGTCCCAGCTTGGCCCGTGGTGCACATGCTCGCGACCATCTTCGAGGGCCGCGCGAGCGAGCTCCGCCTTCTCTGGGAGGCGGCCCAAGGTGCGTCCCACGCCGTCAGACCCACCGTTGCGGGGGCCGCTGAACGCCTCAACGACGCGTTGCGAGGCCACTATCTCGCGGCCGCGTGTCCCGACCTGTCAGCCGTCTGCGCCGCTACTGACGGCCGCCTGACCCCGGAGATCGCCGCGGACGTTCTGAGCGGCGACCTTGTCCCGGACTGGGAGACCACGGGAGAACTCGTCGTCCGGCTCGGTGGCCACCCAGCCGACATCCGACCGCTGTGGGAGGACCTCCACTACGCCTTCCTCACCTCCCACGACATGTTCCCGCCCAGTGGTTTGCCCAGCGATGCATTGCCCGGAAGCGCTCCCGGCGAGCCCTCCGGAAGCCCGTGATCGATGTTCGCCGAAACGCCTACCACCTTGGCTGAAAGGAAGGCCCTGATGAGCTGGCCGGCGTCCACGACCGGCTCCGTAGGCGAACCGGTACCTGTTGAACCCACCAATCGCCCCGACTACACGGCCTTCAGGCTGCTGCACGAGCAACGCTACGTGCAGTATGCGCAGGCTCGTGTCGGCGAGAACCACCTGGGCTGCCGCGTGGCAGATGCCGCCTTCGAAGGTCTCGCAGCCGCGTGGCACGAGATCCTGAGCAGTCCCTGCCCGGCCGCAGACGCGTGGCGCATCCTCGGCCAAACCGTTGATGCTGCCCACGCGGGCGCCTTCGAGACAAGTGACGACAACTTTCACCAGATTCTCCCGACCGCCCAGGCCGACGCCGTCGTCCTCCACCGCCAGCTCGGGATGACCGTGTCCGAGGCAGCTGCCCTGATGGGAATCGGTGTCGGTGCCGCCGCTGCCCACCTCGCCATGGCCGATCGCAGCCTCACCAGAGAACACGAAGCCCAGCAGCTGTCACACCCTGAGGAACCGGGCCCCTGAGAAAGAGCTCCACGCGTCCCGACCCCGCCGTTTCTCCCTTCCCCGACTGGGAAAGTCACCCCCGCGAACCACTTTCACCCGCAAGGGGCCCTAGCGTTTGTCCTGGCGTGATCTCTACGATGGGCAGGTTCAACAGCGGAGGCACCGACAAAGCCATGTCTGGAGGGGGAGCCCGGTGGACCATGGGGAGAAATTCGTTTCTCACTCCATCGACATCGGAACCCCAAATTTCGCACGCATGTACGACTGGTTCCTCGGCGGTATCGACAACTACCCAGCTGACCAGCAGGCATGTACCGGGTTGCTCCAGATCGCGCCAAGCAGCAAGGTAGTACTCCGCAACAGCCGGCTCTTCCTGCAGCGTGTCGTTCGTGTCCTCGCGCAGGAGTATGGAGTTCGGCAGTTTCTCGACTTCGGCTTCGGCCTCCCAACCCAGGACAACGTTCACCAGATCGTCCAGCGTGTCGATCGTCGGTCCCGCGTCGTCTACATCGACGACGATCCGATGGTCTTGGCTCACGGCAGAGCCGTCCTCGAGGAGAACGACCGCACCGCAGTAGTTGACGCAAACATCACCGACACTGGCAAGGTCTTCAGCCATGCCGACGTGGGCCGGCTCATCGACTTCGACCAGCCAGTGGCCGCACTCTTCGTCTCAGTTCTTCACCGATTGCCTGACGACAGCGACCTCGAAGAACTGATTCGAAGTGTGATCCGGCGCCTCGCTCCGGGAAGTTTCCTGGTGATCTGCCATCTCGTCAGTGATAACCATGAGACTCGTCGGTCCATCACCGACTTCATGCAGGACTGCACCAAGAACGACTGGGGCAAGGTCAGGGAGCGCCAGGATGTGGAGCGCTACTTGGCCAACCTGGAACTGCTCCCGCCCGGGCTTGTCGACGTTGCCGAGTGGCGGCCTGAGTCGGACATCAGGCCGCGAGCGCGGACCTCCGAGTGGATCGAGTACGGGGGTGTTGCACGCTCGCCCAAGTCCGCCGACTATGCCGTCGCTTCAGCGTCAGCCAGCTGACATCGCAGCGAACCGGGCGATGGCCTCCTTCAGGAGCGCAAGACTGCTGCTGCGCGTCTCGGCAGCCTTGGCGAGATGGTCGAGCACCAGGCGGTACCGGTGAACGTCGCTGTCCTTGCTGAGGTACAGGGCGCTGTTCACGTGCTCCAGGTAGATCATCTCTGACGGCCCGCCAGGAGCGAACTTCAGCAAAGTCACGGGAGTTGGCGGACGGACACCGGCACCTCTATCGAAGCGGATGATCCGAATGTGCACCTTTTCGATCTCATCCATGTGAAGCAGGTGCTCAAGTTGCTCCCGCATCACCTCAGGTCCTCCAATCGTTCGGTAGAGGATTCCCTCGTCCAGAATGGCTCGCACGATCGGACGACCCTCACCTGCGAGGATCTTCTGTCGCTGCGCGCGCAACTCGACGCGTCGCTCGATCTCGGCTTCGCTCGCGTTCGGAAGCTCCGCCTTCACGAGCGCCCGCGTGTAGGCCGGCGTCTGGAGCAGACCAGGCGTCACGTGAACCTCATATGCGCGGATTTCTATCGACGAGTCCTCAAGACCGATGAGACGCTTCACAAAGCCGGGTGTCACGTCGCTGTACTGATGCCACCACGCCGACGAGGCGATCTGCCGTAGCAGCTCCTCGATCTCTTCGCGCTGCTGGCGATCGCGGACGTTATAGAGATCCAGAAGATCCAAGACATCCCTGCGTCGAGGGGCACTCTCGCCTCTCTCCATGCGGCTGATCTTCGAGATGGACGCCCTAACAGCCGGCGCCACGTCCTTGATCTTCAGTCCCTGCTCTCGCCTCAGGCGCCGCAGGTATGCTCCCAGAACCTTCGCTGCCGCCGCCGGCTTGTCATTCGGACGCGGCAGCGGGACAACCGGAGCGATCGAGAACGCTCCGTCCGTACGACCAACGGGCATGCGGACTCCAGGGAACGTGGCAACAAACACCATTATCCCAGGAAGGAGCCCCGCATGTCCGCCACGGCGTTAATGTGACTGATATGACCCTTACGCGGCCATGTGGTCGAACTCGCCCTTCTTCGCCCCCTCCACCCAGGCCTCGAACTCCTCGCGCGTGAACAGGAGCGCCGAGCCATCAGGGAAGCGAGAGTTACGGACTGCCACCTCCCCACTGGAGAGGCACGCGAGCTCGACACAGTTGCCCTGGGCTGTGCTCGTGCTGCTCTTAATCCACCTTGCGGCAGGGATTCGGCTCGCGGGGGCGCCGTTGCTGAAGCGTTCCATCACTACCCCTTTTCGTCATGCTGTTCGAGAGTGCGCCACCCGAAGGCAGGTCGTGGTGGGACATCGCCGACACATCGCGAATATGCCCGCATGAAATCCCACTTGCAATTGCATCCGGGTGGACTGGTGGGAATACTAGCCAGTCGCGTCTGGGACTTGGAGTCCCTCGAAAGAGTGCGACCTGGGGTCGCCAAGCAGAAAAAAGGATTGGCTAACTACAGGAAGGGAAGGCTCAGTTGGCTCGGCGTCTGAGCATCGGAGGTGTCGCCCCCGTGCCGTCCATCGAGTTCGAATGGGGACTCGCCATGGGCCTCGGCGTTCCGAGGTTCGCCGCACGCCGTTTCCGGCCCGGGCCGGGAAGTCTTCATCGGATGCGCCACTTCACGACGCGCACGCTGGAGCGCTGGGGGCTCAGGGCATACGCCGACGACGCGACGGCGGTCACCAACGAACTTCTCACTAACGCCATCCGGCACGCCGACTCTCAAGAGGCGCGCGCGGAAGCTGGTTGGCTCGGTCTGATCGATACTCCCCACACCCTGATGTGTGCAGTCACCGACCATGGCCAGGGTGCGCCGGCGAGGAGGCAGTCGAACCTACTTGCCGATGAGGGCCGCGGCCTCATCATTGTTGATGCAATTGCTGAGGAATGGGGCTGGAGCTCGCACGGTAACGCAGGAAAGACGACATGGGCACACCTTCCGAAAGGCTGACCCCACCAGAAGGCATTTTTACCCCGGCGGAAGGTAATGGCAGAAGAGGTGCATCAGGGCGAGTTGTGCGGACTCGTCATTTCTTTGCCAGCTTACGTGGGGCGATTCCATTCTAGGTCGGCGATCCACGACCGCCGGTCTCGCGCTCTCGGAGCCAGCAATCCTCGTTCAGCGCTTGCTTCTATCAATTCCACGGCCGAGCGCTACCGACGGAAAGCGGCGGAGAAGCGCCACCAGGCTAACGCCGCTGCCTGCAACATCTGAACGGGCGAAGCGAGGCGGACCAGCGCCGCAGGGAGACAGTCAGGTGCCGTGACGCTGAACGGTTTCCCGTCGGGCCGCCTCTGGCGCGGTCGCGGCGTCAGCGCTGGATTCGAAACAGTCCAGCAGTCGCGAAGGAGCCACGCCGAGACCCGAGGCGATATGCAGCAGTGTGATTAGCGAGGGATTACGCCGTCCGTGCTCGATGTACGCAAGGCCTCTGAAGCTCATTCCGCTCCGGGCGGCGAGCTCCTCCATGCTGAGCCCGCGCGACTCTCGCAGTCTCCGCACGTGCATGCCGAACCGGTGGAGCTGCGGGTCAGGAGAGCTTGACTGGGACACCCCTTGACTCGAACAGCGGACATATCTTGACCACCATGAACAGCTGTGCATAATCGTGGAACCGTCGGGCCTTGGCTTGCGCGTTCTGGCCGTGGTGCCGCTCGTGTATCGGGGAAGACAGGCAGGAGAGGCGCATGGCGGGGCAAAATCAGCGTACCGAGGCCGCAGGTCCCACCGGGGTGATCTTGCACTGGTATGACGATGTGAGTGTCGGGGTGATCTGCCCTTGGAACCCGGTATTCGTGAGCGAGGCCAGGGCGATGAGGGGGAAATGGAACCCGGGAAAGCGAACGTGGACATTCCCTCGGGGTGAAGAACCGAGACTCCGGGCTCTCTTGGAAGAAATCTTCTACACGGACGGGTCACCGTCGCCTGGAGTCGATATCCTGGTGGACCTCGACGATTTCTATCCCGCCGGCGCCCCTGTATCCGTTATTGAGATCGCTGGCCGCTGGGTGGCCTCCATCCACCCCGATTGGGGAGGGTGCCAGCTCGACCCTCAAGTGAGCGTTGCCCGCGGTGTCGTTTTCGCGGAAGGGGGCGGGATCGGTTGGTCGACTGGGGCATGCCTAGAGGTGCGGAACGTGCCAGAGCAGTATCTCAATCAACTGCCGGAAGATCAGGAGATTGCCGTGTGGCCTCTCGCTCGTCACGGGCTCGACCTGGAAAGCCTCCGGCGGCACGAATCGGCACTCTCCGTCCGGCTCAGTGAGCTTCGCACGGCCATCCAGACAGAGGAACAGGCATCGCCAGGCCTGGCGCCGGTCCCGGTCAGCCGGTCCGGCGAGCCGGTGTGGCGACTCCGTTGCCGGCCTCTCCCCGAAGGCGGTGAGCAGTTGATCATCCATCTGGATGGCTGTGTGGCCACACAATCGAACCGAGTGTTGTCGACTGAGGAGGTGCTCGACCTTGCGGCACGTGGTGCACGGCTATGCCCCACGTGCGGCGCCTACCGGGCCGCCCGCGCACTCGGCGCACAAGTCTCCCCTGGTCGCCGCGTCCGTCGGCCGATGCGCGACACCGTAGGCTGACGGGCTCCTTCACTGAAGGCACCGCGGTTTAGCCCTTCCCGCACACGAGTCAAACTGGTTAGTCATTCGAATATGGGATCGCCAAAGAAGCACAGGGGCCGCCGAGACGACGCGTTGGCCAAGGAACCTGAGATCTACGGAGGTGATGCGCAATCCTTTCTTGGTGAAGCGGCCGGCGCAAAAACTAACGTCGACTGGTACCGAGGCAACGACACCGACGATGGCAGAGGACGTACCTACCGAACCTGGCTCTATCCAGAGGGTGCAGTCGATGCGAGTGACCTAGCCGGGGTATTGGCGGTTGCGCCACCGTGGTGGTGGATCAGCGAGAACCCAGCTCTTCCCGATCCGGCGGCCAAGAAGGAAGCTGCGTACGCTATCGCCCACGTCCAGCTTGCCCTCACAGGTCCGGGACACAGGGGCAAGGGCGTCATCCGGACGCTGCTTCGCGAAGCGGCAGCCAAGTACACGGGCTGTGGGTACCGACTGCTCGCCCTCGATCATCTGCCTCAGGACCGGAAATATTTCGAATCGTTGGGTTTCATCAGCGTGCCATTCCTCGCACTTGCCGGCATTGGGCCGGACGGTGAGGAGGCCCTGCTACTGCAGTACCCCCCGCAGGGGATGCGGACCGCCGTACGCCCGCTCTCTCAAGGTGTAAGTCAATGCGGGATGGTTGCGGCTGCCGACGCCCACTCCGTGCTCGTTTCTCCGGTGTTCGAGGGAGTACTGACCCCGCACCGGAACCGTGTGCAGCCTACTTGCAGCGGAGACGAGATCCACAGTGCCGCAGAGATCGAGGCTTTGAAACTGCGCGTTCGTGAGGTCGGAGCCCAGAACTGACACCTACTCTGCGTTGTCGCTCAGCCCTTCCAGCAAGTACCCGCCCAGAATCGATCAGCGAATGCGGCGGGCGGTCTTCTCTGGGTGGGCGGCGGCAATGTAGCGCATGGCGGTGCCGTCGCTGATCCCGAACAGCCGCATCAGCCGGACGGGGTCGGCGGACTCCTTCGCTTCGTCAAGGATGCGGTCCTGCCGCAACTGCTGCATTGACAGGCCGAGCGGACTGAGCGCCCTCTTGAGCATCGTCATGTGGATGCGCGGATGGGCAGGGTCCATCGCCGACTGCTGACTGACCAGCAGGTGTGGGTTGTTGGAGGCCGGCCAGCGGCGATGGCGCTCGACGAGCCACCGGGAGGCCAACTGGTGTGTCAGCTCTTCCATGTGGACCTTGTGCCGAACGCCCCTGCGACGGACGATCAGTGTCCCACTGGACAGGTCGAGGTCTGTCAGTTGCAGCCGGGTGATCTCGCTGCCGGGCAGCGCGTGGATGGCAACCAGGGCGATGACCAGTTGCTCCCAGGCACTGTCGCTGCGATCCAGGAGTCCTTCCAGCAGGTCTGACGGGATCGGCTGCGGCATGGTGGACACACCCTTGACGACCACGCCCCGAGTCGGGTTCTGGAAGACCGCACGCTCCTGCCGCAGCGCCCGAAAGACGCTCCGCAGGGCGACGTGGATTGCCAGGCCCGGAGCTCCCTGACGGCTGGCGACCGCTTTCTTGACGTCGTCGGTGGTGATCTCTCGCAGGCTGATGACGCCGCGGTCGGTCCAGGCCGTCACGACCGGCCGCAGGGTCATGAGGTAGCGGCGGATGCTGTAGTAGCTCATCGCCGGGTGCTCCAGCCGACCCTCACCGCGCCGAACTTTCACCCAGATGCCGAGCTCCTCGCCGATCTTGTCGGGCAGCCCGGCGAGGGTGGTGTCGATCCAGTCCTTGTGGACGTCGCGGTGCCGCTCGGGGTCGGGGACCAGCATGCCCTGCCCGTGGAGGAACTGGCAGACCCGCTTGGCCGTCAGATTTGGGTCGAGCCGTGCCAGTTCCTGCACGTCGGACTCAAAAATCGGGGCCTCGGCGCCGAGCCAGGACAACACGATGGACAGGACCCGGAAGCCGCTCGTACGTGAGCCGACGTCCCAGTGCTGCTCGCAGGCCAGGCGCCAGAAGTCTTCGGCCAACTTCCTTGCAGGTTCGGTCAGCTCAGGAAGCTTCTGGTATCGGCGATCGATGGCCAGCAGCGGCGACCAGTCCCTCGGCATCGGGAACAACGGATCCTGGCCCGGGACGGCTGGGTGCGGGACGAGCGCGACCTGGGCAGCCCGCCTTCGGTCGGCCTCCCGGTCGCGCTGCGGGTGCATGCTCCAGGGCTGGTAGCCGAGTTGGTCCCGCAGCATGCGCAGGCCAGTGGGGATCGGATCGGCGATCCACAGCTGCGTGAACGGCTCGTGCACGACCTGCGGCCCGTGCATCATCAGGTGCACGCAGCACCCGCGGCAGAGCCCGTCCCGAAGCGGCAGCTCACGCTGACATCGCCGACACTGCCCAGGGGGCCGCAGGTTTTCCTTGCTGTGCCATGACTGGCAGGGAGGGCAGCGTCGGCGGCGGGTCGCGACCAGCCAGGCCCCGCAGTCGCGGCAGGACCGCGGGGACGGTGGCGGGGGCGGTGGCGGGGTGCCCACGTAGCCGGTCTTCGGAGGCTTTCGCGGGCGGGCCGGCAGCGGGGTCGCCGCTGGCCGTAGCAGGCCCGCCCGCCCCAGGATCTGCCCCACAGCCTCCCAGTAGTTCGGCAGCTGCAGCAGTAGCTCCCCAGGGACCAGGCCGTGCCCCTCCGCGTCCCGCAGAGCCAGAGCGAGCCGGATCATCTCCGCAGCCTGGCGGCCCCACGCAGGGCTCATGCCGCGTTCGACCGCAAAGTCCATGGCCACCCGAAGCGCCTCCTGGTAGCCCTGCAGGGGCCGGTGCAAGATCCGCCGGACGTCCTCGATCGACAGGTCCCTACGCTTGACCGGGAACAACGGCAGTTGCCCGGTCGAGACCGGCGGCAAGATCGCCGGGTCGTCCCTGACCTTCGGCTCCGAAGCGGCCCGCATCTTCTTGTGCCAGCGCACCCCTGCTCGACGTCCGCCCGTGCCCTTGAACAGCGGCATCGCGCTCGTCGCTGCCAACCCGTCGAAGATCATCGTGAGCTGGACGCTTCTGGCAGGCGTCGCCACCGGATCGAGCACCCACTCGTAGTCGCCCTCGATCCGCACCGCCATCAGGCAGAGGCGACACACGCCCCCGCCGTCCAGGTGGTCCTCATGCTGGCAGCGTAAGCAGACCGCGCGCTCGGTGTCCTTGCGCCGCCATGACCAGCACCCGTTGCATAGGCGGTGGTGGTTCCAGTAGCCCCAGCCCAGGCAGCCTTCGCACTGCCGGGCGTGGGTCGGCATCCATCTCATCGCCGCCGCCTAGTTCGGCGGGAGCGAGCGCAGCCCGCCCGCCTTGCCTCGCGGCGTCGGCCGAACCGGCCCCTGAGGCCCGCCCTCCGCGCCCACCGCTCGCCGCTCGCTCTGCGGCAGCCCCACGCTGGAGGGCAGGGGCTCAGCCTGCAGCAACTCACCGACCGTACAGTTCAGGGCCGCACAGATCCGGTCCAGGTCGTCCAGGCGCACGGTCACCGGGGTGCCGCCCCACATCGCGGCGACCTTGCTCAGCGACGGGGAGAACCCAACCTCCTTGAACGCGGCCAACACCTCGGTGGGCCTCCACAGATCGCGCTGCGCGGCCACCATCCGCAGATTCCACTTCACCGCAGGTTCCCCTTGTCCATCACCAGTCGCTGAGCCGCCCGCGTGCTCGCGGACAGGTTCGCATGCTCCGGGTCCGCCTGGGCTGTCGCAAGGTACCGGACCGTGGTGGTCGCCCAGTCGTGTCCAAGGAGGCGCTGGACCTCCCAAAGTGACATCCCACGCTCGTAGTTGTGGGTCGCGCAGGCGTGCCGCAGCAGGTGCGGGAAGAGGTCCGAAACCGGGCCTTTCAGGTGGTTGCGCGCCGCCACGTGCAACAGCCGGCGGAACGTCGAGGGCACGATCGCCGGCGCGATCGGCAGGTTCAGCGCCGAGATAGCCTTCGCCTTGCGCTCGGAGGGCCAAAGCGGTGCCCGCGGGTGCTCGGGATCATCCCCAAACTCACCGCGGATCTCCTCCATGTACCACCACAGCAGGTCACGCCCCTCCTGGAACAGGTAAGCCTCCCGCTGCCGCGGCCCCGAGCCGTGGGCGCCCTTGCCCTGCACCAGGAACCGCCCCCACTGGCCATTCTCCCAGTGGACGTCTCCGATGCAGACCCCGCACAACTCCGCCGCCCGCACACCGGACAAGTAGGCGATCTTCGTCATCACATAGTCCCGGCAGGCCACCGGGTACTTGCGCGCGTTCGGCAGCTGGTCCCGCCAGTCGGAGAAGAACTCTTTCATCGCTGACCGCGACGGCGGAATCCTCAACCCAAAGTCACCGCGGTGACGCGGCCGGTTGAACGGATCGATCGGTGACTCCACCACCGCCCCGAAGCGCCGCATGATCTCACCGGCGTACCGCTGCTCCAGGAACGCGAAGTAGCCGTCGATGTGGTTCATCTTCTGCAGGATCGTCCGTCGCGCCCGCTTGCCCGGCCCGGCGAAGTACCGGTCGATGTGGCGGGGGGACAGCTGCCACGGCACCGTGTCGTAGTGGTCGCACACTTCGATCACCGGCTTGACCACCCGATCGACAGTCCTGGGCTCAAGCCCGGCCGCATCGCGCGCCCACTGGTACTCAGCCAGCGTGTCGTAGAAGAAGCTCTCCTCGTCCTGGGCCGAGATTCGGGCTTGGGCCCGGCGCTGGAGCGTCACCACATCAGCCATGCCGGTCTCGATGGGCACACCGCCGTCACCCGGCTCTGGCCGCTGACCGGCCGACCGCGGTAGCAGCGTCAGGACGCGAGTTTCAGAATCTGCCATAGCTCATGAGATTACAGGAGTCACAGGCAGAATTTCGGCCTAACTCCTGGATTCCTGGAGATCAACAGATTCGCCCTTCCCGGCTGGCTGACCTGCTGAGATGCAGCTTCGCTCCTGCGGGAGCCCACTGGGGAACCCGCGCAGCCTCCACTT
>NZ_JBVHIP010000056.1:0-41051 GCF_055560495.1 Kitasatospora sp. NPDC023176 | reverse complement strand
CCCCCCCCCCCCCCCCCCCCCCCCCCCCCCCCCCCCCCCCCCCCCCCCCCGGCACCCACCCTCCCGAGAGCCCCCCGACCACCCCAGAACCCCCCACCCCGGCAAGATGTCCCCCATGGATCTCGGACTCACCAACAAGGCCTACATCGTCACCGGCGCCACCCGAGGCCTGGGCCTCGCCACCGCCCGCGAACTCGTCGCCGACGGCGCCCACGTGCTCATCAGCGGCCGCACCCGACAGGCCGTCGACACCGCCGTCAGCGCACTTAAGGCCCACGGCGCCGCCCAAGGCTCCGGCACCGCCCAAACCCCCGGCACCGCCCACGGCCTGGTCGCCGACAACGCCGCCCCCGACACCGCCGAGCGCCTGATCGCCGAAGCCACCACCCGCTTCGGCCGCTTCGACGGCATCCTGATCAGCGTCGGCGGCCCCCAGGCCGGCCCCGTCGAGACCACCCCCGAGACCGCCTGGCGCGACGCCTTCGAGTCCGTCTTCCTGGGCGCCCTGCGCCTGGCCCGCGCCGCGGCCGCCGCCCTCCCCTCCGGCGGCGTGATCGGCTTCGTACTCTCCAGTTCGGTCCGCCAGCCGATCCCCGGCCTCGGTATCTCCAACGGCCTGCGCCCCGGCCTCGCGATGGCCGCCAAGGCCCTCGCCGACGAGCTCGGCCCCCGCGGCATCCGGGTGCTCGGCCTGCTCCCCGCCCGGATCGACACCGACCGGGTCCGGGAGCTGGACGCCCTGGCCGCCGACCCCGAGGCCGCCCGCGCCCTGCACAGCGCCGACATCCCGCTCGGCCGCTACGGCACCCCCGAGGAGTTCGGCAGGGTCGCCGCCTTCCTGCTCTCCCCCGCCGCCTCCTACCTGACCGGCCTGATGGTCCCCGTCGACGGCGGCGCCCTCCGCTCGCTCTGAGCCCCGCCACTCGCTCTGAGCCCCCGCTCCCGCTGAGCCCCTCCGCTCCTTCTGAGCCCCGCCCCGCTACTCCAGCTGACGATGCCCCCGCTGACCACGGCGCCGCCCGGACCGGCGCCGTCGCCCGGCGGGGGCCTCCTGCAGCACCCGGATCCGCAGGTCGGCCGGCAGCTCCGCCAGCCCCAGGCTCCGTACGGCGTCCGCCCGCGGCCCGTCCTCGAAGTGCTCCACCAGCCCGACCGGATCCCCGCCGGGCGTCAGCCGTACGGCGCCCCGCAGCCGCGGATGCCCAGGGGCGCGCACCAGGCGCACCCCGGCCCGCTCCACCTCCGGCAGCGCGGCCGTGCCGTGCTCCAGCGCCTCCTCCAGCGCCCGCGAGTTCACCCGCATCCGCAGCCCGCCCACTCCCGGCGTCGGCACCGCGATGTGAGCCAGCCCGGTCCGCCGCAGCTGCGCCACCAGCCACCAGGCCATCCCCAGGACCAGCACCGACAGCCCCCCGATCACCGTCGGCCACCACCACGAGGAGCCGACCCACCGCCCCCGGGAGCGCGCACTGACCACCGGCTGGTGCGGTGAGGTCAGCGGCCACCAGGCCGGCGGGTCGACCCCGAGCCGCCGGTACAGGTCCAGCCCGCCCGCGAGCACCAGCACCCCGACGCCCAGCAGCACCGCGCCCACCAGCCCGAGCAGCACCCGGTTGACGATCGTCCGCCTCATCCCGCCGCCTCCCCAGTCCGATCCGGCGCGCCGTCCGCCACCACACCCTCCGCCACCACCCCGGCCGACCCGCGCCAGCTCCGCACGTCCAGCCGCAACGGCCGCGCCAGTCCGACCCGCGCCAGCTCCTCCCGCAGCTGCCGCTGCACCCCGGCCGGATCCACCGGCCCGCTCACCGACACCCGCACCCGCCGCCGCCCGACCCGGATCCGCAGCTGGTCGACGCCCTCCAGCCCGGCGGCCCGGTCCGCCAGCAGGTGCCCGATCCCGGCCCGCTCGATCGCCGCTCCCGTCCCCCCGTACGGCCGCAGCACCAGCCACCGTCGCAGCCCGGGCGCGAACGCCAGCCACAGCAGCCACATCCCGGCCAGGGCCGACGCCCCGGCCCCCACCAGCACCCACAGGTCGTCCAGGTGCCGCGTGGCCAGCTCGTCGGCGATCTGTGCCCGCCACCGCCGGGCCGGCTGCCCGGCCCGCACCGCGACCGCGTCGTACAGCAGCGCCCCGGCCACCACCAGCACCACGGTGGCGACCAGCGCTGCCGCGGCCCCCCGCCCCGCCCACAGCCGCGGCACCTTCGGCGGCCGGTCCGACGCCACCGGTTCGGAGGCCTGCGGTTCCGTGCTCACCACGCTCCCCCGGCGACCAACTTCTCGACCACCACGACCACTTCGGACACCCTCGTCCCGGTCAGCCCGACCACCTGCGCCGCCACCCGGTCCCGCACGCCCCGGGCGAGGCCCGCGAGGTCGCCGGGGAAGGGCAGTTCGACGGCCACCCGCACGGTCACCGTGCTGCCCGGCCGGGCCACCGACACCCGGGGCGGCGCCCCCTTCACGGACCGTCCGGCCCAGGCCTGGGCGAGCACCTCCCGGGCGGCCTGCCCGGCGATCCGCTCGTACACCCGGTCGGCGACCCGAAGCCGCCCCCGGCGCGCCGCACCGGGGGCGGGGGCCGGGACGGAGGCCCCCATCAGCGCCGCCGGTCGCGGCCGCGGAACAGGTCGCCGAGGTCGATGTCGCCCTCCAGCAGTCGCCCTGCCACGAAGCCGACCAGTCCGAGCGCCGCCACCAGCAGGAACGCCGCGAACCCGCCGAAGTACCCGGCGAAGCCGAGGGCCATGCCCACCACCAGGCCGACGATGGCCAGGTTCATCCGCTACTCCCTCGTCCTCCGCCGAACCGAACCCGCACCCCGGGTGCTACTTGAGCTTGGGCCGCTGCCCCGCCGGCGTCACCGGCTCCTCTTCCTCCTCGAATTCCGGTTCGTCCGGGAGGTGGACGTCGTTGACCGCGATGTTGACCTCGACGACCTCCAGGCCGGTCATCCGCTCGACCGCGTCGATGATGTTCTCCCGCACCTGGTGGGCGAGTTCGGGGATCACCACGCCGTACTCGACCACCAGGGCGATGTCGATCGCGGTCTGCTTCTCGCCGACCTCGGCCTTGATCCCGCGCCCGATGCTGGACTTGCCGCCGGGCACCCGGTCCCGCATCGCGCCGAAGGTACGGGCCAGTCCGGAGCCCAGCGCGTGGATGCCGGTGACCTCGCGGGCGGCCATCCCGGCGATCTTCTCCACCACGCCGACCGCCAGCGCCGTGCGGCCGCGCTCGCCGACCGGCCGGCCGCCGTCCCCGCCCGTGCCGGACGCGGGCTTGGCGCCGGCGGGCGGGCCGGGCATCGGCGCACCGCCGGGGTTCTTGTGCAGGGTCGCGGGCGTCGGAGTGTCAGGCATGGGGCGCATCTCCCTCGTAGCGGCTCCAGCTATATCGCAAACCTCCCCAACTCTGGCATCTCGCCACGGGCCCCGCCTGCCGAGCGCACTCCGGAAACGCCGGAGGCCCGGCCCCGGGGCTTTCCCCTGGGCCGGGCCTCCCGGCGGAAACGCCGAGGTCAGTCGCCGATACCGGCGAGTTCCCGCAGTCGTCGGGCCTGGGCCACCCGTTCGGCCGAACGCTGCTCGTCGTACGACCGTCCGGAGGCACCCTGCAGCAGCGCCTTGGTCTCGATCACGGCCCCGCGCGGCGCGGCCAGCAGGGCGGCGGCGAGGTCCCGGGCGGCGGCGTCCAGCTCGGCGCCGGGTACGGCCAGGTTGGCCAGCCCGGTCGCGGCGGCCTCCTCGGCGCCCACCCAGCGGCCGGTCGCGCAGATCTCCAGCGCCCGGGCGTAGCCGACGAGTTCGACCAGCGGCTTGGTGCCGGCCAGGTCGGGGACGAGCCCGAGCGAGGTCTCCTTCATCGCGAACTGCACGTCGTCGGCGACCACCCGCAGGTCGCAGCCGAGGGCGAGCTGGAAGCCCGCGCCGACGGCGTGGCCCTGGACGACGGCGATGGTGACCAGGTCGGCGCGGCGCCACCAGGTGAAGGCCTCCTGGTACGCGGCGATGGCGTCGTCCAGCTCCTGGTCGGCGGAGCCGGCCAGCTGCAGGAAGGTGGGCTCGCCGGGGATGCCCTCGGGGGTGAACATGGCCCGGTCCAGTCCGGCCGAGAAGGAGACGCCCTCGGCGCGCAGCAGCACCACCCGCACGCTGCCGGGCAGCTCGCGTCCGGCCTGGGCGAGGGCGCGCCAGAGCGCGGGCGACTGGGCGTTGCGCCGCTTGGGCTGACAGAGGGTGACGACGGCGAGCTCGCCGTCGATCTCCAGACGGACGCCGTCCCGCTCCCAGCTCGGGGCCTGCGGGTCGGTGGCGGGGGCGGTCATGCGGGAACCTCCGGTGGCGGGGGACTTGGCTACCGGAGAGTAACAAACCTGGACGGGGACGGGCAGGGCCCCGGCTCGGAAAGATCGGAGCGGGCGCCGGGGCCGGGATCCGGACATGACGATCGGCGGCCGGTCCACTCGGCCCGAGGGCGGACGCCCGGCTGTGATCAGCCGTCGTCTCCTCGGCCGGCGTCCTGCCGCCGCGCCATCCAGCTCAGGGCCGACGGACCGTCAGGAACCGGCCCCGGCAGTTGCCTTGTTCTTGCCCCGCGTGGCACCGCCGCGGCCCCGGAGGATCACTCCGGACTCGCTCAGCATCCGGTGCACGAAGCCGTACGAACGACCGGTCTCCTCCGCGAGAGCGCGAATGCTCGCCCCGGAGTCGTACTTCTTCTTGAGATCGGCCGCGAGCTTCTCACGCGCGGCACCGGTCACCCGGCTGCCCTTTTTCAGAGTCTCGGCCACCCGTGCCTCCTCGTAGCGTTGCTCGGTCAGATTCCCATGATCACCCATCCACCGCGTCCTGGCCACCCATTCGACAAGGTCGATGTCGCAAATGCGTGGTCCTGCGGTGGTGATCCGAGCGCACCAGGGCGCTCACGCAGAGTGCACGCCCCCGGGCGGATGCCGCCGTCTACCGAGAAAGAGCTGATCAGCAGCGTCGGCCCGACCACGTTCGAGTGGCGGGCCGACGGGAAGTGCTTAAACGGAATCCGGGTCTTCTTCATTCCCGGACACGCCGAAAGGACTAGATTTTCTGGTCCCAAAAGCGGAGGCGACGTCTACTTCCGGTCAGGCCAACGAGACCAGATCGGCGTACGACGGGTTCCACAGGTCCTCGACCCCGTCGGGCAGCAGGATGATCCGCTCCGGGTCGAGCGCCTCGACCGCGCCCTCGTCGTGGGTGACCAGCACGACCGCGCCGGAGAACTCGCGCAGCGCGCCCAGGATCTCCTCGCGGCTGGCCGGGTCGAGGTTGTTGGTGGGCTCGTCCAGCAGCAGCACGTTGGCGGAGGAGACCACCAGGGTGGCCAGGGCCAGTCGGGTCTTCTCACCGCCGGAGAGCACCCCGGCCGGCTTGTCCACGTCGTCGCCGGAGAACAGGAAGGACCCGAGGATCTTGCGGATCTGCACCAGGTCGGTGTCCGGCGCGGCCGAGCGCATGTTCTCCAGGACGCTGCGGTCCGGGTCGAGCGTCTCGTGCTCCTGGGCGTAGTAGCCGACCTTCAGGCCGTGGCCCGGGATCACCTCGCCGGTGTCCGGCGCCTCCACCCCGGCCAGCATCCGCAGCAGGGTGGTCTTGCCGGCACCGTTGAAGCCCAGCACGACGACCCGGGAACCCCGGTCGATCGCCAGGTCGACGTCGGTGAAGATCTCCAGCGAACCGTAGGACTTGGACAGGCCGCTGGCGGTCAGCGGGGTCTTGCCGCAGGGCGCCGGGTCCGGGAAGCGCAGCTTGGCGACCTTGTCGTTCACCCGGGCCTGCTCCAGGCCGGAGAGCAGCTTGTCGGCGCGGCGGGCCATGTTCTGCGCGGCCACCGTCTTGGTCGCCTTGGCGCGCATCTTGTCGGCCTGCGCGTTCAGGGTCGCGGCCTTCTTCTCGGCGTTGGCCCGCTCGCGCTTGCGGCGCTTCTCGTCGTCCTCGCGCTGCTGCTGGTACTGCTTCCAGCCCATGTTGTAGACGTCGATGCTGGAGCGGTTGGCGTCCAGGTAGAAGACCTTGTTGACGACCGTCTCGACCAGGTCGACGTCGTGCGAGATGACGATGAAGCCGCCCTTGTACGTCTTCAGGAAGTCCCGCAGCCAGACGATCGAGTCCGCGTCCAGGTGGTTGGTGGGCTCGTCGAGCAGCAGCACGTCGGAGTCCGAGAAGAGGATCCGGGCGAGCTCGACCCGGCGGCGCTGACCGCCGGAGAGGGTGTGCAGCGGCTGGCCGAGGATGCGGTCCGGCAGGCCCAGCGCGGCGGCGATGGTGGCGGCCTCGGCCTCGGCGGCGTACCCGCCCTTGGTGAGGAACTCGGTCTCCAGGCGCGCGTACTTCTTCATCGCGTTCTCCTGGGTGGCGCCCTTGCCGTTGGCCATCCGGTCCTCGTTCTCGCGCATCTTCTTCAGCACGGTGTCGAGGCCGCGGGCGGAGAGGATGCGGTCCTTGGCGAGGACGTCCAGGTCACCGGTGCGCGGGTCCTGCGGGAGGTAGCCGACCTCGCCCGAACGGGTGACCGTACCGGCGGCGGGCAGGCCCTCGCCGGCCAGCACCTTGGTGAGCGTGGTCTTGCCGGCGCCGTTGCGCCCGACCAGACCGATCCGGTCACCTGCGGCGACCTTGAAGCTCGCGGACTCGATCAGGATCCGGGCACCGGCACGCAGCTCGAGGGCGTTGGCGGAAATCATGGCTGGGAACTACTCCTGGGACGTGGGCGGGCGGCCGGGCAGCGGCCCGGGCGGCGGCGGGAAGCGGGAAGGGGGCTTCATCGGCGGTCGGCGCGGTGGAACTGGGCGCCGCCGCCCGCTATTGCCCGGAGAAGATAGCCATGACGGCCAGTCTACCGGGCCGCGCGAAACGCCCCGGGGGCGTACCGCCCTGGGGTACCGGCCGACCCTCGGCTACTGCTGGGCCGCGGTCGCCTGGTCGCTCGCGGAAACCGCCGGGGCCGTCGTCGGAGCCGGCTGGTCCGCCGGGGCGGCCGGGGTCGTCGTCGGGCTCGCCGCCGGGTCGGCGCAGCCGTCCTTCGGCCGGACCGCCGCGAACGGCGCGTCCGGGTTGGCGCAGGCCGTCTCGGGGGCGGCCGCCTTGGTGTCGAAGACCTTGGGCGGCACGATCGGGCCGTCGGTGATCTCGACCCGGCTGTTGTCCAGCACCTTCACCGTCGCCGCCGGGCCGGTGATCATCGACCAGCCGTTGCTGTCCAGCCGGTAGCCGGTGATGCCGCCGGAGACGGGCACCCCGCTGCTGTTGGTGCAGGTGCGCGGGATGAGCACGGCGTAGCCGGTGTGCACGGTGCGCAGCGGGTCGAAGAGGCAGCCGTTGGAGGGCCGGTCGTTGTACCGCAGGTCGCCGTCGACGTCGCGCAGGCCCATGGTCAGGTTGGGCGTCACCACGGCCAGCCAGGGCGAACCGTCCCGCTGGACGGTGTGCAGCGCGGCCGCGGCCCGCTGGACGGCGGTCTCCTTGCGCTGGGCGTCGGTGCGCTTGTCCGCGCCCGGCTCGCCGTCGGCGCGCAGGTAGTCCGCGAGGCCCGGCACGGCGCGGTGCCAGCGCACCTCGTGGTCGCCCGGGCGCACCGAGGTGACCAGGCCGTCGTCCCAGACCACGATCGCGTTGTCCCCGGCCATCGCCAGGTAGAGCGCCTCGGCGCCCTCGCGGCGGTACGACCAGGCCCGCTCGCCGGTCTGCTTGTGGTAGGCCTCCAGGCCGGGGCCGACCACCTTGAGGTCCAGGTCGGCCGAGCTGACCGACTGCGAGTTCACCGGCGTCGCCTCCGCGTCGCCCGGCCCCGCCACCCGGTCGCCGAACGGCACCGGCTTGTTCGCGTGCGCCGCAGCACCGGCCGCAAGGACCAGCATCACCGCCAGGGCAGGCAGGATCGACCGGGGGGTGAGTACGCGCGGCGGCTTCCAGGACACGGCCGGAGCGTACCTTTCGCCGGGCGGGCGAGTCAGCCCGGAATCGCCGCCCGGGCGTCCGGTCGACCGCACGCCGGACGGTGCGCGCCCGTCCGGTACGCCCGCCCGCCCACCTGCGCCGTCGGCTCCCCGGCCGGTCGGCGGAGCCCTCCGGGGCGGGCGCCGTAAGCCGCGCCGGACCGTTACAGAGCTGATACACGGGGCCGGGCCGAACGGGTGTTGCGGCAGACGGCGTTCGAATATCGCCCACTTTAGGGTGACATTCGGCTTCTCCCTCCCCCACCGGGCCTACTGTCGGCGAGCGTGGCGCGACCGTCCGTCGACGTCGCCACCGCCCGTCCCGCTCCCGCGACATCCGGAGGAGAGACCATGCGCATCGGCCGCCTGACGCTGGCCGCCGCCGCTCTGCTGCTGATGGCCACGGCCAGTGTCCCGGCCGGGACGCCGCTCAGCCAGACCGACCGGCACGGCCTCTCCTCGGACGCCTTCGAGCCGCGCGGCGCGGCATCCCGCCCGCCGGTCCATCGGCCCAAGCACGAGCCCCCGTTCGGCGCCTTCGTCGGCTCCTGGGACGACTACATCCCGCAGATCGGCAAGTACGCCCAGTGGCTGGGCGGCGCCAACATGCAGGTCGGCCACACCTACCTGGCGGGCAACGGCTGGGCGGACATCGAGGGCGAGCCGGTGGTGCTCGGCCTGTGGTCGCAGTGGCGGCTGGCCGACCCGTCCCGGCTGCTCGTGCTCGGCGTGCCGATGCTGGTGCCCAACGAGGCGAACCTGCCGGACGGCCAGGTCGCCAAGCTGCTGGGCCAGGGCGCGCGCGGGGACTTCGACAGCCACTTCCTCCGGCTCGCCCGCCGGCTGGTGGCGCTCGGCGGCGCGGACACCGTGATCACCCTCGGCTGGGAGATGAACGGCGTCACCTACACCCACCGCTGCAAGCCCGACCCGACCGCGTGGAAGGCGTACTGGCGCCGGATCGTCGGGGTGATGCGCTCGGTGCCCGGGCAGCGGTTCCGCTTCGACTTCGCCCCCACCCGGGGCCTGGACGCCATCCCGTGGACCAAGTGCTACCCCGGCGACGACGTGGTCGACATCATCGGCATGGACAGCTACGACCAGCCGGCCGGGAGCACCTTCGACGACTACGTGCGCGAGCCGTACGGCCTGCAGGACCAGGTGGAGTTCGCGGCCAAGCGCGGCAAGCCGGTCTCGTACCCGGAGTGGGGGCTGTTCCGCAACGGCGACAACCCCGAGTTCGTCCGGCGGATGGTCGAGTGGATGCGCACCCATGACACCGCCTACCAGACCGTCACCGACTACTGCCCGCACGGCTTCTTCCAGTGCCGGAGCAATCCGCGGTCGACGTCGGCGTTCAAGCAGCTGATGGCCGGTTCGCCGGGGGCGCCGACGGCGGTGCCGACGGTGCCCCCGGCCCCGATCGTGCCGGTGGTGCCGAGCGTCCCCGCCGTACCGAACCCGTCCGCCACGCCCGGGACCCCGGCCCTGCCGGGCGCGACGGCGAGCCCCTCGGCCGGCGCGTCGCCCAGCCCGTCCGCGGCCGGCACGCCGTCGCGTCGTTAGCGCGCCGAGGGCCGCGGTCAGGCCCGGCGGCGGGCCAGCAGGGCCTCCTTGAGCCGGGGGAAGCGGGTGCGCAGCTGGTGCGCCGCCGCCTGCCGGGCGAGCACCGCGCCGGCCCGGACGGCGGCCGCCGGGGCCGCGCCCGCCGGGCCCAGCAGCAGGCGCTGGTTGGGCATCCGGTCCGGCCGCCAGCGCTGCTTGTACGGTTCCTGGCCGCGCAGCAGGCCGAGCACCGGGATGCCGGCGCCGACCGTCTCGTCCAGGGCGGCGCTGAACAGCAGCCCGGCGATGTCCAGCCGCTCGCGCAGCACCGGGTGGGCGCCGTACATGTACAGCCCGCCGAAGGAGGGGCAGAGCAGCAGCAGGTTGACCGCGACCAGCTCGCCGTTCAGGTGGAACTGGTGGACGGCCGCCCGGCCGGTGGCGACCAGGCCGGTGGTGGACTCGGTCAGGTGCCGGGCGAAGCGCTCGGTGCGGTGCTCGGCAGTGACGCCGCGCTCCTGCCACTGCAGGAAGTGCAGCCGCAGCAGCCCCTCCAGCGCGGCCGGCACCTCGTCCACCGGCGTGCTGCGGACCTGCACCCCGGCCTCGGCGATCTTGCGCAGCTTCACCCGGCTGCGCTGGGCGGTCTTGCCGGGCACCCGCTTGAGCAGCCGCTCCATCGGGACGGCCGGGAGGTACTGGCAGAGCGAGTCCTGGTAGCGGCGCCGGGCACCGCGCCAGTGCTCGTACACCCGCTGCACCGCGGCCTCGGGGTGAACCTCGCGCAGCTCCAGCCAGTGCCAGGGGCGGGTGAGCGGGAGGGCGGCGGCGAACTCGGCGGCGGCCCGGTCGGCGCAGTCGTCGTCGAGCAGGACGTCACCGTAGTCGACCAGCCCGGCCCCGAGGCCGGTGAGGCCGCCGAACGGGCCGCCGCGCCGTCTGAAGGCGCCGGCGCCGACCAGCCGGCCGTCCCGGCGGACCAGCACCACCAGCAGCGCGCCCGGCCGGCCGTAGTGGCGCCACCAGGAGCGCTGCCAGGCGGCGGCCTGGAAGAAGGTGGCGGTGCGGCACCGGGCGGCCAGCGCGTCCCACTCCTCGGCGACGGTGTCCAGGGCGTCGTCCTCGCGGCGCAGCTCGGTGGTCCAGGTGGGCGCGGCCGACTGGGCCGGGAGGCCGGCGGCGCGGGCCTCGGTGCTCATCGTCCGCTCCCGGCTGCGGTCTTCTCCTTGGCCGGGGGCTTGGACCCGGCCTCGGGCCCGGGCTTCGCGTCGCCCTTCGGGTCGGCCTTCGGGTCGGTCTTCTGCTCGGCCTTCTGCTCGGCCTTCGCGTCGGCCTTCTGCTCGCTCTTCGGCCGGGCCTTGCTGCGCTGCTCCTCGCTGCGCGGACGGGGCGTGGCCGGGGCCGGGGCCGTGGGCCCCACGGCTGCCGCGGCCTCGCTCGGCTCGCTCGGCTCGCTCGGCTCGGGGGTCTGCGCCGCCACCGGCGTCTCGGCGGTGTCCGTGCCGCCGCGCCGACGGGTCATCAGCACCAGCGACCCGAGCAGCAGCCCGGCCGCGGCGCCGACCGCGACGTCCAGCTTGGCAGAGGGCGTGGTCGGCTTGTCCGGCTCGGCGGCCGGGGCCAGCGTCACCAGCCGGACGTTGGTGTCCTTGCTGCTGGTGTTGGCGAAGGCGACCAGCGAGCGGGCCACCGCGTCCGCGGTCTGGGCGGCCTCCTGGGCGCGCCTGCCGGTGCCGGTGATCTCGATCATCGGGGCGTCCGGGGAGGTCGTCCCGGAGACCTGGGACTCCAGCTCGGAGCGGGTGCGGCCGGTCTCGGCAGCCGCGACCCCGAGCACCTGCGGCTGGCCCGCGAGCCGCCCGTACGCCTGGGCGAAGTTGGTCGCGGTCGACGCCTCCCCCGGGTTCTGCGGCACCACGAGGACGTAGGCGCTGGCGGAGTACGAGGGGTGCGAGACGACGGCGTACCCGCCGCCGGCCGCGGCGCCCAGCGGCACCGCGAGCGCCACCGGCCACCAGCGGCGGACCAGGTGGCGGGCGCTTCGGCGCGGTGTGGTCATGGGTGTGGCTCCTTGGGTCTGGTACGGCGGTTCCGGCGGCGGGCGGTCAGACGCGGGCCAGCCGGTCGTAGAGGGCGCCCAGGTCGGCGGCGACCCGGGCGATGTCGTAGTGGCCGACGGCCGGGGGGTGCGGCAGCGGGTCGGCGGTGTGGCCGCTCAGCTGCCGCAGGTCGCGCAGCGCGGCGGCGTAGGCGGCGGGTTCGGAGGGGATGCGGCGGGCCTGCGGGGCGGCGCTGGGCGGCAGTTCGTCCAGCGCGGGGCAGGCGCTGTGCCGCACCGGCAGCCCGGCCGCGAGGCCCTCCAGCACACCGAGGCCGAAGGTCTCCGCGGTGGAGGGGGCGGCCAGCACGTCCATGGCGGCCAGCAGGTCGGGGACGTCGTCGCGCTCGCCGGTGAGCACCAGCCGCTCCCGGACGCCGAGTTCGGCCGCCCGGCGCTCCAGTGCGGCCCGCTCGGGGCCCTCGCCGACCAGCACCAGCCTGGTCCCCGGGTCGAGGTCGACGAGCGCCTCCAGCAGCACCTGGAAGCGCTTGCCGGGGACCAGTCGGCCGACCCCGCCGACCACCCAACTGCCCTCCGGCAGCCCGAGTTCGGCCCGGATCCGGCGGCGGGCGGCGGCCCGCTCGGCGGGCGGACGGCGATAGCCGGCGGTGTCGATGCCGTTGGGGATCAGCTCGATCCGGGCCGGCGGGACGCCCCAGGACCGCAGGGTCTGGGAGACCTGCCGGGAGACCGCGACGGTGGTGCTGCCGAGCCGTTCGGCCGCCAGGTAGAGGCCCTTGACGCCTCGGGTGACCGGCCGGCCCTCGATCACCCCGGTGTGCAGCGAGTGCTCGGTGGAGACCACCGCCCGCACCCCGGCGAGCCGCGCGGCCAGCCGGCCGTACAGCTGCGCCCGGTAGAGGTGGGTGTGCACCAGGTCGTAGCGGCCGGCCCGGATCAGCCGGACCAGCCGGGGCAGCGCCCCGAGGTCCCGGTTGCCGCGCATGCCGAGGTGGTGGACGGTCACGCCGTCGGCGCGCAGCGCGTCGGCGACCGTGCCGGGGTTGGTCAGCGCGAGCACCTCGCAGCGCTGGTGCGGCGGCAGGTGGCGCAGCAGCAGCTGGAGTTGACGCTCGGCACCGCCGGAGGCGAGCCCGGTGACGATGTGCAGCACCTTCACGGCCGACGCTCCGCCACTGCCCGCTCGCCTCCGGGGCGGTCCCGACGGCTCCGCTTCAGTTCGGTGACGGCGTCGCGCAGCCGGTGCCGGCCCTTCTTTGCGCGCAGCCGCCAGGCGCCGTCGCGGTCGCCGACGTAGCAGCGGGGCAGGGCGTAACGGCCGGTGAGCGGGGAGTGGGCGATGGCGCAGGCGTAGTCGTACCCGGCGTCGCGCACGGCGGCGGCGGCGGGCAGGTCGACGGCGCCGTACGGGTAGCAGAAGCCGGTGACCGGGCCGCCGACAACCTCCTCCAGCAGGCGCCGGCTCTCCCGGGTCTGCACCGCGAGGGCCTCGGCGGGCAGTCCGGGCAGTGCCTGGTGGCCGAGGCCGTGCGAGCCGATCTCCCAGCCGGCGGAGGCGAGTTCGGTGACCTCCTCGACGGTGAGCAGCTTCTTGCGCGGGCCCTCGGTGTCCCAGCCGTTGTCCTGGCCGAGGAGGTCGGCGACCACGTAGGCGGTGGCGGTGAAGCCGTACGCCTGCAGGATCGGTACGGCGTACCGGGCGAAGTCCGCGTAACCGTCGTCGAAGGTGAGGCCGACCAGCTTGTCGTCCCGCCCGTGGGCGCGGGCCCGCATCAGCTCGCGGACCGAGACGCCGCGCTGTCCGCGCCGGTGCAGCCAGGCGATCTGCTCGGTGAACCGCTCGGGGCTGACGGTGAGCTGGTACGGGTCCTCCTTCTCGACCGCCACCGAGTGGTACATCAGGATCCACGGCGAGGAGGAGCCGGGCAGGGCGGGTTCGCCGACCGGGCGGCGACTCCTGGGCAGTCGTGCCCGGTCGGGCGGGGCGTTGGTGACGCCCGCCTGGGCCGAACGGACGGTTCCCCGTTCACTGTCCATGGGGAAACTTCCCTTCATCGGCGATGGTTGGCTGGAGAGGCCTCCGACGCCCGGTGAGTCCCACGACCCGGGCGGCGGCGAGGACGGGGCCGCGCACTTCGTGGGCACCGAGCCCGGTGCCGAGGGCGGCGAAGACGAGCCCCACGGTGAGGCCCCCGGAGAGGGTCGAGAGCAGCGGATCGGTGACCAGGCTCGCGGCGGCGGCGCCCAGCACGGTGGCCCCGGCGGCGGCGCCGACCAGCCGGCCGTGGCCGCCGAGCACCCGGCGCAGCCGCAGCGGGATGCCGCGCAGCACCAGGCCGTGCAGCAGCAGCGCGGCGGTGGTGGTGATCCCGGTCGCGTTGCCGGCGGCCAGGCCTAGGGCGCCGAAGCGCGGTGTGGCGAGCAGGCCGACGGTGACGGTCACCCCGAGGCCGAGCAGCATCGCGGCGACCGGGTACCAGTCCAGCAGGCGGCGCCCGCCGTCCTCGGTGCGCGGGTCGTCGGCCCGGCGGACCACCGGGCGCAGCGAGAAGTACGGGCGGATCATCACGCCGATCAGCGCCTGGGCGGGCAGGCCGAAGCTGTACACCCGGATGACGGCGGCGGTGGCGGCGGTGTCGCCGGGGCCGAAGGCGCCGCGCTCGAACAGCAGCGAGACCGTCGAAGGGGCGCAGGCCATCAGGAAGGCGGTGCCGAACAGGACGACCGCCGCGGCCTGGCCGAGGTCCTTCTCGACCCGGTCCCGGGCGGCGGTGAGGTCCCCGGCCGCGAGCGCCCGGGCCACCAGCGGGAAGGTGACGGTGCAGATCAGGATGCCCGCCGTCATGGCGAGTTGGGAGACCTTGGCGGCGTAGTTGAGGTGCGAGATGGTGCCGGGCGGCAGCGCCGAGCCGAGGTAGCGCTCGACGAACACCTGGGACTGCCGGGTCAGGGTGAAGGCCGCCACCGGCAGCAGCGCCAGCGGCATCAGCACCAGTGTGTTGCGGCCGCGCCGGCCGCGGCCGGCCGCGGCCTGGCCGGACCGCAGGTGCCGCAGGAACGGGCCGACCAGCAGACCGGCCATCAGCAGGCTGCCGAGCGCCACGCCCAGGGCGGCGGAGCGGACGCCGAGGAGGCCGTGGAAGCCGAACAGCAGGGCCAGGATGCCCAGGTTGTAGGCGACGTAGATGCCGGCCGGGGCGGTGAAGCTGTGGTGGGCGCGCAGGGCGGCGGCCAGGTAGCCGGCCACCCCGAAGGGCAGCACGGTGATCGCGGTGATCCGGGTGCAGACCACGGCCAGGCCCGGGTCGGGCAGGCCGGGGGCGAGCAGCTCGACCAGTTGGGGCGCGCCCAGGGCGGCGGCCAGGGCGAGCCCGCTGAGGGCGAGCAGCAGCCAGGGCAGGGTGGCGCGGACCAGCTGGCGGACCGGGTCGGGGGCGTCCGGGTCCTCCTCGCGAAGCACCAGGGCGAGGGCGAAGGCGGGCACCATGAGGAAGGACATGGCGTCCTCGATCAGCAGCGGTGCGGCCGTCTCGGGGACGGTCCAGGCGACCAGGAAGGCGTCGGTGCCCTGGCTGGCGCCGAAGTAGCGGGCCAGCAGGAGGTCGCGCAGCAGGCCGAGGCCGGATCCGGCCGCGCTGAGCACGGCGGTGATGCCGAAGGCCTTGGCGAGGAAGCCGCCCCGGGGCACCGGGTCCGGTCCGGGCGCGGGGGCTTGGACGGGGGCGCTGCGGGGGGCCGGGACGGGGGAGGCCAGGGCGGCGGGCCGGTCGGTGGTCACAGGGCCATCGCCCGCCCGTCGCCGACGGCACCGGCGTGCCCGTTCGGCTCGGGACGGGCCGTCCCCTGGGCGGCGGCGCGGGCGGCGAGGCCGAGGACGACGGAGGTCAGCACGGTGGTGGTGCCGCCGATGTCGGCGTACAGGAAGTCGACCAGCACCCAGGTGAGCAGGGCGAGGGCGGCCAGGGTCGTGCCGCGGCGGTTGCGCAGGCAGCCGAGCAGCAGGCCGAGGAAGAGCGCGGCGTAGGCGGTGATGCCGATCAGGCCCTGCTCGCTGAGCACCAGGAAGTACATGTTGTGCGGGGAGAGCAGCGGTTCGCGCTGGAAGCCGATGGTGGGGTCGGAGGCGTCGCTGCCGGAGGACAGTCGCAGCGGGGCGTGGCTGTCGCGCAGCTTGGGGAACGCCTTCGGTCCGGCGCCGTGGACGGGGCGGTCCTGCCAGATCCGCCCGGCGGTGGACCACAGGTCGTAGCGGTCGGAGACGGACTGGTCGGGCGCGGCGGAGACCGAGCCGATCGAGCTGAGCCGCTCGGTGACGCCGGAGGCGCCCAGGCCGAGGCCGCCGACCAGGACGACCGCGGCGGCCACGCCCAGCACGGCGCTGCGGACCAGCAGCCGGGCGTCGGCGCGCAGCAGCAGCACGGTGGCGGCGACGCCGGTGGCGATCCAGCTGCCGCGGCTGAAGGAGACGGCGAGCGGGAAGGTGAGGAAGGCGGCGGCGGCGAACATCGCCCGGCGGAGGCGGACGCTGCCGCCGGGACCGCGCTCGCCGAGGGCGAGGGCCAGGGCGGCCAGCAGCCCGTAGCTGACCACGGTGGACATCGCCATGATGTCCAGCGCGCCGAAGGTGCCGACGGCCCGGATCGGCTGGCCGGCGTAGGAGGCGCCGGTGCGGGTGAGGTACTGGTTCGCGCCGACCACGCCCTGGATCAGCGCGGCGAGCACGAAGGAGCCGAGGACGAGCCGCTGGTCGGTACGGTCGCGCAGCGAGCAGAGCACGGCGGCCGGGACCAGGACGAACACCTGGGTGAGCCGGACGAAGCCGGTGATGCTGGTGGCCGGGTCGATGGAGCCGGCGGTGGCGACGGCCGCGGCGACCACGACGGCGCCGAACAGCGCGCAGGTGGTGCGGGTGATCGCGGGCAGCCGTCCGCGCAGCAGGTTGAGCGCGGTGAGGGCGACCAGGGCGAGCGAGGCGACGTCGGCGGCGGTGACGTGGACGGCCGCGGTGACGTCCTTCTCTCCTGCGGGCACGCAGACCAGCAGCACGGTGGCCGCGGCCAGCACGCTGGGCCGGTCCGCGAGGGCGGGCAGGGCCCGCCGTAACACCGGCCGTGGAAGGGCCGTAAGGGTCAGGGCCACGCCGGGTCAGCTCCCGTCCGGGTGGAGCATCAGGGCCGCGGTGCGGCACAGGATCTTGACGTCCTGCCAGAGGCTCCAGCTCTCGATGTAGCGGTTGTCGAAGCGGGCCCGCTCCTCGATCGAGGTGTCCCCGCGCAGGCCGTTGACCTGGGCGAGGCCGGTGAGGCCGACCGGGACGCGGTGGCGGTCGGCGTACTCGGGGTAGGCCTGGCTGAACCGCATGACGAAGTACGGGCGTTCGGGGCGCGGGCCGACCAGGCTCATGTCGCCGCGCAGGACGTTCCACAGCTGCGGCAGCTCGTCCAGCGAGCTCTTGCGCAGCAGGCGGCCGACGGCGCCCATCCGGTGGTCCTGGGAGATGTTCCAGCGGGTCGCCGACTCGTGCTCGTTGCTGGGGCGCAGGGTGCGGAACTTCAGCACGGTGAAGACCCGCCCGTCCAGGCCGGTGCGCTGCTGGCGGAAGAGCACCCCGGGACCGGTGTCGAAGCGGACGGCGAGGGCGCACAGCACCAGGACGGGGGCGAGCAGCAGCAGGCCGAAGCCGGCGGCGGTGACGTCCAGGGCGCGCTTGGCGGCCCAGCCGGGGCGGCGCATGGCCGGGCTGCCGAGCCGCAGGCAGGGGAAGCCCCACAGGTGGTCGCCGCCGGCGATCGGGGCGGTGGGCAGCGAGCCGTGTTCGCGCAGTGCGGGCACCAGCCAGACCTGGCAGCCGAGCCGGACGGCGTCCCGCAGGGCGGCGGCGGTCTCGGCCTCGTCGGCGGCGCCGGCGGTGGCGATCACGTGGTGGATCCGGTGCCGGTGGACCTCGCGCTCCAGGACCTCGCGGCCGCCGAGGACGGGCAGGTCGGTGTCGGTGGCGAGCAGCGGCGGGTCGGCGTCCAGGAAGCCGACCGGGCGCATCCCGTACTCGCCGTGCTCGGTGAGGGCGGCGGCGACCTTGCGGCCGAGCCGGCCGGCGCCGAGCACCAGGACGGGGCTGGGGCGGCCGCGGCGGATCCGCCGGACCAGGTGGTAGAGGATGGCCCGGCCGGCGGTGGCGATCAGCAGCTGGGTGCCGAGCAGGACGGCGAGACGGGCCGGGGTGGCCGGGCCGCAGTCGGGCCAGCGGCCGTCCAGGCAGCCGGCCAGGGTGACGGCGAAGGCGGTGGCGACCACGGCCCGGCCGGCCAGGGCGGGCAGTTCGTCCAGGACGGACAGGGTGAGCCGGGTGCGGTAGAGGCCGCCGGCCAGGTAGAGCAGCAGGAGCAGGGGCAGGACGGCGGCGACGCCGAGCAGTGGGGCGAGCGGCGTGTCGGGGTCGATCGCCCGGTTGGCGATGCCGGCGGCGGTGCAGAGCGCGATCGCGTCGACCTGGACCAGCGCGAGCGGCAGGGCGAGCCGGGACCTGGGGGCCCGGCGGTGCCGGCGGGGCGACGGCACCGCCCGGCTGTACGTCGCCCCGGTCGGCCGGTCGAGCACCCCGGTGCCGGGCAGACGCGGTCCGGACAGGGGCCCGCCGGATCGCGGCACGCTGTCGTGGTCAATGGTCATCAGCGCACGAACTCCCCTGCTGTGTGCCCGGGGTGGCGGTGCCCCGGCACCGATAGGCGTGGGGCGGCCGTCCCGGCCCGGTGGGCGCGGTCCTGACAGCACCTGCTATCGCTGGCGGCTTTCGGTTCTCCTGCGAGGAGGCCGATCGCGGAACGGCTGGTCACCATGGACGAGGCCGCGAAGGGCCCGGACGCGAATTTCCGGGGTGGAATCGAAGCGAAGCAGGCAAAATCCGACAATACCGAACCTGGCCATGCGGGCTGGAAGTTGACTTGCCATTTCATTCCAGCCGCCCATTAATAGGTATTTCGGATTTGACGCCTCGTCCTTATCCGGTTGAGGGTGCGAATGCGCCAACGCCGGAACGGCGGGGATTCACGGCATGTGAAACGATCAGATCCGCTCTGGGACACGGGCCCGGCGCCGTCCGGCCGCCGGTCCGGCCCCCAGCAGGTGGCGGTACAGGACATCGACCTGTTCGACCACCGTGCGGACGTCGTGCCGGGCGACCACGTGGTCACGCAGCCGGGCACCGCGCCGCTCGCACTCGATCGGATCGGACAGCCCTTCCGCCATCCGGGTGGCGAGCGCGTCCGCGTCCTCGGGCGGCACCACCGACCGCGCGCGCTCCGTCTGCGGCAGGCACTCCCGGGCCCCCGGCACGTCCGTCAGCAGCACCGGGCGGGCCGCCGCCATCGCCTCCAGCGGGGCCAGCGCCATGCCCTCCCAGCGTGAGGGCAGCACCACCAGGTCGGCCGCCGCCAGCCACGGACGCGGATCCGGCACGTCCCCGACCAGCCGGACCCGGCACGGCTCCGCCGACGCCCGGACGGCCTCCGCCAGCCGCTGCTCCTCCGGCCCGCCGCCGACCAGCGCCAGCCGGGCCTGCGGCACCCGGCGCAGCACCTCCGGCCAGGCGGCCAGCAGCACGTCCTGGCCCTTCTGCCGGCACAGCCGCCCGACGCAGACCGCGAGCGGGGCGTCCAGGTCCAGCCCCAACGCGATCCGGGCGGCCCGGCGGTCGGTGGGCGCGTAGTGGCGCACGTCCACGCCGTTGGGCACCACCGCCCAGTCCGCGTGCACCCCGGCGGCCACGCCGTCCGCCCGCTCCTGGACGCTGACGCACAGCAGCCGGTGCGCCCAGCGGGTCGCGAAGCGCTCCCAGCGCAGGGTGGCGGCGGCCATCGCGCCGTCCACGGCGGCGAAGGACCAGGCGTGCGGCTGGAAGACGGTCGGCACCGCGCCGCGCACGGCCAGCCGGCCGGCCAGGCCGGCCTTGGCGCTGTGCAGGTGGACCACGTCGGGCCCGGCCGCCCGGACGATCCGGCGCAGCCGCCAGGCCTCGGCGGCGGTGGCCGGGCCGGGCGAGCGGTCGGCGGGCCAGTCCTGGACCAGCGCGCCCACCGCAGCGGCCTCCTCGGCCAGCCGGCCGCCGCGCGGGCAGGCGACCAGCACCCGGTGCCCGGCCTCGCGCTGCCCCCGGACCAGATCGACGACGACGCGGGCGACTCCGCCGTCCACCGGCTGTGAAATGTGAAGGATCGTCATATGCACGGCGGCGAGCCTAGGATGGCTCCCCCGCGCCGGGCGGCCCCCGTCACCCGCAGGGGGCGGGCCGTCCACCCGTACGGCTTTCGGCTCGTACGGGCGGACGAGCCGCTCGAAACTCCGGACGATTCGGCCGACCGATCCGGATCAGCGGATCGTGGGTCGACCGATCCGGGGTCGACGGATCCGGGGTCGACGGATCCGGTTCAGCGGACCTCGGCGGCCAGGTTGGCCAGCACCTGGTCGTGGATCCGGTTCAGGCCCTTGGGGGCGAAGGTGCGCTCGAAGAAGCCGCCGATGCCGGTCGCGCCCTGCCAGGTGGCGGTGACGGTGACCTTGGTGCGGCCCTCGCCGGCGGCCGCGACGGTCCAGGTGATCACCATGCTGGAGTTGGCGTCCTTCTCCACCAGCTGGTCCGGCGAAGGCGCCGAGACGGTGAACAGGCAGTCGCGCACCCGCTTCTCGGTGGCCTGCAGCTTCCAGTGCACCTGGGTGCCGGCGCCGGTGCCGCCGACCCGGACCTCGTACTCGCTGTACTGCGCGGGCAGCAGCTTCGGGCGGGTCACCTGGTAGTCGGCCAGCACCTCGTACACCCGCTCGGGGGCCGCGTCGTAGACCCGCTCGGTGGTGGCCCGTACCTGTCCCATGCCGTGCTCTCCTCGTGTGGTGGGTACCGCTTCGCCGTACCGTTCGCACCGGCAAGCCAATCACAGCGGCACGCCCGCGACGCGGCGGGATAGGGTGACGGCTGTGCTCGATCTGGTGACTGCGCTGCGCTACGTGGACCCGCTGCGGGCCGGCGGTTCGGTGCCGGGCGTCGTGGAGACCGACGACCTGGGGACGTACGTGGTCAAGTTCACCGGCGCCGCCCAGGGCCGCAAGGCGCTGGTGGCCGAGGTGATCGTCGGCGAACTGGCCCGGCGGCTCGGGCTGCGGGTGCCGGAGCTGCGGCTGGTGGACTTCGACCCGGTGGTGGCCGCGGACGAACCGGACGCCGAGATCCAGGACATGCTCAAGGCCAGCGCCGGCCTCAACCTCGGGATGGACCTGCTGCCCGGCGCCGCGGACTACCGGCCCGGGATGATCCCGGTGGACTCCGCCGAGGCCGGGCGGGTGGTCTGGCTGGACGCCCTCACCGGCAACGTCGACCGCACCGTCCACAACCCCAACCTGGTGGTCTGGCACAAGCGGCTCTGGCTGATCGACAACGGCGCCGCGCTGATCTTCCACCACCGCTGGGCCACCGCCGAGGCGTCCGTCGGCAAGCGCTACGACCTCAGCGCGCACGCGCTCGGCGCCTGCGCCCCGGACGTCCGGCTGGCCGACGAGGACCTCGGGCCGCTGGTCACGGTCGAACTGCTGGAGCAGGTGGTGGCGCTGGTCCCGGACGAGTGGCTGGCCGACGAGCCCGGCTTCGACTCGGTGGAGGCCGTCCGGCACGCGTACGTCACCCACCTGGCCGCCCGGGCGGTGCTCTCCGAGGAGTGGCTGCCGGAGGGCTTCGCCACTCCCGAGCAGCTGCGCGAGGCCGAGCGGCGGCGGGCGGCCCGCACCCGGGCCGGTCGGCCGGCCTGGCTGCGGGAGGTGCCGGACCTGCACGGCAAGCCGTCGGTGGAGACGGTCTGGGAGCACCACTTCGAGGGTTAGACCCGCCCGCGGGGCCCTCAGGCGCCCTCGGCCCCGAACGCCGCTGGGGAGCGGGGCCCGTGGCCCCGCTCCCCAGCTCGGTGTTCGATGCTCAGCGCTCAGTGGTCAGCAGCGCGTCAGCGCCACCACTGGACCGCCTTCTCGGCGTTGATGATGCCCGCGCCGTAGAAGCCGTTGTCGTCCGCGCCGCCCTCGCAGGTGGCCTTGAACTGGCCGGTGCCGCCCGGGTTGTACTCGCCGGTCGGGCAGGCGTGGGACTCGGCCTGGTTGGTCAGCAGCTCGGTGAGCTCGTCCGGGCTGGCCCACGGGAAGGTGCTGGCGAGCAGCGCGACCACACCGGTGACGTGCGGGGTGGCCATCGAGGTGCCCTGCATGTAGCCGTACTTGCCGCCGCGGATGGTCGACAGGATGCGGCCGTTCTTGTCCGGGGTGTCCGGGATCTGGTAGCGGGCGTCACCGCCCGGCGCGGCGACGGTGACGACGCCCTTGCCGTAGCTGGAGTAGTACGACTTGTCGCCGTTGACGCCGACCGCGGAGACCGCGACCACGCCGGGCAGCTCGGTCGGCAGCGACAGGCAGTCGTTGGTGACCGGGCGGGTGCCGGGGGTGGTGTCGTCCGGGCTGGAGACGTCGGTGGTCTTGTGCGCCAGGTCGATGTTCTCGTTACCCGCGGCGGCGATGTTGAGGACGCCCTTGCGCTGCGAGAAGGCGACGGACTTGCGGATCGCCTCGGAGACCGCGGCCTGGTCCTTGTCGTTCGGGCAGTTGAACATCCACGGGTCGACGTAGTAGCTGTTGTTCGTCACCTTGAAGCCGTGCTCGCCGGCCCAGACGAAGCCGCAGACCGCGTTCTCCGGGTAGATGAAGCCGCCGTCGTCGACGACCTTGACCGCGGCCAGCTTCACGTTCGGGGCGATGCCGATGATGCCCTTGCCGTTCTTGGCGGCGGCGATCGTGCCGGCCACGTGGGTGCCGTGGTCGCTGTTGGTCGGCTGCCAGGCCTTCCAGTCGGTGTTGGTCTTGCCGTCGATGCAGGAGACCGACTGCGAGGCGTCCACGTTGGCGGCGAGGTCCTCGTGGGTGGCGTCGATGCCGGAGTCCAGCACGCCGACGGTGACGTCGCGGTTGCCGAGCGAGATCTTGTGCGCCTTGTCGACACCGATCTGGCGCATGTCCCACTGGTTGGGCTCGTACGGCTCCTGGCCGTTGGCGGCGGCGCCGGCCGGCTCGGCGGCGACCTCGGCCGTGCCCTGGTCGGCGGCGAGGATGCCCTTGGTGCGGCTGGCGCCGACCGAGTCGACGCCCTTGGCCAGCCGCAGCTTCTCCGCGAACTTGGTGTCGTTCGAGCGGGCGACCACGACGCCGACCTGCTCGTACGACTGGACGACGGTGCCGCCGAGGCCGGTGATGGCCTTCTCCACCTTCTGCACCTGGCCGTGGTTGGCCTTGGTGTTGACGACGTAGCTCATCAGCGGACCGGTCGTCGGGTCACCGGCGGGGGCCGCGACGGCGCTGCCGGCCGGGAGCGCGAGGGCTCCGGCGGTGGCGAGCACGACGCCCACTGCCGCGTACCGGGTCCGGCTGATCCGAGGAACTCTCATTGGGGTTGGCCCTCCCGAGTCGTCATCCGGCAGCTGCGTGGGGCAGGTGCGCTGGGATGACCGGGACGTTAATGAATATTTGCTGAGAAGCGCAAGAGGCAGTCATCTAATCGTCACATCTAGACCAACAACGGAGGTTGACGCTCCGCAGCTCAACAGCGGCAACAGAGCTGGAGATTGTTAAAAAGTGATGGTTCGCCGACGAGCCGTCGACCTTGGACATGTACGTGAAGACATGCCCCGGCGCCTACCGCAGCCCGTACGGCCGGCGCGCGTTGCCGGCGGCGACCAGGTGCGCCGGCCGCCGGGTGTCCGGGCCCGAACAGGCGCCGTCCGCCTGCCAGTCGGCGAGCAGCGTGCCCAGTCCGTGCCGGAACCGTGCGGCGCCCACCAGGAACAGTTGGGGAAGTTCGTAGGCGTCCGTGGAGAACAGCGGCTTTCCGAACGGCGCCACTTCCAGCATCTCGCCGAGCACCGCCGCCACCCGCGGACCGGTGTAGCAGGCGGTCAGCCCGAGTCGGTGTACCCGGCGGGAAAGGCCCGGGCCCGCCAGGCGGCCTGCCGGTGGTACGGATGACCGTGCGGCAAGCACCAGCGGGACGCCGCTCGGCTCGGCGGCGCGGTGAAGTCCGTCAGGAGGGACGGATCGGCGCGGTGCAGTGTGAGGCCGGGATCACCGAAGCCGGCGTGGAGTCGGAGCGGCAGGACCAGCTCGGCGCAGACGTCCACGGCTGTCCGGAGCGGGTGGTGCGGCAGCACCGGATCGGTCGGCCGGGCGCGGCCGGGCGGTCGGAGTCGGTGAGCAGTCCGGCGAGGGCGTCGTCGGTGAACTCGGCCGCCACCACACGGTGGCAGTGGTGGTCGACCGGCGCGGGCACCTCCAGCCGGGCCGCCGGTCAGTACCGCCAGCGCGTCGCCGCGATCGTCTCCTCGGGGCCGAGCGCCGCGTACTGCTCGGCCTCGGCCCGGCGCACCGCCAGCACGGCCTGGTGGAGCGGCTCGCCGAGCGCCTCGCGCAGCACCGCCGAGCGCTCGTACGCGGCGATCGCCTCGGCCGGGCCCTGCGGCAGCCGGGGCACCGTGCCGGGCTCGGCGGCGGCCGGGTCACCGGTGAACTCCGGTGGCAGCGCGCGGCGTTGCTCCAAGCCGGAGAGGCCGGCCGCGATCACCGCGCCGACCGCGAGGTACGGATTGGCGCTGGCGTCGAAGCACTTGACCTCGGCGTTGGCGGTGGCGGCGCGCTCCCCGGTGGAGCCGGTGACCAGCCGCATCGCCGCCTCCCGGTTCTCCAGGCCCCAGCACTGGTAGGCCCCGGCCCAGTGCTGGGGCACCAGTCGCAGGTATCCGGCCGGGCTGGAGCAGCCCAGCACCAGGAGTTCGGGCAGCGCCTGGAGCACCCCGGCGAGGAAGCCCTCGGCCTCGGCCGTCAGTCCGTGCGGGCCGGAGCCGCCGTGCCCGAGGTTGCGGCCGTCCCGCCAGAGGCTGAGGTGCAGGTGCCCGCCGTTGCCGACCCCGTCCGGCTCGACCACGGGGGCGAAGGAGACCCGCAGACCGTGCCGGGCGGAGACGGCGCGGACGGTGTGCCGGACCAGGACGGAAGTGTCGGCGGCGCCGACCGGGCCCTCGGGGGCGACCGAGACCTCGAACTGGCCCGGGGAGTACTCGGGGTGGATCTGCAGCACGGTCAGCCCCTGCTCGCCGAGGGCGCGCAGGACGTCCCGCAGGTAGTCGGAGAGGTCGGTGAGCCGCTGCATGCCGTACGCGGGGCCGTGCGTCGGGTACTGCGGCGGCTCGTGCGGGGCCCCGGCCAGGGCGACCACCCACTCGACCTCGATGCCGGCCTTGAGGCTCAGCCCGCGGGCGGCGGCCGCGGCCTCCATCCGGCGGGCGAACAGCCGTTGGCAGCCGGGGTGCGGGGCGCCGGCCTGGGTGTGGCGGTCCCCCGGGGCCCAGGCCCAGCCGGGCTGGGCGGTCAGCGGGACGATCCGGTCGAGGTCGGGGTAGAGCCGGAGGTCCCCGGTGGGGCCGCCGATGAGTGGGCTGGTGGTGATCGCGTCGTCGGCGAGGAACACGTCGAAGCAGGGCGCGGTGCCGACGCCCCACTGCGCCGCGTGCGCCAGGCCGCCCAGCGGCACGGCCTTGACCCGGGTGATGCCGGCGTTGTCCACCCAGGTGACGGCGACCGCCTCGACGGCGGCGGTGCGCAGCCGGTCGACGGCGTGTTCGGCCCGCTCGGCGCGCTCGGCCCGCGGGGGCAGCGCGACGGCGGCCGCGAGGGCGGCGGGGCCGAGCGGCCCGGCGGGATCGGCTGCCGGGGAGGCGGCGACGGTACTCATGCCGCCATGCTGCCCCGCGGACCGGGGGCCGGTAACTCCCCTATCGAGTGGAACGAACGGACGCCCGTCCGCCCGTTCACCCGTTCGGGGCCAGGCTGTTCGGGGCCGGGTCATCCGGGGTCGTCCGGTTCGCGGCGGGGCCTCCCCGGGCCGGGCCGCCGGGGGTGGAGCGGCCCCCGGCCCGCACGGTTTTCCGCCTCCGACCCCTTCCTACCGGTGAGTAGCTTCGCTACAGTGGCCGGACACGCACCTCTGCCGGGCTTCGGGAGCCGCACCGGCGGGCGGTCGCGGGTCGTCGTGTCTGCGGCGCCCGCGCGGTGCGCCTTCACCGGCCGGTGCCGCGAACCGCGGCAGGCCGGGTCTCTCTCCTCGTATCAGCGCCGCTTCCTTCACCTTCGAGCGCCTGAGCACCACGGCACCCCGCAGTTCGGCCGGAGCGGACCGGCCGCTGCCCGGGTCTGCCGGAACCCGTCATCTCCCCAAGCCCCCGCGCGTGGACCCTCCTCCGGCGGCGGCCGCCCCCGTCCCGTCGACGGGTGCGGCGGCCTGCCCGCCGGAGCACGCGCGGGCCCTTCATGACTAGGAGTCAGGACAGATGGAGCGTCCCTTCCCCACCGTGGCCGTCGTCGGCCTCGGCACGATGGGTGCCGGCGTCGCGGTGGCGGTCGCCAGGAGCGGCCGCCGGGTGATCGGCATCGAGGCCACCGAGGACTCCGCCGCCCGGGCGCTGGCCCGGATCGAGGAGGCGACCGCGCACGCGGTCGACCGGGAGCGGTTCACCGCCGAGGAGCGCACCGCGCTGCTGGCCCGGATCTCGGTCGGGCACGCGCTGGCGGCCGCCGCCGAGGCGGACCTGGTGATCGAGGAGGTCCCCGAGCAGCTGGAGCTGAAGCGGGAGGTCTTCGCCGAGCTGGACCGGATCTGCCCGGAGAGCACCGTGCTGGCCACCGGCACCACCGCCCTGTCGGTGACCCGGATCGCGGCGGCGACCGCCCGCCCGGAGCGGGTGCTCGGCCTGCACTTCTTCAACCCGGTGCACAGCATGAAGCTGGTCGAGGTGGTCCGCACCGTGCTGACCTCCCCGCAGACCGCCGAGGACGCCGCCGCCTTCGCCCGCGACCTGGGCAAGGAGCCGGTGGCGGCGGGCGACCGGGCCGGCTTCGTGGTGAATGGCCTGCTGTTCGCCTACCTGAACCAGGCCGCCGCGATGTACGAGTCCAAGTACGCCTCCCGGGAGGACATCGACGCCGCGATGCGGCTCGGCTGCGGCCTGCCGATGGGCCCGCTGGCGCTGCTCGACCTGATCGGCGTGGACACCGCGCGCACCGTGCTGGAGGCGATGTACGAGCAGTCCCGCGACCGGCTGCACGCGCCCGCGCCGATCCTCGGCCAGCTGGTCTCGGCCGGGCTGCTGGGCCGCAAGTCCGGGCGCGGCTTCTACACCTACGAGGCGCCGGGCTCGTCCAGGGCGGTGGACGCGGCGACCGGCCCGGCCCGCCCGAAGGTGCCCGGCCGCACCGTGCGCACCGTCGGCGTCTGCGGCTCCGGCACGATGGCCACCGGCATTGCCGAGGTGTTCGCCAAGGCCGGGCACCCGGTGCTGCTGGCCGCCCGCAGTCAGGAGAAGGCCGAGAAGGCCAGGGCGCAGCTGGCGAAGTCGCTGGAGCGCTCGGTGGCCAAGGGCCGGCTGAGCGGGGAGCAGCGGGACGCCGCGCTGGCGCTGGTCACCCCGGTCGGCCAGTACTCCGAGCTGGCCGAGGTGGACCTGGTGGTCGAGGCGGTCGCCGAGGACCTGGCGGTCAAGCGGGAGCTGTTCGCCACCCTGGACAAGATCGTCCGCCCGGGCGCGGTGCTCGCCACCACCACCTCCTCGCTGCCGGTGATCAGCTGCGCGACGGCCACCTCCCGGCCGCAGGACGTGATCGGCATGCACTTCTTCAACCCGGCCCCGGCGATGAAGCTGGTCGAGGTGGTCTCCACGGTGCTGACCGCGCCGGACGTCACCGCGACGGTGCTGGAGCTGACCGCGAAGGTGCGCAAGCACCCGGTGGAGTGCGGCGACCGGGCCGGTTTCATCGTCAACGCGCTGCTGTTCCCGTACCTGAACGACGCGGTGCGGATGCTCCAGGAGCACTACGCGACGGTGGACGACATCGACACCGCGATGAAGCTGGGCTGCGGCTACCCGATGGGCCCGTTCGAGCTGCTGGACGTGGTCGGGCTGGACGTCTCGCTGACCATCGAGCAGGTGCTGCACCAGGAGTTCCGGGAGCCGGGCCTGGCCGCGGCCCCGCTGCTGGAGCACCTGGTGGCGGCCGGCTGCCTGGGCCGCAAGACCGGTCGCGGCTTCCGCGACCACGCGCGCCGGTGAGCACCTCACGGGCCGGGGGCGAGCAACTGCCGTACGAGACCGGTCCGGGCCCGTACGGTGCCGGGGCCGCGCCCCACGGCAACGGCGCGGCCTACGGCAACGGCACCGCGCCGTACGGCGCCGGGCCCCCCGGCTGGACCCCGGGGGCGGTGTCCGCGCGCTGGCCGAGACCGGCCGTGACCGGCCCGGTCACGCCGGTACGCAGGGGAAGGGCCGCGGGCGCCCCACCCGGGCCGTGTAGCGTTCCGGACATGGATCGGGTTCAGTCAGCCACTGCGCAGCAATCCGCCGGACCGCGCGGCACCGACCGCACGGCCGGCCCGTCCGCGGGCACCGGGTCGGAGGCCGGCCCGGGCAGCCGCCGGGCAGCGGCGCAGCGCCAGCAGATGCGCCAGGACCTGGCCGCGGCCGCGATGGAGCTGTTCGCCTCGCAGGGCTACGAGGAGACCACGGTCGACCAGATCGCCGCGGCCGCCGGGGTGGCCCGGCGCACCTTCTTCCGGTACTTCCGGTCGAAGGAGGAGGCGATCTTCCCCGACCACGACGACACCCTGGTCCGGGTGGCCGACCTGCTGGCCAGCGCCGAGCCGGAGGAGCACCCGCTGGACGTGGTGTGCCGCGGCATCAAGGAGGTGCTGCGGATGTACGCCTCCACCCCGGGGGTGTCGGTCGCGCGGTACCAGCTGATCCGTCAGGTCCCGGCGCTGCGCGAGCGCGAGATCGCCGTGGTGGCCCGGTACGAGCGGCTGTTCACCCGCTACCTGCTGGGCCGTTTCGACACCGGCGAGCCCATCCCGTCGGGCTGGCAGCGCGGCGGCGAGGACGACTCGATGCTGGCCGAGGTGTCGGCGGCGGCGGTCGTCGCGGCGCACAACCACGTGCTGCGGCGCTGGCTGCGGGCCGGCGGCCGCGGTGACGTGGAGGCGCAGCTGGACCACTCCTTCGAGGTGATCCGGCGGACCTTCTGGGCGGCCAGCTCTCCGGGTGCCAGACGCCGGGGTTCGGTGGTGGCACCCGGTGCCAGTGGGATGCCCGAGAATGGGGTGGCGGAGAGCGCACTGAGTGCCAGCCCTGGAGGTGAGGTACTCATCACAGTCGCCCGGACGGATGCTCCGCTGGATGTCGTGGTGGACAGCATCCGAGCCGCGCTGAGCAGCGCCCGGGACCGCTGAGGGGTCGACAACCCCAGCTCAGAGGCATATTGAGGGCCCGCGCCGAACCGTCGGCGCGGGCCCTCGGCATACCCGCTCCACGCGCGTCACGCACCCTTCCGGAGTGTCGGAATTGCTGACACCCGGTGTCTTTACGAGTGGCACAGGGTGCCACTACCTTGTTACTCACCAGTCGCGGCGCCGCGGCTCCCCACCTCGGCGCGCCGTCGTCCGGCGTTCCCACACCCCGGGAACGATGCCAGACCAGCAGTGCCACACAGCAGTGCAGACCCGCCCGGACCACCACCGGGCGACCGCCTGACCGCCAACCACCCACCTCAGCGAAGCCGGTGTCCGCTCCCGGCTCCCCCAGACGCCCTGTGACCCTCGCACAGGTACGCCTTCGGAGGCAGCCATGCAGGAAATCCTCGACGCGATCCTCAGCTCCGACGCCACGTCGGCGGACTTCGCGGCAATCAAGCTCCCCGAGTCCTACCGGGCGGTCACGCTCCACAAGGACGAGGAGCAGATGTTCGCCGGCCTCGACAGCCGCGACAAGGACCCCCGCAAGTCCCTTCACCTCGACGACGTCGCCCTGCCGGAGCTGGGCCCCGGCGAGGCCCTGGTCGCCGTCATGGCCAGCTCGGTGAACTACAACACCGTGTGGAGTTCGATCTTCGAGCCGGTCTCCACCTTCGGCTTCCTGGAGCGCTACGGCCGGCTGTCGCCGCTCACCAAGCGCCACGACCTGCCGTACCACGTGCTCGGCTCCGACCTCGCGGGCGTGGTGCTGCGCACCGGCGCCGGCGTCAACTCGTGGAAGCCCGGCGACCAGGTCGTCGCCCACTGCCTCTCGGTCGAGCTGGAGTCCCCGGACGGCCACAACGACACGATGATGGACCCGGAGCAGCGCATCTGGGGCTTCGAGACCAACTTCGGCGGCCTGGCCCAGATCGCCCTGGTGAAGACCAACCAGCTGCTGCCCAAGCCCAAGCACCTCACCTGGGAGGAGGCCGCCTCCCCCGGTCTGGTCAACTCCACCGCGTACCGCCAGCTGGTCTCGCGCAACGGCGCCGGCATGAAGCAGGGCGACAACGTGCTGATCTGGGGTGCCAGCGGCGGCCTCGGCTCGTACGCCACCCAGTACGCGCTGGCCGGCGGCGCCACCCCGATCTGCGTGGTCTCCAGCGAGGCCAAGGCCGACATCTGCCGCGCCATGGGCGCCGAGGCGATCATCGACCGCTCGGCCGAGGGCTACCGGTTCTGGAAGGACGAGAACAACCAGGACCCGCGCGAGTGGAAGCGCCTGGGCGGGAAGATCCGCGAGTTCACCGGCGGCGAGGACGTCGACATCGTCTTCGAGCACCCGGGCCGCGAGACCTTCGGCGCCTCGGTGTACGTCACCCGCAAGGGCGGCACCATCGTCACCTGCGCCTCCACCTCCGGCTACATGCACCAGTACGACAACCGCTACCTGTGGATGTCGCTCAAGCGGATCGTCGGCTCGCACTTCGCCAACTACCGCGAAGCCTACGAGGCCAACCGCCTGGTCGCCAAGGGCAAGATCCACCCGACCCTCTCCAAGGTCTACTCCCTGGAGGAGACCGGCCAGGCCGCCCTGGACGTGCACCACAACAAGCACCAGGGCAAGGTCGGCGTGCTCTGCCTGGCCCCCGAGGCGGGCCTGGGCGTCCGCGACCAGGAGCTGCGCGAGAAGCACCTGCCGGCCATCAACCTCTTCCGCGAGGTTGACGAGCGGAACATCCAGTCGAGCCGGAACGTGTGAGACGACTCCGATGACCGAGCCCCAGAAGCGCGACCGCCCCTGGCTGATGCGCACCTACGCCGGCCACTCCACCGCGAGCGACTCCAACGCGCTCTACCGGCGGAACCTGGCGAAGGGCCAGACCGGTCTGTCCGTCGCCTTCGACCTGCCGACCCAGACCGGCTACGACTCCGACCACATCCTCGCCCGCGGCGAGGTGGGCCGGGTCGGCGTCCCGGTCGGCCACGTCGGCGACATGCGCGCCCTGTTCGACGGCATCCCGCTCGAACAGACCAACACCTCCATGACGATCAACGCCACCGCGATGTGGCTGCTGGCGCTCTACCAGGTGGTCGCCGAGGAGCAGGGCGCCGACATCGCCAAGCTCACCGGCACCACCCAGAACGACATCGTCAAGGAGTACCTGTCGCGCGGGACGCACGTCTTCCCGCCCGGCCCGTCGGTGCGCCTGATCACCGACATGATCGCCTACACGGTCGGCAACATCCCCAAGTGGAACCCGATCAACATCTGCAGCTACCACCTGCAGGAGGCCGGGGCCACGCCCGTCCAGGAGATCGCCTACGCGATGTGCACCGCCATCTCGGTGCTCGACGCCGTCCGCGACTCCGGGCAGGTGCCCGCCGAGCGGATGGGCGACGTGGTCGCCCGGATCTCCTTCTTCGTCAACGCCGGCGTGCGCTTCGTCGAGGAGATGTGCAAGATGCGCGCCTTCGCCCAGCTCTGGGAGAAGGTCACGCTGGAGCGCTACGGCGTCACCGACCCCAAGCAGCGCCGCTTCCGCTACGGCGTCCAGGTCAACTCGCTCGGGCTGACCGAGGCCCAGCCGGAGAACAACGTCCAGCGGATCGTCCTGGAGATGCTGGCCGTCACCCTCTCCAAGGACGCCCGCGCCCGGGCCGTCCAACTCCCCGCCTGGAACGAGGCGTTGGGGCTGCCGCGGCCCTGGGACCAGCAGTGGTCGCTGCGGATCCAGCAGGTGCTGGCCTACGAGTCGGACCTGCTGGAGTACGGCGACATCTTCAACGGCTCCGAGGTGATCGAGACCAAGACCGCCGCGCTGCTGGCCGGCGCCGAGGCGGAGATCGCCAAGGTGATGGAAATGGGCGGGGTGATCCCGGCCGTCGAGTCCGGCTACCTCAAGTCCAACCTGGTCGCCTCGCACGCCGCCCGCCGGGCCCGGATCGAGTCCGGCGAGGACAAGATCATCGGTGTCAACTGCTTCGACACCACCGAGCCCAGCCCGCTCACCGCCGACCTCGACACCGCGATCATGGTCGTCGACCCGGCCTCCGAGCAGTCCGTGCTCGCCGCCCTGGAGGCCTGGCGGGCCGGCCGCGACGAGGCCGCCGCCCAGGAGGCGCTGGCCGAGCTCAAGGCCGTCGCCGCCACCGGGGCCAACCTGATGCCGGCCACCCTCGCCTGCGCCCGGGCCGGTGTCACCACCGGCGAGTGGTCCTTCGCCCTGCGCGAGGTGTTCGGCGAGTACCGCGCCCCCACCGGCGTGGGCGGCGCGCCCGTCGCGGTCGCCGCCGAGCCCGGCGGGGAGCTGGAGCAGGTCCGCGCCGCCGTCGCCGCCACCGCCGAGGAACTGGGCGCCGGCAAGCTGCGCCTGCTGGTCGGCAAGCCCGGCCTGGACGGGCACTCCAACGGCGCCGAGCAGATCGCCGTCCGGGCCCGCGACGCCGGGTTCGAGGTGGTCTACCAGGGCATCCGGCTCACCCCGGAGCAGATCGTCTCCGCCGCGGTGGCGGAGGACGTGCACTGCGTGGGTCTGTCCATCCTCTCCGGCGCGCACACCGAGCTGGTGCCCGACGTCCTGAAGCGGCTGCGCCGCGCCGGGGTGGAGGATGTCCCGGTGATCGTGGGTGGCATCATCCCGGCAGCGGACGGCGAGGCCCTGAAGGCCGTCGGCGTCGCCGCCGTGTTCACCCCGAAGGACTTCGGCATCACCACCATCATCGGCCGGATCGTGGACGAGATCCGGCTGGCCAACCGGCTCCAGCCGTGGACGCCCGCACCGACCGCGGCCACGAACTGACCAGCTGACCAGCTGACCACTGGGAAGGAACCCTCCACTCTTATGACTGCCGTCAACCGCCTGCGCCCCCGCCGCTCCTGCCTCGCCGTACCGGGCAGCAACCTGCGCTTCCTGGAGAAGGCCCAGGGCCTCCCGGCCGACCAGGTCTTCCTCGACCTCGAGGACGCCTGCGCCCCGCTGGTCAAGGAGAGCGCCCGCCACACCATCGTCGACGCGCTGAACAACGGCGACTGGGGCGGCAAGACCCGCGTCGTGCGCGTCAACGACTGGACCACCCACTGGACCTACCGCGACGTGATCACCGTCGTCGAGGGCGCCGGCCCCAACCTCGACTGCATCATGCTGCCGAAGGTCCAGGACGCCGAGCAGGTCAAGGCGCTCGACCTCCTGCTCACCCAGATCGAGAAGACCATGGGCTTCGAGGTCGGCAAGATCGGCATCGAGGCGCAGATCGAGAACGCCAAGGGCCTGATCAACGTCGACGCCATCGCCGAGGCCTCGCCCCGGCTGGAGACGATCATCTTCGGCCCGGCCGACTTCATGGCCTCGATCAACATGAAGTCCCTGGTGGTCGGCGAGCAGCCGCCCGGCTACAACGCCGACGCCTACCACTACATCCTGATGCGCATCCTGATGGCCGCCCGCGCCAACGACCTCCAGGCGATCGACGGCCCGTACCTGCAGATCCGCAACCAGGAGGGCTACCGCGAGGTCGCCGGCCGCTCCGCCGCCCTCGGCTTCGACGGCAAGTGGGTGCTGCACCCGGACCAGGTCGCCGCCGCGAACGAGATCTACTCGCCCTCGCAGGAGGACTACGACCACGCCGAGCTGATCCTCGACGCCTACGACTACTGCACCTCCGAGGCGGGCGGCGCCAAGGGCTCCGCGATGCTCGGCGACGAGATGATCGACGAGGCCAGCCGCAAGATGGCCCTGGTCATCTCCGGCAAGGGCCGGGCCGCCGGCATGCAGCGCACCACCAAGTTCGAGATCCCGGAGAGCTGAGCCATGCAGTTCGGACGCACCTACGAGGAGTTCGAGGTCGGCGCGGTCTACAAGCACTGGCCCGGGAAGACCGTCACCGAGTACGACGACCACCTCTTCTGCCTGCTCACCATGAACCACCACCCGCTCCACATGGACACCAACTACGCGGAGAAGACGACCGACTTCGGCCGCAACGTCGTGGTGGGCAACTACATCTACTCGCTGCTGCTCGGCATGTCCGTCCCGGACGTCTCCGGCAAGGCGATCGCCAACCTGGAGATCGAGTCGCTGCGCCACATCGCGCCGACCTTCCACGGCGACACCCTCTACGGCGAGACGACCGTCCTGGACAAGTGGCCGTCCAAGTCCAAGGACGACCGCGGCATCGTGTACGTCGAGACCAAGGGGTACAAGCAGGACGGCACGGTCGTCTGCGTCTTCCGGCGCAAGGTGATGGTGCCGACCGCGACGTACATCAAGGAGCGCGGCGGCGAGCAGCCCGGCCGGCCTGAGCCGCTTTCCTGAACCACTCCCCTCTAGAGGGGCCACCCCGATAGACCCCGGACGGGGAGGCCGCCGTCATCGGCCGACCCCCACCCGGTCGGGGGCCCTGCTGTCGCAGCCACGCCGGCAGGGCCCCCGGAAATCCCCCCCCCCGCCCTTTCAGACATTCCGGAGCCGCACGATGGGACGCCTCGCACAGACCGACGGCCTCACCGAGATCCAGCGGGACATCCTCGCCACCGTGCGGGATTTCGTCGACAAGGAGATCATTCCGGTCGCGACCGAGCTGGAGCACAAGGACGAGTACCCGACCGCCATCGTCGAGGGCATGAAGCAGCTCGGGCTGTTCGGCCTCACCATCCCCGAGGAGTACGGGGGCCTGGGCGAGTCCCTGCTCACCTACGCCCTGGTGGTCGAGGAGATCGCCCGCGGCTGGATGTCGGTCTCCGGCATCGTCAACACCCACTTCATCGTGGCGCACATGATCAACGCCCACGGCACCCAGGAGCAGAAGGACCACTTCCTGCCGAGGATGGCCGCCGGCGAAATCCGCGGCGCCTTCTCGATGTCCGAGCCCGGCCTCGGCTCCGACGTTTCGGCCATCTCCACCAAGGGTGTCAAGGACGGGGAGTTCTACGTCCTCAACGGCCAGAAGATGTGGCTCACCAACGGCGGCACCTCCACCCTCGTCGCGGTCCTCTGCAAGACCGACGAGGGCGGCAGCAGCCCGTACAAGAACATGACCACCTTCCTGATCGAGAAGACGGCCGGCTTCGGCCCGAACCCGACCGTCCCCGGCCTCACCGTGCCCGGGAAGATCGAGAAGATGGGCTACAAGGGCGTCGACACCACCGAGCTGGTGCTGCAGGACGTGCGGATTCCGGCCGACCGCGTCCTCGGCGGCGTCCCGGGCCGCGGCTTCTACCAGATGATGGACGGCGTCGAGGTCGGCCGGGTCAACGTCGCCGCCCGCGGCTGCGGCGTCGCCCGCCGCGCCTTCGAGCTCGGCATCTCCTACGCCCAGCAGCGCTCCACCTTCGGCAAGAAGATCGCCGAGCACCAGGCGATCCAGTTCAAACTCGCCGAGATGGCCACCAAGGTCGAGGCCGCCCACCAGATGATGGTCATGGCCGCCCGCAAGAAGGACAGCGGCGAGCGCAACGACCTCGAAGCGGGCATGGCCAAGTACCTGGCCTCGGAGTACTGCAAGGAGGTCGTCGAGGACGCCTTCCGGATCCACGGCGGCTACGGCTTCTCCAAGGAGTACGAGATCGAGCGCCTCTACCGCGAGGCCCCGATGCTGCTCATCGGTGAAGGAACTGCGGAGATCCAGAAGATGATCGTCGGGCGCCGACTCCTGGAGGAGTACAAGATCGCCGAGTGACCGGCCGGTCGACGGCCCGGTCCTCCGCGCCCACCGGGTGAGCGGGGGGACCGCCGAGTGATTGCGGGGCCGCCCCGATTGACGGGCGGCCCCCTCCGAACCGCCGGTCGACGGGCGTGCGGGCCCGTCCCGGCAGAGTGCCGTGCCACGTCACGGACCCGGCCTGGTCCGCCGCGGTCCGGCACGGCCTCCACCCAGCGGCCGCAGGGCGCACAGCTGCAGCGACGCGCCCTGCGGCCGCTTCCGTACACCTTCTTCCACCCGGTACGGGCCGTGTCCCCCACCGGGTTTCGACCGCCCGCCTGTTGAGACAAGAGTCACCAGCCCTGTCCGGTCCCTTGGGAACCGGACCGGGGCGAGCTACGGTCGTAGAGGCGGGATGCGCGTACGCACTCCCACCGGACACATGAACGAGCAGGCGGGTTGCCCACCGACCGTGTGCTCCCGATAGCATCCACCGGGACAGCAAGCCGTCCCTTCTATTACCGATCCCGCGGTGGCCCCCGTCCAGCGGCCATGATCCCCCGCGACAAAGGTTCTCGATGCCCATCAGCCCGTCCCCGCACACCTCCGGCACGGACCGCGATGCCCTCGCAGCCCCGACGGCCGGTCGGCGACCCCGCGTGACCATCGCGCGCGGAGCCACCCCCTGGTTCGTCCCCACCCTCGCCACGGCCGCCGTGACCACCGCCCTCACCCGGCGCAGCGGCAAGTGGGCCCTGGCGGCGGTACCGGCCTGCGCGCTCGGCGCGGGCATGCTGTGGTTCTTCCGCGACCCCGAGCGTGAGATCGGCACGGGCAGAGTCATCTCCCCCGCCGACGGCGTGGTCCAGAGCATCGACGCCTGGCCGGACGGCCGCACCCGGGTCGCGATCTTCATGAGCCCGCTGAACGTCCACGTCAACCGCGCGCCCCTGCCGGGCACGGTGACGTCGGTCGAGCACGTCGCGGGCGGCTTCGTCCCGGCGTTCAACAAGGACAGCGACCAGAACGAGCGGGTCGTCTGGCACTTCGACACCGAGCTCGGCGACATCGAGATGGTGCAGATCGCGGGGGCCGTGGCCCGTCGCATCGTGCCGTACGTGGCCGCCGGAACCAAGGTCGAGCAGGGCGACCGGATCGGCCTGATCCGGTTCGGCTCCCGGGTCGACACCTACCTGCCGGCCGGCGTCGAGGTCGGCGTCGAGGTCGGCCAGAAGACCACAGCCGGGGTGACACGCCTTGACCGTGACTGATCCTGAAACAATCGTCGGCCTGGACGACGAGGAGACGGCCCTGCGCCGCCGCCGCTGGGCGCGCGACCGCGAACTGCGGGCCCCGCGCTCCCCCCAGCACCTGTCCACCGCCGACTTCCTGACCCTGGGGAACGCCGTCTGCGGCTTCCTGGCGATCTACTCGATCACCACCGGGGTCCTGGTCCCGCACATCACCAACCCGGACGCCGCTCCGGACCGGCACAGCGCCGCCACCGCGGTGACGCTGCTGCTGATCGGCTCGATGTGCGACCTCTTCGACGGACTGGTGGCGCGGAAGCTCCGCTCCTCCGCCCTCGGAGCGGAACTGGACAACCTGGCCGACCTGATCAGCTTCGGCATCGCGCCGGCCTACTTCGTCGCGGTCTGGGGCATGGTCTCCCAGGGCTCCAACACCAAGCTGTCGGCGCTGATCGCGCTGACCGTGCTGCTCGCGGTGGTCCTGCGGCTGGCCCGCTTCTCGGCCGTCAAGATGCGGCCCGGGGTGTTCCAGGGCATGCCCTGCCCGATGGGCGCGATGACGGTCATCGCCATCGTGCTGCTCGACCCGCCGTTCCTGCCCGGTCTGCTCGCCATCTTCGGCGCCGCGTACCTCATGGTCAGCCGGATCGAGTACCCGAAGCCCCAGGGGCTGCTGGCCACCGCCACGCTCTGCTGGGTCGTCGTGGCGATCGGCTGCCTGGCCGCCTGGGCGACCGGGCTGCCCGGTGGCGACACCCTGATGCACGTCGGCGCGTTCGCCCAGATCACGCTCGCCGCGATGGCGCCGCTGCTGGTCATCCGGCGCAAGGTCGGGCAGAAGGTCGGCGACGTCCGCGCCCGGCGGGCGGAGTCGCGGCTCGGCTGAGCACCCGCTGTATGTGACAGAAGGGCCCGGAACCTGGTGGTTCCGGGCCCTTCTGCCGTGCTCGGAGAAGGCTACGCGCCGCCGGTGTGGACGCTGAAGGCCGAACGGCGGGCCGCCCGGGCCACGCCCGGATCCGGGTGCACGCCGGAGACCGCCGTCAGCACCGAGGCCGCCCGCGGGTGCCCCGACTGCCGGGCCCGGGCGAACAGCCGCACCGGATCGCCCGCCGAGGCGCCCTCGACATGGCCCACCAGCAGCTCCGTCTCCCCGTGGTCCAGCACCGCGGCCGCGGTGTCCACCCACAGCCAGGCCGCGTCCTCGGCGCCCAGCACGTCCGCCGGGGCGACCCCCTCGTCGGCGCGCTCGGCCAGCCACAGCAGCGCGTACGGGCGCAGCACCGGCTCGTCCACCGCCGCCCGCACCGCCTGCTCGGCCGGCCCGCCGGCCACCCGCAGCGCCTCGAAGGCCAGTCCGCGCACCAGCGCGTCATCGCCCTGGGCGGCGTCCAGCAGCTCGGCCACCGCGCGGTCCGCCGGACGGGCCGCCACCCAGGCCCGGAACTCCGCCCGGGCCGGGCCCGGCGAGTAGTCCGCGCAGGCGTTCAGCAGCTCGAAGGCGCTCTGTTCGATGTGCCCGGCCGCGGTCTGGGCGACCGTGCAGATCTCCTCCAGCTTCGCCCGCACCGCCCAGTGGCCCAGCGGGGACAGCTCGGCGGCGTCGTTGCGGCGCACCACGGCGCCGACCGCCGCCAGGCCGTCCAGCATCCAGTCCAGGACGGCGGCCACGTCGGAGGGCGCGGCCGGGGTGTCGATCTGCGGCGCGCGGCAGGTGCCGCGCACGGCCGAGACGGCCGAGGCGGCGTGCGGCACGGGCGACAGGCCCGGGCCGCCGAGGGCCGCGCCGACCCGGCGCTCGTCCAGACCGCGGCGCAGCAGCTCCAGCAGCTCGCTCTCGGGCACCGGGCCGTCCACCAGGTGCAGGAAGGACAGCAGCTGCGGGGCCTGGTCCACGGCCTGGCCGGCCAGGACGGCGAACACCCCGCGCAGCGCGGCGGGCGGCACCGGGGCGAGCAGCGTCCAGGCGTCGAACAGCCCGGACCAGCCGCGCACCACGGCCTCGTCGTCGTGCTCCCAGGCGTGCAGGCGCCAGCCGGGGCCGGCTCCGCCGTCCCGGGCCTCCACCAGGCCCACCAGCAGCGCCTGGCCCCACGCCTTGGCCGCCGCGCCGACCGTCATGGCCAGCGCGCGACCGGCCGCCCGGGCGTCGTCCGGGAGCAGCTCGCCGCGCTTGTCGACCTCCGCCAGCTCCCCGGCCCAGCGGGCGATCCGGACGGCGTCCACCAGCATCCGACGGGCCAGCGGCGCCAGCTCGGCCGGCGCGGGGAAGCCTTCCGGCATCGGAACCCGGCCCCGGCCGGGCGCCGGGGCGGGCCCTCGTCGCCGGGGTACACCGGCCCCGCCCGGCCTGCCGCCGGATGGCCGCTGGGCCGTACCGGGGAGACGGGTCACCGTCGCACCGGTACCGATCGTCGGCGGGAGCGGGGCATCACGGTCGCGCGGGTTCCGAGACGTCACGTCCGGCAGTCTTCCCCTTGCATGGGCCTTCTGTCACATCCGGTTGTCCGTACGCCCGCGCGACTGGCGACGGCACCTCCGCAAGACCGGGCAACAGCGGCAAACCGCCTGGCCGGAAACGGGTGGCGGGGGCATGCCAGGGTGGCGGCGGGGCGTCGCACTGCCCGTCCGCGCGGTCACACTCCGTACTGGGACGGGGTTCCGCGACGGTGCGGGGGCCGGTCGCGGCGGAAACGGAGGGCTGGAATCCGGCCAGCCGGCGGCTGCCGACGGGAACGTGGCGGCGCACCGGAAGTCGGACCGGCCGACTTCCGGTGTGGCGATCGCTCTCCTGGCGGCGGCCGGCCGCCTGGTCAGAGCAGCGGCGGCTGGCCGCTTGGTCAGAGCAGCGGGGTGAGCCAGCGCCGGAGGAGCTCGGTGTAGTGGTCCGGGGCCGAGTTCCAGAGCGCGGCGTGCTCGGCCCCGGGGAAGCGCTGGAGGCTCACCACGTCATGCCGGGCGGCGGCCAGGCGCTCCACCGTGCCGAAGGGCGCGATCCGGTCGTCGGGGCTGTGCAGGATCAGGGTCGGCGCCCGCAGGTCCGTCCCCTCGGCGAGGCGGGAGAAGTCCGCCAGGTCGACGCCGGTGCGGCCCTCCGCGGCCAGCGCGCCCAACTCGGCGGCGACCCCGGTGAAACCGGCCCGGACGGCGTCCCGGCGGGCGGCGACCGGAAGGTCCAGGACCGGCGAGTCGAGGACGATCCCGCTGATCGCGTGCGCCCAGGCAGAACGCGCCGCCGTCTGCAGCACCGTGGTGGCGCCCACCGACCAGCCGTAGAGGATCACCCGGCCCGCGCCGTTGTCCAGCGCCAGCCGCACCGCCGACTCGACGTCCCGCCACTCGGTCTCGCCGAAGTGGCTGTAGCCGTCCGGCGAGGCCGGGGCGCCCTCGTCACCGCGGTAGGTGACCGCCAGCGCGGGCAGGCCCAGGCGGTGCAGGACCGGCAGCACCGGGAGGGTCTGCTGGCGGTCGGCCTCCGGGCCGTGCACCAGGATCACCCAGGTCCCGCGCCTGCCGTCCAGCCACCAGGCGGGCAGCGCGCCGAGCTCGCCGTCGACGGCGGTGTCGGTGAAGGCCAGACCGAGCGCCCGGGTGGGATCGCCCAGGTGCACGCGCGGAGTGAAGCGGACCTCGGTGCCGGGCGTCAGGGTGCCCCGGTCGGCCCGGACCAGCCGGCGGGTGACACCCTGCTCGTCCCGGTGCAGGACCTCCTCCACCACCGCGTGCCCGCCGCCGTCCCACTCGACCGCCCACCGGCCGGGCCGCAGACTCTCCGGACGGCGGCTGAAGGTGACCCGGCCGGCGGCCAGGCTCTGCACCAGCACGGGACCGGAATCCGGCCCGGCACCCCCCGGCCCCGGACCCGCCCCCGGACGGACCATCCGCTCGGAGGCCCGGCGGCCGACCACCAGGACGACGGCCCCCGCGGCGGCGGCCGCCACGACGGCTGCGGTTCCCCAACGCATTTCGTTCCCCGCTCTGCTGCACGGACCCGGACGGTTTTCGAGCACCAGTCCACCGGGGGGGCATCGGCCTGGCCACCGGGCTGGGCCGTCTGGGGGGTGGTGTTTGTTCGGGGGGCTCTCGGGAGGGTGGGGGCGGGGCGGTTCCGGGGGTGGCTGCTCCGGGGGCTGGGTGATTTTCGGACTGCCGACTCTGTGGGTGGGGGGTTGGGCGCCGTTGGCAGTCTGAAAATCACCCGTCACGCCCCTCTCCGCAGCCACCCCCTGC